>NZ_LIRK01000614.1 GCF_001419765.1 Streptomyces torulosus
TCTGCTCCCGGAAGGTGGACGAGGTCGCCCGATCATGCGCCGCTCGAAAAGTCATCGGTGCACCTCACGCGGCATGCCTGTACTCGTGGATGACTCCGCCGAGGATCCGGGTGCGTAACCCGCTCATTCGCGGCATCGAACAGCGCCTGCAACTTGCCGTAGGTCAACGCCCGCCGCGCCGGCTGCCCCTCGGACTCCGCCGAGTGCGTCACGGTGTTCCACTCATGGCAGATCTACGAGGGGACCGTCCCGAATCGGGTCTGAAACTCCGCGGGCCGGCCACAGCGGGGATCGGTGACGAACTCGACGAACAACCGCAGCGTCGTCCGAAACCCACGCACCCTCGAAAACGTGACCGCCTTCGAGCCTGATCTCCACTCGGAGACGAACGCTTCCACCCCCGACAGCGCCCACTGCCACGGACACCGACCTGCGCCCCTTTCTCGCCGTAGGCGCGGGTCGGTACGGCCCTGCGCGCCGCCCATCACCACTGGGCGGCTCTTCCCCAGGGCACGACGGAGGATCTGGCTCGGCTGCGCGAGCAGGCCCTGCAGATCTTGAACGAGCCCCTCGACCGTCACTGGGCGCAGGGCTGAGCCCGGAGTCGGGGCGTCAGGCGATGTCGCTGGGGCGACGGGAGCCGGCTGCGATCCGATGCGACGAGTTCCTTGAGGCCAGGGCTGCGAGCCGGTCGAAGACGTCCTGGGCGGCCTCCGCGTAACTGAGGCCGTGGGCGGGGGCGGTGCGTTGGAAGAGGCGGAGCAGGGCCATCGTCGTGGAACTCCACACCTTGGCGTCCATCTCGTCGAGTTCCGGGTACCGCACACGCAGCGCGTCCGCGAGATGGTCCTCCCAGACGGCAGTGCGGAGGTTGACGGCCGCCATGAGGGTCTCGGACTGCTCGGTCATCGGAGCCAGGGCGGGGAAGAGGTCCCCGTACTCGCGACACCAGGTCACGACGGCTTCGGTGAGCGTCGGCAGCACCTCGGCCTCGGGTTCCCCCACCGTCTCGATCAGCTCCATGAGACGTGCGTTCGTCTGGTCCCAGATGTCGAGGATCACGGTTTCCTTCGACGGGAAGTACCGGAAGAACGTCCGTGACGTGACCCCCGCGTGCGCCGCGATCTCACTGACCTTCACGTCGTCGAAGCCCCGTTGGGCGAAGAGCGCGACTGCGCTCGTGCCGAGCCTGCGCGCGATGCTCCTGGTGTCGCGCAGGGTCGTACCGCGCCGCTCCTCGGTGACCGCCGCGACTCCTTGTGCGGCGGCGAGCAGCGCAGCGCTCGCTCCGGTGGCCCAGCTCTCGTCCCTCACCGGGCCAGGCTAGCGAACCCGGCGGCAGGCGACTGTTCAAGCGTTCGACCGCCATTGATTTCCATCACGTTTCCCAGCCTATTGCCACACCCAGGTTCGTGTCATACGGTGACACGAGTTTCGAGTCACAGTGTGACATGAAATGGATGGCCGTACGGCATGGCCCGTCGGCCCCTTCCCTCCCCTCCCGGCACGTAAGGAAGCGGGCTCCCATGACTGCTCTCATCGATCGACAGAAGCTCCTCGCGGCGGCCGGTTCCGACAAGGAACTGGCCTACAAGCTGCGCACCTACTCCGGCCGCGTCCGGTTCGATCTGCCCGAGGGGGCGTTCGACCTGGTGGTCGAGGACGGTGTCCCGGCCAGGGCCGAGGACGTGCACACGGACCTCGCCGCCGATGTGACCTTCTCCGCGCCGGCCGAGTTCTGGTCGACCGCGTTCTCGGCTGCTGTCCCCCCGGTCGGCTACGAGAGCTTCACCGCCGGCCTGGTCCGCGGTCTGAGCGTCGTCGGCGACTTCGTCGGCACCGTCGCCCCGTGGCAGAGCGGCTGGTCCCGCCTGTACCAGGTGGTGCGCGAGACGGTGGCCGGCGCGCCGGTCCGCAAACCCTTCCAGGACCCCTTCCGTGAGACGGACAACGCCGTCGGACGGTACGTCTACGTCTCCGCGAACGGCCAGGAGGCACGGATCTACTACGAGACCTCCGGCCACGGCCCGATCCCGCTGCTGCTGCAGGCGACCGCAGGCGCCGACGGCCGCCAGTACCGCCACCTGCTGGCCGACCCGCGGATGCAGGAACGCTTCACGATGTACGCCTACGACCTGCCCTACCACGGCAAGTCGCTGCCTCCGATCGGGGTGCGCTGGTGGGAGGAGACCTACCGCCCCGGCCGCGACGGCCTGATCAACTGGGTGGTCGCGATCGCCGACACCCTGGGCCTGGACAACCCGTACTTCATGGGCTGCTCGGTCGGCGGCCAGCTCGCCCTCGACCTCGCGGCCGAACGCGGCGACCGCTTCGGCGCGTTCATCTCCCTCAACGGCTGGTACGGCAACCCGCCGCTGTTCGACGGCTTCTCCAACGACATGTTCCGTACCCCGTCGATCGCCGACAGCTACGCCCCCGCGCTCAACTTCGGTGCGACCGCGCCCCAGGCACCCGAGCCGAACGCGCACGAGACGTACTGGATCTACCGCTCGGCGTTCCCCGGCATCTACGCAGGCGACAACGACTACTTCGCCTTCGAGCACGACCTCAAGGAGAACGGGCACAAGATCGACGCCCACGCGAAGCCCGTCTACGTCGTCACCGGCGAGTACGACCCGGCCAGCGACGACGACGTCAACGGCGGCCCGGCCGTCGAGAAGTTCATCCCCGGCGCCAAGTTCGTCAAGGCCGCCGGACTCGGGCACTTCGCCCCCTGCGACGACCCCATCGGGTTCGGCGACGCCATCGTCCCGATCCTCGACGAGGTCATCGCCAAAGCTGCCTCCGCCGGCCAGCCCTGATGCCGTTCCCGCGAAGAAAGGCCCGTACGACATGAGTGTCACCCACGACCTCGTCCGACGGTCGGCCACCGGCAGGCCGGTCATCGACTTCGACCACCACTCGCCCGCCTACCGCGACACCTGGAAGCAACTGGCCGCCCGGTTCCACGCCACCGGCAGCCCCATCGCCTGGACCGAACACCACGGCGGCTACTGGGTGGTGGCCTCCTGGGAGGAGGTGCAGCGCATCGGCTCCGACTGGGAGACCTTCACCTCCGTCAACGACCTGACCGGCACCGAGAACGGCGGCAAGGGCCAGCTCATCCCCCAGATGCCCTACCGGCTGCACCTCGGGGAGTCCGACCCGCCGCTGCACACCGAACGCCGCCGCATCGAAGCGCCGTTCTTCACCCCGAAAGCCCTGCGCCAGTGGGCCCCCGTCGCCCGGCAGTTCCTCGACGAGGCCCTCGACAAGGTGGCGGGGCGGGGGCACGCCGAGCTGATCGACGACGTGATCATCCCCACCACGGCACGCACCACGCTCTACGTCCTCGGATACGACCCCGACGACTGGCACGACGCCGCCTACGCCGCGCACGAGGGTGTGTACCTGCTGCCGCACGATCCCCGCTACCCGCACGAGGCACAGGCACGGCTCCGGGGCCGTTTCCGCGACATGCTGGCCGCACGCAGCCAGACCCCGGCCGGTGACGTCCTCTCGGCCCTGGCCACCGGTACGGTGCAGGGCGAACCGCTCGGTCTCGAGGTGGCCGAGAGCATGGTGAACGCGCTGGTCTTCGGCGGCTTCGACACCACTACCGCCGCGACCGCAAGTGCGCTGATCCATCTCACCCAGCACCCGGACCAGGCGGAGCGGGTGCGCACGGACGCCGCGTACCGGAAGAACGCCATCGAGGAATTCCTGCGGTTCTGGCCACCGGGGACCGGCATCGCCCGTACCGCCGTACGGGACACCGAGATCCTCGGGCAGCCGATCGCCCGTGGGGAGAGCGTCTACATGTGGCTGGCCGGCGCCAACCGCGACCCGCTGAAGTTCCCCGACCCGGACCGGCTCGACCTGGAGCGGGACAACGCGCGCGACCACGTCTCCTTCAGCACCGGACACCACCGCTGCCTCGGCTCGCCCCTGGCCAAGGCCGAACTCGACGCCATGCTGGAGACGATCCTCACCCGGCTGCCCGGCCTGCGCATCGACCCGGACGCCGTGGTCGGCTACCCGAGCATCGGGGGCGCGCACGGCTACATCTCGGTCCCCGCGACCTTCACCCCCACTTCGACCCCGACGGAGGTGTGACGAACATGCCAAAGGTCACTTATGTGTCCGACGCCGGTGAGGTCCGCGTCGTCGACGGCCTGGCCGGCGACTCGGTGATGCAGACCGCAGTCCGCAACGGCGTCCCCGGCATCACCGGCGAATGCGGCGGCGTCCTGTCCTGCGCCACCTGTCACGTCTTCGTGGACGAAGCCGACCTGGATCGGCTGGAACCGGTCAGCGGCCTGGAGGACGAGATGCTCGACGGCACGGTCGTCGACCGCTGCCCCAACTCCCGGCTGTCCTGCCAGATCAAGCTCTCCGAAGAGCTCGGCGAGCTGCGCGTGACCACCCCGGAAGCCCAGGAGTAGCACGTCGTGAACAGCACCGCCGTCGCCCCGCGCGGCACCGGCGTGCTCGTGGTGGGCGCCTGTCAGGCCGGCATCCAGCTGGCCTGTTCCCTCCGCGAGTACGGCTACACAGCCCCGATCACCGTGGTCGGCGCCGAACGGCACGCGCCCTACCAGCGTCCACCGCTCTCCAAGACCCTCCTCCACGCGGAGACGTCGCCCGACGCGATCGCACTGCGTTCGGAGGCGTTCTACGCCGACCAGGGCATCCGGCTGGTGCTCGGGGAACGCATCATCCGGGTCGACCGGGGCGACGGCGGTGCGGGTGTCGCGTACGCGCACTCCGGCCGTAGCTTCGCGTTCGACCGGCTCGCGCTCACTGTGGGCGCCCGCCCGCGCCGACTGCCCGTCCCCGGCGCCGATCTGGCCGGCGTCCACTACCTCCGGGACGCCGACGACGCGCTCGCCCTGCGTGCGGCCCTGGCAGAGGCGGTCGACGTCCTGGTCATCGGCGGTGGCTTCATCGGACTCGAAGTCGCGGCCAGTGCCCGGGTGCTCGGCTGCGAGGTCACCGTCACCCTCGCCGACAACCGACTGCTCGAACGTGCCGTAGGGGTCCCGACCAGCGAGTTCTTCCTCGACGCCCACATCCGGCGCGGGGTGCGGGTGCACCTCGGAGCGCCGCCCGTACGCCTCCTGGACGACGGTCACGGGCGCGTCCGTGGCGCCGAACTCCCCGACGGCAGCGTGCTGACGGCCGATCTGGTGGTCGTCGGGATCGGCGCCGTGCCCCGCACCGAACTCGCCGAGCAGCTCGGACTGACCGTCGACAACGGCATCGTCGTCAACGAGTACGGCCTCACCTCCGACGGCACCACGGTCGCCGCGGGCGACTGCGTCGCCTGCCCCCCGCCGGTGGACCTCCCCGACGGCCCGGTCCGGATCCGCTTCGAGTCGGTGAACACCGCCGTCGAACAGGCGAAGACCGCCGCCGCCCTGCTCGCCGACAGGCCGGTTCCCTACTGGGCCGTGCCCTGGTTCTGGTCCGACCAGTACGACCTCAAACTCCAGGTCGCGGGCCTGTCGACCGGCCATGACCGGTACGTCGTACGCGGCGAGCCGGACACGGAGAAGTTCGCCGTCCTCTACTACCGCGGCGGACATCTGGTCGCCGGCGACTTCGTCAACCGGCCGGCCGACTTCCTCGCCGTGCGCTCCGCCTTGGCCGCGGGCCGGACCATCCCGCCCGAAGCGGCCACTGACACCACCGTGCCGTTGAAGAAGCTCATCGCCGACGATCCCCGGCAGGCAGTGGCATGACCGCCGGCTCGGCCGCCCTGCCCGGACTGCGATGGAGCGTCAAAGTCCCGTTCCTGCGCTACATCGCCCGCTCTCCAGAGGGCCGCTGCTCGGTCACCGACGGCGCCTCGGTCGTCGACGAGCACATGTTCCTCTTCAGCCCGGACGATGCGTCGGCATTCAACGCCGACACGGTCACCGGCCTGCTGAAGTTCCGGGGAGACGTACGCTTCGCCGCCCACCACGGGCTGCTCTTCCTCCGCATCGCCGACCCCTGGCTGTCCGTCATCGGCGGCGTGGGAACCCTGACCATCGCGGCACCGCCCGGCCAGTCACCCGACCGCATCCCGCTGACCACCCTCCACCTGCGGACCGCCGATCCGACGGACCACACCGGCCCCTGCCTCGGCACGCACGTCCGGCTGACGGCTCAGGGATCCGAACTCTTCAACGGGGTCTACCCCGTGGACGAACCATTCGACGACCTGACCCTCCTCCTCACTCCTTCCTCCACAACCGCCCTGGAGAAGACACCATGACGACCCTCGCGTCAGACACGGAAACGACCCCCTGGCCGACCGAGCCCACCCCCGACCTGCTGACCCGGATCAGCCAGGCACGGGCCAAAGGGGTGGCCTGGCTGCGCGACCGCATTGCCGACGACGGCCGCCCCGAAGGCGCCGAGACCGCCAACTCGTGGTGGCGCGCCCCCTGGGCCCTGTGCGTGGGCGGAGCCCCGGACGCCGCCGCCGCGATGATGGGCTGGGCCGAACGCGAGGCCCTCACCGACGAAGGCGACCTCCGCCCCGGCCCCTACGACGCCCCCGGCGGCGGCAGCCCCGTCTACCACCTCTCCCCCCTCGCGATCGCCTCCTGGCTGCTCGGCCGCTACGACACCGCGACCTCGATCAACACCACGCTCGCGCGCTTCCAGAACCCCGACACCGGCGGAGCCTACGACCTTCGCGACTTCGCGCAGGACCCCCTGGAGGACAACCTCAAGACCGCCCAACTGGGCTTCTCCGCGCTGGTCACCGGTGACCGTCACACCGCCGACGGCGTCCACCGGTGGCTGAATCGCAACCTCGCCGACCAGCCCGACCTGCCCCACCGGCTGTTCACCAGCCGCCGCGGCGACACCCTGGTCACCCACTTCCCGGACGAGACGGCCTTCCTGCGCGTGGTCGACTTCCGGGCGCCCCGGCAGGCGTACTTCCACCCCGGCATCGCCGCCGCCTTCCTCGCCGGATACGCACAACAGACCAGCGACGCCTCCGCGCTCCGGCTGGGCCGTGAGTACCTCGCCCTCACCACAGGCGGCACCGAGGAGCAGTACGACGACTCGACGTCGGTGCAGATCTGCAAGTTCGGCTGGGGCGCCGCCGCCATGCTCACGGCCGACCCGGACGGCGGCGACCTCCCCTGGACGGTCCGGATGGGCGAGTGGTTCGTACAGCGCCAGCGCCACGACGGCGCCTGGGCACCGTCGTCGTTCACGACGCCGCGCCCCGGAATGCTCGACCTCTACTGGAAGACGGCCGAGCACGTGATGGAACTCTCCTACATCGAACACGCTCTGCGCTCCACGAGCGCCGGCACCACCTCCGCCTGACGAATTGATTCGCACGGCCGAAGACGGACGTGCGTCGGTGAAGGAACCAGGAATGCTCGCTGTCGTCCCCCAGGGCAATGGCACCGTCGAAGTGACGGATACTCCCAAGCCCACTGTCGTGGAACCCGATGACGTGATCGTCAAGGTGACCGCGGCCGCCGTGTGCGGAACGGATCTGCACTTCGTCCGGCACCCGTTCCTGCCGCCCACCCACACGCTGGGGCACGAGTTCATCGGCACCGTCGTCGAGACGGGCCCCCAGGTACACCATGTGACCGAGGGGCAGCGAGTGCTGTCGAAGATGTTCGTCGCCTGCGGACGGTGCAAACCCTGCCGCACTGCGAACCAGCCCCGGTGCGCCGAATACCGGCTCTTCGGCGGAGGCACCCTCGACGGAGGCCAGGCCGAATACGTCCGCGTCCCGCGCGCCGACTCCACACTCAGCGAACTCGACGCCTCCGTGTCCGACCAGGACGCGCTCGTCCTCACCGACATCCTCCCCACCGCCTGGGAGGCGCTCGTCAAGACCGGCTTCCAGAGCGGTGCGACCGTGGGCGTCGTCGGCTCCGGCCCGGTCGGCCTCCTCATCGCGCGACTGGCCCTCGCCCGCGGCGCGGCCGCCGTCTACGTCGTGGACCTGGACCAGCGTCGCCTGAAGCAGGCGGAGAAGCTCGGCGCGGTGCCGGTGCCCGGCGGTGAGGGTGCCGCCGAGCGCGTTCTCGAACTGACCAGTGGGAACGGCGTCGACGTGGCCATCGACGCCGTCGGCGCCATCCCGGCGATCAGCACCGCCCTGGCGTGTGTGGCTCTCGGCGGCACCGTCGGTCTCGTCGGTGTCCTGCTCGACGGCGACCTGCCGGTCACCGCGCAGAACCTGTTCGGACGCCAGGTGACCATCGTGCCGGTCACCGGCAACCCGTACGCGGCCAACGACAACCTCACCACCATGATCACCGCGGGGAGGATCGAGCCGGGCATCGTCATCGACCACGAAGCTCCCCTGTCCGCCGCCGCCGAGACCTACCAGTCGTTCATGGCACGCGACTTCGTCAAGACCGTCCTGCGGCCCTGAACCCTCCCGCCGCGCTCCGCGCTGCCAGGAGCGCAGCACCCCAGCCGGCGAGATCACCAGCAACATCAGCAACATCAGCAACGCGAAAGGAGACAGACATGACCAGGGCAGCCGTCCAGTTGAAGGCCGACGGGCCCATCGAGTTCATCGAGGTCGATGTCCGACCGCCAGGCCCTGGAGAAGTCCGTGTCCGGGTGGCCGCCGCCGGCCTGTGCCACACGGACGTGCAGGCCCTCTACGGCGGCGTCTCCAGCATGACCATGCGGCCACCGGCGGTCGCCGGACACGAGGGCGCCGGCGTGGTGACCGAGGTCGGCCCGGGCGTCTTGGGCCCCACCGTCGGCGACCACGTGATCCTCTCCGCCTTGGGGCACGATGGCACGTGCGAGTTCTGTACGGACGGTCATCCCTCGTTGTGTCTGCGGAGCCTTCAGCTGGCGGACCCACGCACGGGGAACGGCCCCGCCCTGTCGGTCGACGGCACCCCGGTGACCCCCTTCGGCCCCCTCGGCACGTTCACCGAGGAGACGATCGTGCCCGCGGAGTGCGCCATCGCCATCGACAAGGCCATGCCGCTGGACCTCGCGTGCCTCATCGGCTGCGCGGTCTCCACGGGAGTGGGTGCCCTCCGCAACCGGGTCACGGTACGGCCCGGCGACCACGTCGCGGTCCTCGGCTGCGGCGGAGTAGGCCTGAACATCGTCCAGGCGGCACGACGGGCGGGCGCCGGCAGCGTGATCGCCGTCGACGTCAGTGAGGAGAAGCTGGCGGCCGCGACCGCGTTCGGCGCGACCCACGTCATCGACGCCCGCCACGTCCAGGTACCCGACGCCGTCCGCGCCGTCACCGGCCCCTTCGGCGCCCACTTCACGTTCGAGAGCACCGGTCTGACGGACTGCATGGCGCAGGCCGTCTCCGCGGCCCGCCCAGGCGGAACCGCGGTCCTCCTGGGCATGGCACCCGGCTCCTCCGCACTCGCTCTCGACAACATCGCCGACATCATCCTCCAGGAGAAGGTGATCACCGGCTCGCTGATGGGCAGCGGCTACTCGGCCCGCGACTTCCCCGTTCTGGTGCGCGAGTACCTCGAAGGGACACTCAAGCTCGACGAGCTCATCACCCGGCGTCGTCCCCTGGCCGAGATCAACGAGGCCATCGCCGACCTGAAGTCGGGCACCGGCCTGCGAACCGTCTTCACCTTCTGAGCCCCCTCATCCGGCTCCACCCCTCGTCGCGGGATCGGAGGTCCCGCAGCACTGCACTCGACGAGGCCGTGACGACGTCACCGCGGGGCGACCTGCGAACCGATGAGGCCGTCCAAGGCCGTGCCGTCGCCGCTGCACCGCCGACTGCCAACGCCCACCGTGCACGCCACATAACGCCGAGGAGGACCTTGTGGTCGTTACCAGCATCGATCCCGTACTCGATGCTCAGCATCCCGTACCGCCGGGCGAATTCTTCGACCCGCCGCCCAGCGCGGGCCAAGATTGGCAGACCGCGCCGCCGTGGTTCGACGGTGCGGGCTGGATCATGCCGATGGGCGGTTTCCTGCTGCGTTCGGGAGACCGGACGATCCTGGTCGACGCGGGACTGGGACCGAACATCGACATCGTCGAAACGCGCGGAAAGCTGTTCGACTCACTCGCCGATCTTGGCGTCACACCCGAGCAGATCACCGATGTCGTGCTCACCCACCTGCACTTGGACCACGTCGGCTGGGTCGCTCCTGCGGGTGAACCGATCTTCACTCACGCCCGGCACCACTGCCACCGCGCTGATTACGACTGGATGCGTGCTGATCCCGGCAGCAACCCTGCCACGGCCCAGGTGACCGATACCCTCCGTGCCGTTTCCGACCTTCTCGACCTGGCCGAGGGGGAGCGAACGGAGATCGCGGATTCGGTCGCGCTGCGGCTGTTCGCCGGTCACACGCCCGGCAACTGCGTCGGCGAGATCGAGACCGGCGAAGCCCGAGTATTGCTGCTGGGGGACACCGCGCATCACCCCGTACTCCTGGTCGAGGATGGGTGGACCGACCGCCTGGACGAAGATCGCGCCGCGGCGGCCAGGGCCCGCGACCGGCTCGCGCAGGAGATGGAACGTACCGGAGCCATCGGTCTCGGCGCACACTTCCCGGGGACCCAGGGCGGCCGCATCATCCGTGACAAGCAGGGCGCACGGCAGTGGCAGCCGATCCCGAGCAGCCGAATCCACACGAACTCAACGCACATGAAAGGAACCGACAGGTGAAAACTGTCCGACTGGGCAAGAGCGGCCTGGAGATGAGCGGCCTCATCCTGGGCATGATGACCTACGGGGACCCCTCGCAGGGCTACCCGTCGTGGACCATCGGCCTCGATGAGGCCCGTCCGTTCGTCCGCCGCGCCTACGAGGCGGGTATCACGACCTTCGACACCGCCAACGTATATTCCAGCGGCACAAGTGAGGAAATCCTGGGCACGCTGACCAGAGAGTTGGGTCCGCGCGACGAGTTCCAGATCGCGACGAAGGTGTACGGGCATCAGCGCCCGTCTCGCAACGGCTCCGGCCTGAGCCGGGTCGCCATCATGCACGAGATCGACGCCTCGCTGCGCCGCCTCGGTACCGACTACGTCGACCTTTATCAAATCCATGCTTTCGATCCGAACACACCGATCGAAGAGACGATGGAAGCACTGCACGATGTGGTCAAGGCTGGCAAAGCCCGCTATATCGGCGCATCCAATCTCCTGATGTGGCAGCTCGCGCTCATGCAGAACGCGGCAGACCGGCACGGGTGGACCAAGTTCGTGTCGAATCAGCTGCACTACAACTTGCTGGCGCGGGAGCTGGAGCGCGAGGTCGCGCCCTATGCCGAAGCCACAGGCATGGGAATTCTGCCCTGGAGCTCGCTCGCGCGTGGACGGCTCACCCGGCCGTGGGGCTCGGAAGGGTCCGGGCGTGAAGCCAACGACACACTGACTCCACAGCTGTATACCCGTGACGAGGAATCGCACAAGCGGGTCGTGACCGCTGTGCAGGAAGTCGCCGAGGCTCGCGGGGTGCCGATGGCGCAGGTCGCGGTGTCCTGGGTGGCGAATAAATCCCCGGTGGCCGCGCCGATTGTGGGTGCCACAAAGGAACACCATATCGACGACGCCGTCGCCGGTCTCGAACTCGAACTCACCACCGAGGAGATCACCAAGCTCGAAGCGGCGAACACCTTGGTCCGCAACGGAATCATCTGAGTCCTCCCGCCGCTGCCCCGCCGGGCCGCGCACCACGACCGGGCTGTAGGTCGGTGGTGAACAGGTGCCGGCCATCGACGGACGCACATCTCCGGTGTTCGATCCGGCCGATGGCCAGGTGCTGACCGAGGTCGCCGCGGCCGACCCCGCCGATGGCGCCCGCGCGCTGGATGCCCCAGTGAAGGCACAGCCCGAGTGGGCCGCCCCCCGGCTCGCGAGCGTGCCGGGGTGGCGGCGCGCTTGGGAACTGGTCATCGGTCATCGCGACGACTTCGCTCTGCTGATGACTCTCGACATGGGTAAGCCACTGGCTGGGAGCTACGGTGAGGTCGATTACGGTGCGGAGTTCCCGCCGCTACCGGCTGATGTTCAGCCTGGAGTACGAGCCCGACCGGCCACCGACCACCCCATCGGCA
>NZ_LIRK01000615.1 GCF_001419765.1 Streptomyces torulosus
GCCGAGCAGCGCGTCCCGCAGGCCGCGCGCCACCCCGGCGGGCAGGACGCGCGTGGTGTAGCGGCGCTCGGACTCCAGGCCCTTGCCGGCGCCGACGCTCCGCGCGACCAGCGCCTTCGACAGGCCCTCGGCGTAGGTGCGCGCCCGGAAGTACCCGAAGCGCTCGCGCGCGCCGGGCACCCGGTGGTGGATCACCGCCCGGTCGTCGAGGAGCAGGATCGTGTCCGGCCTGGCGCGGGTCAGCCGGATGCACAGCTCCGTCTCCTCGCACCCGAGGGGGTGCTTGTCCCCGTCGCGGCCGATCCCGGTGGCGAAGCCCCCGGCCGCGTCGAAGGCGGCGCGGCGGAACGAGGCGTTGCCGCCGAGCACATTGCGCACCCGGGCGACCCCGCCGGGCAGGCCCTTGTAGGCGCAGCCCACCACCCAGTCGAACTCCTCGGGGAACCAGGCCGGGCGGCGGCCGGAGGCCCAGACGGGCACGGTACGGCCGCCGACGGCCATGACGCGGGGGTCGGCGTAGCCCTCGGCGAACCAGCGCAGCCAGTCGCGTTCGGCGACGGCGTCGTCGTCGAGGAAGGCGATGATCTCGCCGGACGACGCGGCGATGCCCGTGTTGCGGCCGGCGGACAGGCCGCGGGGGCCCGCGTTGGCGAGCACCCGGACCTCACCGCTCTCCCGGTGTTCCTTGTACTCCCTGGTCAGACGCTCCAGCAGGGCCTGGTTGTGGTCCACCACCAGGAGCGTCTCCAGGGCCGGCCGGGACTGCGCGCGGACCGAGGCGACCGCCGCGAGGATGTCCTCCCAGCGGTCCTCGGTGTACGCGCAGATCACGACCGAGACGGACGGTCCGTTCAAGACACCTCTCCTCGGCCGGAGACGAGCATCGTCGCGTGCGAACGGCGCCGCAGCGCACGCCGGTTGGAGCGCTCCTTCAGGATCACCCGCAGCACGCGCAGACCGTCGCGCACGGCCCGCAGATTGCTCGCGCCGTGGATGCGGAGGTACTCGTGGCTCGGTATCTCCTGCACCTTCAGACCGGCCTTGACGACCCGTATGTTCATCAGGGTCTCGACCTCGAACCCGGTGCAGTCGAGGTCGATCTTGTCCAGGCAGTGGCGCCAGAAGGCGTTGTAGCCGTAGCAGAGGTCGGTGTAGCGGGCGCCGAACTTGCGGTTGACGACCGTGCACAGCGCCCAGTTGCCGAACTTGCGGATCAGTGTCATGTCGTCGGTGGCGCCGCCGTTGGCGAAGCGCGACCCCTTGGCGAAGTCCGCGCCCGAGACCAGGGCGGAGACGTACGACAGGATCTCGTGGCCGTCGGCCGAGCCGTCCGCGTCGACCATCACGATGATGTCGCCGGTGCACGCCTCGAACCCGGTGATCAGGGCGTCCCCCTTGCCCTTGCCCTGCTGCGGCACGACCTTGACGCCGGGCCACACCTCGCGGGCCACCTCGACGGTGTTGTCGGTGGAGTTGCCGTCGACGAGGACCACTTCGTGGATCCAGTCCGGCAGTGTCTTGAAGACGTACGGGAGGTTCTCCGCCTCGTTCATGGCGGGGATCACCACGCTCACCGGGGGAGCGATGGCCAGATGGGTGGAGACCGGCCGGTACTTGCCCGAGGCGACCGTGATGGTCCCGTCGGGCTCCTCGGCCGTGTCGGTATCGGATATCGCCGGGCGCAGAACTGAGCTCATGAGTCTGGTCCCTCTCGTCCGGTGGACCGCCCGCCCCTGGGCGGTCCGGCTATGTGTCCGGTTCGAAAGGGGGGTTCTCACCCGTGGCACGCGAAATCGATCTCCGTATCGACCCCTTGGTGCATGACAGGGTGAGCTGGCAAAGCTGGCCGACTGTCGCGACTCGGCAGTCGGTCGCGCGGCACGGCTCGGCAACAGACGCGGTCACCGAGCACGGCACCCCCCTACCGCGCCCCGCGCCGGGACCGTCACGCCCCTCGAGCCCTCCCCTTGGGACCACTGTCGACGGACCGATGCGGGTGGATGTAAGACGGTATTGATGATTGAGCCCGTATGGCAAGGCCTACTGCGAGGCCTCACTTTTTTGTTGTTGTGTCCGTTACCTACAGTCCTGACCGGATTCTCCCCATCCGTTTCAGTGCTCTGTCCGCCGACGCGAACAGCTCCGGCCGGGCCAACACGGCGTTCCGCAACGCCCGGACGGGGGCGCGACGGGCCCGGTGCCCGAGGGCCACGGGGTGACGCCGGGTGACCCACCCCTCGGCCACGGAGATCTCCCGTGTCTTCAGGGAGTCCTTGTACTGCTTCTGGCCCCGGCCGAGATCCAGGTACGCGATCCCGTCCGCGGCGCCCTCCTCCGCCATGTGCAGATGCAGCAGCAGCCCCGGCGAGAACCTCGCGAACGCCGGGTCGTACGCCGGGAACCAGCAGGTCAGCACCCGCTCGGAGCGGAGCCCGAAATGGGCCGCGACCGGCTTGCCGTCCGCGTACAGCACGGACAGCTGGCCGGCGAAGGAGTCGGAGCGGGTGTGGAACAGCTGCTGGACGAGCCGGATGATCCACGGGTGTGCGAAGCGGTCGCTGCGACCGGTCCTGCGGTACTGGGCGGACTTCCAGGCCATCAGGGTGCGCAGGACCTCGGGATCGCGCTCGTCGTGCACATAGCGGACCTCGCGCACCGCGCGGCCGAGCCTGCGTCCCTTGGCGAGCGTGGAGCGGACGAACTTCGGGGAGCCGGCCCGCAGCCGGCCCAGATAGGCCTCGTAGCCCTGTTCGAGGTCCATGACCGGTGACGGGAAGGTCCCGGTGACATGGTCCGCGAACGGTGTCTGGCCCTCCGCCAGATGGTCGAACTCCCAGACGGCGAGCCCGCAGGCCCGCAGCAGAGCCTCGGCGTCCCAGGTGAATCCGGGGCGGTGGACGACGCCCTGGCAGTCGGACAGTCCCAGGCCGACGGCCCGGCCCACCCCGACCGGGGTTCTCTGGAACGGGAAGAACGCCGCGGGTTCACCGCCCTCGCGCAGGACCGCGATCCGCACCCCGCGCCGGCACCGGCCGACCGCGAGGGCGAACTCGGGGGACAGGAACGGGTTCGCCAGCTCGGGCGCGCCGTGGAGGTGTGCCTTCGACTGCAGGGCGGTCCAGGCCGCCCGGTCGGCGGCGCTCAGTTCGCCTGGGCGGTACACGCTGATGTCCACGTCTCAGGTCCGTCTTCTCTCCGTACGGCCGCGCACGCGCCGTACCAGGCTCAGCAGGAGAACGAGCGAGCTGATCACGGTCACGGCCGCGATCCCGCCGGGTACCGACCAGGAGTGGGTGGCGATCATGCCTTGTGCGACGAGGAGGTTCACCGCGATCGCGCCCGCGACGGACGCCACGACGCGGCCGAAGGGTTCCAGTCCGCGCAGCACGGCCCCGATGGCGGCTCCGGGCGCGACGAGGAGGAAGAACAGCGTGAACGGGCCGCGCAGGACCGAGTCCGCGTCGGCGAACGCGAGCACCGCGCCGGTCCCCGCCACGGCCGCGGCCACGCCCGCGAGCAGTGGCCCGCCACTGTCGGACAGGGATGGCTTGGTACTCAAGGTCTGCATTGGCGACTTTGCCCCCCGAAGCGCCGGATGCCGGGCTTCAATGTCGCTCAGCGGGCGCGGGACAGTCAAGATGCGGAACTCGACGGTAAGCGCTCGCGCGGGAGGTCGGCGGAGAAGCGACGGCGGGGGGATCTCCGGGCCCGGGGACGAGGACTCCCCGGAGGCGGCGGGCGCCTCCGGGGAACTCGTGTGCGGACGGACCCTCCTGTGCCAGGAGACCTCAGAGGCTCAGGGGGCCTCGGGAGACCGAGGACGGGCCGGTCGGTGTCACGGGACGATCTGGAGCAGGCGGTTCGGGGAGCCGGTGCCCGTGCTGGTCACCTTGCCCGTGACGGCCCCGCCGGTCAGCGCCGTGGCGACCTGGGCCGGGGTGGCCGAGGGGTGGCCGGCCAGGTAGACCGCGGCGGCGCCCGCGACGTGCGGGGTGGCCATCGAGGTGCCCGAGATGGTGTTGGTGGCGGTGTCGCTGGTGTTCCAGCCGGCCGTGATCGACGAACCGGGGGCGAAGATGTCCAGGACCGAGCCGTAGTTCGAGTAACTGGCCCGGGCGTCGGTGCTGGTGGTCGCACCGACCGTGATCGCCTCGGTGACCCGGGCGGGGGAGTACGAGGAGGCGTTGGCGCTGCTGTTGCCGGCCGCGACGGCGTAGGTCACGCCGCTGGCTATGGAGTTGCGGACGGCCGTGTCGAGGGCCGCGGACGCGCCGCCGCCGAGCGACATGTTGGCGACCGAGGGGCCGCTGTGGTTCGCGGTCACCCAGTCGATGCCCGCGACGACGCCGGCCGTGGTGCCCGAGCCGGAGTTGTTCAGCACCCGCACCGCCACGATCTTCGCCTGCTTGGCGATGCCGTAGGTGGAGCCCGCGATGGTGGTCGCCACGTGGGTGCCGTGCCCGTTGCCGTCCTGTGCCACGTTGTCGCCGTCGACGGCGTCGTAGCCGTTGGTGGCCCGGCCGCTGATCTGGGAGTGCGTGATGCGGACGCCGGTGTCGATGACGTACGCCGTCACGCCGCCGCCCGCGGGGTCCGGGTAGGTGTATGTGCCGGAGAGCGGAAGGGACGCCTGGTCGGAGCGGTCCAGGCCCCAGGGGGCGTTGGTCTGGGTGGCGTCGGCGGTGAGGATCTGGTTCTGCTCGACGGAGGCGACCGCCGGGTCGGCGGCCAGTCTCCTCGCCTCGGCCGCCGAGAGCTCGGCCGAGTAGCCGTTGAGCGCGGACCGGTAGGTCCGCTGGACCGTGCCGCCGTGCTTCTTGATCAGGCTCTTGCCCTCGCTGGAGGCGGCCTTGAGGCCGGTGCCCTTCTTGAGGGTGACGAGGTAGCTGTCCTTGATCGCCGTGGGGGAGTCCGCCGCGAGCACCGTGCCCTCGGCGGGGGCGGCCTGGGCGGGCAGTGCGGTCGGGCCGCCGAGCAGGGCGGCCGTCGCCAGGGTGGTGACGGCGGTGACACGGATCCTCTTGCTACGCAGGTGTGCCATTACGAGGGAGTCCTCCTCATGGGCGGCGCACGCCAGGTGGGGGGTGTGCGTCGGTGGGGGGTGTGCGGGATCGCACTCACGACCGGGAGCGTCGCGTTCCGCTCACGGCTCCCAGCAGCGTGGTGGAGGCACAAGCGCGGCACAAGGGAGTTGGGGTCTTGTCATGCGTATGTCACGCGTACGCAATCGAACGGGAGTTGAGCGAGGTGTCTTTGGGTCGATCGGGACCTGAAAGTCTTGACATGAACACTTCCGATCAACACGCGTAGTTGCTACGACGGTTGACACAGAGATCCTGCTAAAGGGAGGTTCCATGAGACGTTCCCGATTTGCGGTATTCACGACCTCACTCCTCCTCGCCGTCGCCGCCACCCTGACCGGGACCGCGGCGGCGCAGGCGTCCGAAGAGGCCGCCGCCACGGGCTATGTGGCCCTCGGCGACTCCTACTCCTCCGGTGTCGGCGCCGGGAGCTACATCTCCTCCAGCGGCGACTGCAAGCGCAGCACGAAGGCCTACCCGTACCTCTGGGCCGCCGCCAACTCCCCTTCCTCCTTCGACTTCACGGCCTGCTCGGGCGCCCGAACGGGTGATGTTCTGGCGAGTCAACTCGGCCCGCTGGGCGCCGGAACCGGGCTCGTGTCCCTCTCCGTCGGCGGCAACGACGCCGGGTTCGCCGACGTGATGACCACCTGCGTGCTCCAGTCCGACAGCTCCTGCGTCTCCCGGATCAACACGGCAAAGGCGTACGTCGACTCGACGCTGCCCGGCCAGCTCGACAAGGTGTACTCGGCCGTCCGCGCGAAGGCACCGGCCGCCCATGTGGTGGTGCTCGGCTACCCCCGCTTCTACCAGCTGGGCGGCACCTGCCCCGGGCTGTCCCAGACGAAGCGGTCCGCCATCAACAACGCGGCCGACTACCTGAACACCGCGATCGCCAAGCGCGCCGCCGACCACGGTTTCACCTTCGGCGACGTCCGCTCCGTCTTCACCGGGCACGAACTGTGCTCCGGCGACCCCTGGTTGAACAGTCTCAACCTGCTGAACATCGGCGACTCGTACCACCCGAAGGCCGCGGGGCAGTCGGGCGGCTACCTGCCGGTGTTCAGGAACGCGGCCTGACACCGGCCACGGCCCTCACGAGCACGCCCTGAACACGCCCTGAACACGCCCTGAACACGCCCTGAACACGCCCTGAGCACGCCCTGAGCACGCCCTGAGCACGTCGACCGGGCCGGCCCCCCGCTCCCCAGGGGCCGGCCCGGTCAACCCCGTTCCAGGGCTCGGGCGTGATCCGAACGACCGGCCCTACGCCCGCGGCTCCACCGCGCGGTCGTAGGCCCCGGCCTCGTCGTCGGAGCCGCCGGGGTCCCCCGAGTCCGAGGGGGTGCCGCCCGTGGTCGGGGGCTCCTCCTCGCACGTCACGGAGAACGCGACGGAGTTGGACGTCGTCCGCACCGGCCCGCGCACCTCGACGGTGATCTCGTCCTCGTAGGTCGTGTCCGGCGCGTACGTCGTGACGACGATCCGGTCCTGCTGACTCTTCCCGCCGCCCTCCGGGAACGACAGCGTCTTCCACTCGGTGTCCGGTGCCTTGCTGCTCGCGGTCACCCAGCGGTACTCGACCTCCACGGGCACCCGGCCCACGGTGAACGTCGCCGTGAAGCGCGGGGCGTCGCCCTCGGACGGCGGACAGGCCCCCGAGTAGTGCGTGGCCTCGCCCGCGACGACCACCTTCACGGACTGGGCCGGCGGCTTGCTGGTCGTCGGACCGTCCTCCGGGGTGTCGGAGGGCCCGTCGTCCTCGGTGGTGGGCTCGTCGCTCGGCTCGTCGGACGTACCGCCGCCGTTCGTCCGCCCGTCGCTGCCGCCCGTGGTGCCCGCCCCGTTGGTGGTGTTGCCGTCGGCCCCGCCGTCGTCCCGGTTGACCCAGGCGTACGTCAGCCCCGCGACGGCCAGGGCGAGCGCCGCGATACCCGCGATCAGGAAGACGAGGGCACGCCGGTCGCGTCCCGGCACACCGGCGGGCACCGCCGAGGGGCCCGTCGCCACGGCCGGGCCTGTGTACGGCGGTGTCGGGGCCCCGTACCCCGTCGTGTCCCGCCGGGTCGGCCCGCCCCCGGCCGGGGACGTGGTCACCGTCGGGGCGTACGGGGCGGCTCCGGCCGTGTCGGCGCTGGAAGGGGTGCCCCCGGCGCCGATGATCCGCAGGTCCCGCTCGGCCTGCTCGGCCGGGACCCGCTCCGCCGGGTCCTTGCGCAGCAGCCCCTCGATCACCGGGGCCAGCGGGCCCGCCCGGCGCGGCGGCGGCAACTCCTCGTCGACGACCGCGCGCAGCGTGCTCAGCGGAGTGTCCTGCCGGAAGGGGGAGTTGCCCTCGACCGCGGCGTACAGCAGCACGCCCAGCGACCACAGGTCCGACTCGGGCCCCGGCGTCCGGCCGAGCGCCCGCTCGGGGGCGAGGAACTCGGGCGAGCCGATCACCTCGCCGGTCATCGTCAGCGCGGAGCTGCCCTCCACCGTGGCGATGCCGAAGTCGGTGAGGACCACACGGCCGTCGTTGGACATCAGCACGTTGGCCGGTTTCACGTCCCGGTGCAGGACCCCCGCCTCGTGCGCGGCGCGCAGCGC
>NZ_LIRK01000616.1 GCF_001419765.1 Streptomyces torulosus
GGATCAGGGGGAACGGGGAAGCGCCGGTTCGAGGTGGCCCGCGGGGGACGCGGCCAGTCCGAACCGGCGCTCTCGTTCGTTCGCGCGCGGGCGGGGCACCCGACCGCGCCGGCCGGTGTGCGGCGCGGTCGCCTCGGTGACGGCTACCGGTTGCCGCTGACCCGGCCCTGGAGCAGCCGCGACAGCGCCGAGTGCACGTCGTCCAGGGAGCGCTCCGGCTGGAAGGCCTTCCAGTCCAGGGCGGCCACCAGGACCATGCCGACCAGGGCCGACGCCGTGAGGCCGATGTCGATCTCGTCGCTCAGCTCGTCCGCCTCGACGCCCTCGCGGAGGACCTTCTCCACGACCGCGACCGCCTCCTGCCGGACGACCATGAGCGTGGACTGCCACGCCCGGTTGGTGCGCCACAGCTCGGCCACGTACAACTGCGTGAACGACGGGTAGCGGTCGATGAAGACCAGTCCGGCCCGGATCATCGCGTCCAGGGCGTCGACCCTGCTGCCGCCGCCCTCGGCGCTGCGGTCGGCCGCCTCCCGCAGCGACGCGGTGAGGAGCCCCACGCCGTGCCGCAACAGCTCCTCGAAGAGGACCGACTTGCTGGCGAAGTTGTAGTAGACGGTGCCCTTGGCCACGCCCGCGCGCTCGGCGATCTCGTCGACCGTCGTGGCGGAGAACCCCTGCTCCGCTATGAGTGTGACGGCCGCCTCGTAGAGCTTCTGCCGGGTCGCCTCGCGGCGGCCCCCGCCTGTGCCGCCGGGGGCGTTGCTGCTTTCCATGGCCCTGATTGTCACAGGAACCGTGCCGTGCGCGGTCACAGAGTCAACTCCGGGTGCAGTCGGTCGAGGGTCCACACCTGCTTGCGGCGGGCCGACACGGCGGTCAGGGCGAGCGCGCCCGCGGTGAACGCCACCAGCACCGCGCACGCCTGCCAGACCGGGCCCAGACCGCCGCCGGTGATCAGCCGCCGCAGGGCGTCCACGACGTGGCTCATCGGCAGGAACGGGTGGACCGCGTTGAAGAAGTCCGGGCTGGTCTGCACGGGGTACGTGCCGCCCGCGGACGTCAACTGGAGCATCAGGAAGGCGAGGACGAGGATCCGGCCGGCGGCCCCGAAGCGTGCGTTGAGCCATTGCACGATCGCCGCGAAGCACGCCGTCACCAGGAACAGGAAGCCCACCGTCCCGGCCGCCCGCGCCATCTGCAGGCCCACCGCCCAGTGCAGCACCGCCATGAGCGCGACCGTCTGCAGCACACCGAGGGCGGCCACGGGGAGCCAGCCCGCCAGCGCGACCCGCCAGGCAGGGGAACCCGCCGCGAGGGCACGCCGGTTGAGCGGCGGGATCAGCATGTACGCCACCATCGCGCCCACCCACAGGGACAGCGGGATGAAGTACGGGGCGAATCCGGTGCCGTAGTTGGGTGCCTTGTGGAGGTCCTTGCTGGCCAGTCGGACCGGGTCGGCCATCACCTCGGTGCGCCGGTCGCGGTCCTTCTCGTCGTAGTCCGGGATGCGGTCGGCGCCGTCGTGCAGCCCGCCCGCGAGCTTGCCGGAGCCGTCGGCCAGCTTGTACATCCCGCCCTTGAGGTCGTTCGCGCCGGTCTTCAGGTCGCCGACGCCGGTGTCGAGGTCCTCGGCGCCCGTCTTGGCGGTGCCCAGGCCGGTGTGCAGCGTCTTGGCGCCCTTGGCGACCTTCGTGGCGCCCTTGTTGAGCGCGTTCACCTTGGTGACGGCGTCGTCGAGGTCCCCGGACAGGTTCGGCGCGGCCTTGGCCAGGGCGCGGGCCTGCCGCTCCAGGGTCGTCAGATCCTTCTTGAAGGCCTTCAGATCACCGTCGTAGTTCTTCACCACGGTGTTGACGTCCTCGGCGAGCCGGGCCGCCTCCGCGGCCGCCTCCTTCGCCTTCTTCAGGTCCGCGCAGGCCGCGTCCGGCAGCACCGGGTCCTCGCAGCGCCGCTTGTAGACGTCGTCGAGCGTGTCGGAGGCGGTCCGGGTGCCGGTCGCGGCGGCCGGGGCCGTGGTCACGAACGCCGAGAGGTGGTTGCGGATCGTCGCCGCCGAGTCGGCGACCAGGGTCGCGGTGTCGGTGATCGTGTCGCTGTTCTCGTCGAGGAAGGGCCGGACCTGGTCGGCGGACTTGTTGACCTTGTCGGCGAGGCTCTGGGTGCCGTTCGCGACCTGCTGGGCGCCGTCCTGGAGGTCGCCCGCGCCCTGGTCCAGGTCGGAGAGGCCACCGGACAGCTTGCCGCTGCCGTCCTTGGCGGCCTTCAGTCCGTCGGCGAGGTCCTTGGAGCCCTTCTCCGCCTTGTCGATGCCGCCCTTGAGGTCGTCGGCGCCGTCCGCGGCCTTCTGGGTCTTCTCGTGGATGTCGGAGAAGGAGATGAAGATCCGGTCCAGGAACGACCGTGACGTCTTCGTCGACGCCGCCGTCCGCACCTCGGAGAACACGGTCCGGGAGATCTGCCCGACGATGTAGTTGTTCGCGTCGTTCGTACGGACCTGGAGGGCGCCCGTCTCCGGCGCGTCACCGGAGCTGGACGCGATGCGCCGGCTGAAGTCCGACGGCATGGTCAGCGACAGGTAGTACGTGCCGTCCTCGACGCCCTCGCGGGCCTGCTCGGCGCTCACCTCGTGCCACTCGAAGGTGTCGCTGTCCCGCAGACCGTCGGCGATGTCCTCGCCGGCCCTGAGCTTCTGCTTGCCGACCGACGCCCCCTTGTCGTCGTTCACCAGCGCCACCGGGATACGGTCCAGCCGGCCGTACGGGTCCCAGAAGGACCACAGGTACAGGGCGCCGTACAGCAGCGGCAGCAGCATGAGCGAGGCCAGCGCGGCGCGCGGGAGCTTCCCCCGCCCGAACCGCCTGAGCTCAAGCGAGGCGAGTTTCGGCGATCGCATCGCCCATCTCCTTGTCGTCGTCACCGCGGTCGGTCTTGGAGGCGGTCATGGTGTCGGGCTCGGCGCCGGTGTCGATGTCGGGCTCGGCGCCGGCGCCGGCGTCGGTGTCGGCCTCGGCCCCGGTCTCGGTGTCGGCCTCGGCTTCGGTTCCGCTCTGGGGCTCGGCCTCGTCCTCGGTCCTGGCTCGGGTCCCGGCCGCGGTCCTGGTCTCGGCCCCGGTCCCCGCCCTCGTGTCCGTCACGGCCTCGTTCTTCTTCGCCGTGGACACGACGAGCGCCCCCTCCGGGGCCTCGCTGCACACCGCCACGACCGTGGTCCCGGCCTCGGTGAGGGACCGCAACAGGGCCCATATCTCGGTCCGTTCGGCCTCGGAGAGCTTCAGGTCGGTGTCATCGACGCCGAGCAGGCGGGGCCGGCCGACGAGGGCCAGGGCGAGCGAGAGCCGCAGCGCCTCGACCCGGTCCAGGTCGCGCACGGCGGTCCGCTCGCCCTTGGGCAGCGACGCCCGGTCGAGCCCGGCGGCGGCCAGCGCGGCGTCGATCCGGCGCTCGGCCTCGGCCGTCCGCTCACGGCGGGGCCGGAGCAGTCCGCGCAGCGAGCCGTCGAACCGCCGCTGCAGCAGCGCGCGTTCGCGCAGGTGCTCCCCGACGGTGAGCGCCGGGTCGAGGTCCGTGACGCCGGGGACATGGGCGAGGGCGCTGACCCGGCGGACCGCGGCCATCTGCTTCGGCAGCCGCAGGGCGCCCACCGTGGCGTGCCCCTCGCTCGGTTTCATGCGCCCGGTGAGGGCGAGCAGCAGACAGGTCCTGCCCGACCCCGAAGGACCTTCGATCGCGATCAATGAACCGGGCTCGGCGTGGAACCCCACCTCTCGGAACACCCACCCGCGCGGGCCCTCCATCCCGAAGCCCTCGGCGCCGACGGCGACTCCGCCGCCCTCCCCGGTGGGTGCCGCGGCTGTCGTAGGCGGCTCGTCCATGTGCTCCGGACCCCCTCGTGCCTTTTTGAACTGACTGGTCAGTGCAAAATTTACCCCGAACTGTCGATCGAAGCAAAAGCCCAGGTCAGAACGGATTGTCAGTGGCATACCTCACGATGGGCACATACGGCACCCCGTGTCAGGGCGTGCCGTCACGTAGACGACAGGAGGTTCGTCATGGCCACGTACCACGCAGCAGCCGGCAATCGGCGCCGTGCCACCGGCCCTGCCCCCTCACTGACCGGCCCGGCGAGCGACGTGCACCCCGTGCTGCGCCGGGCGACGGCCCCGCCAGCAGCCCTCGACCTCCTCGCCCAGGCCCGCGCCGGCCTCGACGAGGCGTCCGCCCTCCAGGCCGCCAACGAGCGGTACGCGACGGCCCATCTGGCCGCCCTGCGCACCGCCGCCGCCGTGCTCGCCGCCCGGGGCCGCCCCGAGCCCACCCCGAAGCGGCGGGCGAAGATCCGGAGCGCCTGGGAAGTGCTCCCCGAGATCGCACCCGAACTCACCGAGTGGAGCGCGCTGTTCGCCTCCGGCGCCGCCCGCCGGGCGCGGGCCGAGGCGGGCATACGGGGCGCGGCGAGCACGCGCGACGCCGACGACCTGATACGCGACGTGGCGATGTTCCTGCGCCTGGTCGAGCGGATGCTGGTGCTCCAGCCCGTCCTGCCCCAGCCCCGGCAGGACGGAGGGGGAGGCGTCCCGGACGCGGGCTGACCGACCGTCCCGGCGCCGCCCATTAGGGTTGGGGGCATTCGTCACCTCCGTCACGGCCCCGGCCGCCGACGGAACCAGCAAGCCCACCGCTCCGCCGCACACCAGGCGGTGCCGCGCCGAGGAGTCAACTGCCGTGTCGGACCCGTCGCGCCCCCGCGCCTCCCTCCGTACCGCCGTGGTCTGGGACGTTCTCCAGGACGCCCTCGAGCGCCGAGTGAAGGCCACCGGGCGGGAGTCGCTCGACGTGCTCGACACCGGGGGCGGCAGCGGCAAGTTCGCGGTGCCCGCGGCCCGCCTCGGCCACCGCGTCACCGTCGTCGACCCCAGCCCCAACGCGCTGTTCGCGCTGGAGCGCCGGGCCGCCGAGGCCGGTGTCGCCGACCGGGTGCAGGGAGTCCAGGGCGACGCCCACGGCCTCTTCGACGTCGTCGAGCGCGGCGGCTACGACGCCGTGCTGTGCCACGGCGTCCTGGAGTACGTCGACGACCCAGCCGAGGGCATCGGCAACGCGGTCGCCGCGCTGCGCCCCGACGGCGTCCTCAGCCTGCTCGCCGCCGGACTGGGCGGCGCGGTGCTCGCGCGGGCCCTCGCCGGCCACTTCAAGGAGGCCAGGCAGGCACTCGACGACCCGAACGGACGCTGGGGCGAGGGTGATCCCGTACCCCACCGTTTTACCGCCGAGCAGCTCACCGCGCTCGTCGAGAACGCCGGCCTCGCGGTGACCGCCGTCCACGGCGTCCGGGTCTTCGCCGACCTCGTCCCCGGTGTCCTGGTCGACACCGAGCCGGGTGCCCTGGACGCCCTTCTCAAGCTGGAGGCCGCCGCCGCGGAACTGCCCGCGTTCCACTCCGTGGCCACGCAACTGCATGTGCTCGGAGAGACCCGGGGGGACGCCGAGGCCTGAGCGTCTCCTGTGCCGTGCCCCCTGATCAGGGGCGCGGCGGCGGATGGAGTACGCCACAGGCCCCCCGATCGGGCGCTCGGAGCCGTATGATCGAGGGAGACCGTCCGGCATGACGGGCCGTTCGCTGGGGAATTCACACCTCAGCGAGTCGGGGTGCCATGGCGGGTTCCGGTTGGCGAATTGGCGTAGAGGGGCGGGTTTCAAGGGGGCGATTCCCTGCCTATCCTGAAGAGGACCCCCCGGGTCGCTCCGGCGACCGCACGATGAGGAGGACTCCGTGCCGCTCTCAGAGCACGAGCAGCGCATGCTCGAGCAGATGGAGCGAGCGCTGTACGCCGAAGATCCCAAGTTCGCGTCAGCGCTTGAGGGAAGCGGGCTGCGTACGTACACCCGGCGGCGGGTCTACCAGGCGGTCGCGGGCTTTCTGGTGGGTATCGCGCTCCTCATGGCCGGAATGGTCGCACAGCAGATCTGGGTCAGCGTGGTGGGATTCCTCGTCATGCTGGGCTGCGCCGTGCTCGCCGTGACCGGTTGGCGCAAGGCCCCCAAGCCGGGTGAGCAGCCCACCGGTCCCACAGGCTCCGCCGGTGCCCGTCGTCAGACACGACAGCGCCGCTCCATGATGGATCGAATCGAACAGCGCTGGCAGCGCCGCCGCGACGAACAGGGCGGCCACTGAGCCCCCCGGGTTGCCGGACTCCACGCCAGACCTGAAGACAGATGAAGGGTGACCGCCTGAGGGCGGTCACCCTTCACGCACGCCCACAATCGAACACCGGGCGCCCGGCGCCGCCGTTCGCCGTCCCACGCGCCCCGGCCCGGGCCCCCGACGTGAAATCTGCCCCCACCCGGCGAACCCGGTGGGGGCAGACTCATGCGGACCTCGGTCGGACCAGGCCCTCAGTTGTTCTGGCCGGTCGGGGCCGACGGCCGGCGCAGGGTCGGGCGACGGGCCGCCAGTTCGGTCGTGAGAGCCGACCAGCGGGCCGAAACCGCCCAGATCACGCGGACGGTGGAACGGGGCAGGAAGAGCGCCCGCAGATGGGGCCAGCGGCCGACCTGGGCCCGCAGCCCGGCCGCCACCTCGTGCGCGTCCTGGGCGAGCCCCGCCGGCACTTGCGGCTGCGGAGCGTAGAGCACCTGCTCCACGGCCGCCGCCAGTCGGTGCACCGCCGCCTCGGCCGGCGGTTCGAGCCGCCCCAGCCGCACGATCCGCGCGGCGGCCTTGCGAGGCGTCTGCGACTCGTCCGGCGCGATCCCGTAGTCCCACGCCGTGTCGGTCACCTCCTGCCAGACACCCAGGGCGTGAGCCGCCGCCTCGGCGGGCGTCCGCCCGTGCGCACCCAGCCGCACGGACCGCATCCGCATCCGCCACAACATCGGCAGCAGCGGAAGGGCGAGCAGCGCGAGCGCCCCGGGGACGATCAACAGCGTCCAGGGGGAGAAGAACACCAGCCCCCACAGCCCGCGCTCCTCGTCGTCGGAACCCGGCAGGGCCGCCGCCGACTCGGACGAGCAGCCGCCCTCCAGACGCACCTGCTGCGCCGTGCAGCTCTCGCTCTCCGACGGCGCCGCGGACGGCGCCGTGGACGCCGACTCCGACGGCCGCGGCACATCGGGCAAACCGTCGTCACCGGACGACTCGGGCTGGGTGTACTCGGGGGTCGTGCCCCGGTTCGGGGTCGGCTCGAAGCGGGTCCAGCCCACGCCCTCGAAGTACAGCTCCGGCCAGGCGTGCGCGTCACGCAGCCCCACCGACATCGAACCGTTCGCCTCCGGCGTGCCGGGTGTGAAGCCCACCGCGACCCGGGCCGGAATGCCCAGCGTGCGGGCCATGGAGGCCATCGCGAACGAGAAGTGGACGCAGAAGCCCTCCTTCTCCTGGAGGAACCGGGCGATCGCCCGCGAGCCGGTGCCGCTCTGCACCTCGGTGTCGTAGGTGAACTCGCCGCTGAACGCGAACCAGTCCTGGAGCTTCACGGCTCGCTCGTAGTCGTTCGCCGAGCCCGCCGTGATCTCCCGGGCGGTCCGCGCCACCACCGGCGGCAGCGACGGAGGCACCTCGGTGTACTCCCGCTTCAGGGCCGGCGGCGGTTCCGGCGCCGCGGCCAGCTGCTTGGCGGTCGGCCGCACGATCAGGCTCTTGACCGTGTACTGCGCGCCCTTGGTGTCCTGGCCGTGGTCGCCGACGAGGGTGCGGCCCACCGGCTCGTACCGCCAGTCGCCGTCGATGTCCACCGACGTCACCGGATACGGCATCGGCAGCCAGTTCTGCGCGTAGTCCCTCGCCGCCGCTATCCGGGTCTCGATCTCGTTCCGCTTGACGTCGGGACCCAGGCCGTTCGGGGTGCCGAATTCGTCCGGGACACCGGTGATGGACCGCTCGGTGGGCTTCCAGGAGGTGCCGTCGAAGTCGTCCAGGGAGACGATCCGCAGATACATCTCCTGGATGTTGTCGGTGTTCGTGCGGTACGACAGGACCTGGCGGTCCTGGTCGACGTTCAGGCTCTCGCTCAGCTGGACCAGCGGGTTCACCGCGGAGATCGTGCCACCGCCCCCCGCGCCCGCGCCGATCCCGCCGCCCGCGCCGCCCAGCAGCCCGCCGTCGAGGGCGGGCAGCCCCAGCGGCACCACCAGGGCGATGCCCAGCGCGACCGCGCCGATCCGGCGCCCGGTGCGCACCGGGGCGACGGCGCCACCGGTCTCCATACCGGGAGCACGCGCGGCGCCGCCGAAGACCCGGCCCCACTGCGAGAGCCGGTCGCGGCTCTCGGCCAGCAGCAGCATCAGATAGCCCACGGAGGCGATCAGGAAGAACAGCCACGCGGCGCCGTCCGACAGCCCCGCCGCCACCGAGTAGAGCGCCAGCAGCGGCAGACCGGCCGGGGCCGCGCTGCGGAACGTCACCGCGAGCGCGTCGACCATGAGGCCGATGACCAGGACACCGCCGATCACCATCAGCTGGATGCCGTCCGTCATCGGCGCCGGGATGGCGTACCGGCCGACGTCGTCGGCACCGCTCCGCAGCAGCGAACCGAAGTGCTGGAACGCCTCCGGGCCCGGGAACAGCCCGGCGACGGCCTGCTGCCGGGCGAAGACCAGCGTCAGCATCGACAGCGTGACCAGGGCCTGCGCGGCCACCGTCAGCGCCCGGGCCAGCGGCACCCGCCGGGCGAGCGCTCCCACGCCGCTCTGCACGCCCAGCATCACGGCCGCCTGGAAGATCCATGTCTCCGGGTCCACCAGCGGCAGCAGGGTGCACGCCGTCATGATCGTGGCGGCCCAGGCGCACAGCGCCAGCCTCGCCCGACCGCTCATGAGCGTCCCTCCGTCCCGAGCCCGGACACCAGGCCGGCCCGCTGCCGGTCCGCCTGGCGCCACAGGTCCGTCAGCGAGGCGCCGCGCGGCACGCCCAGCGCCGTCCAGCCCGCCTCGTGCAGCAGACGCAGCGACTCCTCGCCCGCGCTCTCGCCGCCCGCGGCGGGCACCTCGCCCGACTCACGGGTCCACGTCTCACTGTCCAGCAGGAACGCGATCGCCCCGCCGCTGCGCCGACGCATCCTGCCGATCAGCCCCGCCTGCTCCTCGTCGAGGTCGCCGAGGAAGGCGACCAGCAGCCCCTCGTTCCCGCCGCGCAGGACGTCGTACGCGGAGGACAGGCTCATGCCGTCGGAATGGTCGACCACCGCGAGGGTGTCCATCATCAGGCCGGCCGCGTCGGCGGACTCCTGGCTGGAGCCCGCGAACCCGTCGGCCCCCTCGCCCGGCACCGAACTGCCGGTGTCCGTCAACAGTCGTACGGAGTAACCCCGTTCGAGCATGTGCACCAGCATGGACGCGGCGCCCGAGACGGCCCACTCGAAGGCCGAGTCGGGGCCCGCGCCCAGATAGGCCACGGCCCGGGTGTCCAGCAGGACGGTGCAGCGGGCGCGCTGCGGCTGCTCCTCGCGGCGCACCATCAGCTCGCCGTAGCGGGCGGTGGAACGCCAGTGCACCCGGCGCAGGTCGTCGCCGCGACGGTAGCCGCGCGGGATCACGTCGTCCTCGCCGGCCAGCGCCAGCGAGCGCTGCCGGCCGTCGCCGTACCCCTTCGCCTCACCGCTCAGCCGCACCGGCGGCAGCGCCTCCACGCGCGGGATCACCGTCAGGGTGTCGAACGTCGAGAAGGACCGGGTCAGCTCGCACATCCCGAAGGGGTCGGTCAGCCGCAGCTGGAGAGGGCCCAGGGGGTAGCGGCCGCGCAGATCGGAGCGGACGCGGTACGACACCTCGCGCCGGCCGCCCGCCTCGACCCGGTCCAGGACGAACCGGGGACGCGGACCGAGCACGTACGGCACCCGGTCCTGCAGCATCAGCAGCCCGGTGGGCAGCCGGGAGACGTTGTCCATCCGCAGATGGACCCGGGCCTCGCTGCCCGCCGGCACCCGTGCGGGGGAGAGGCGGCGGCTGCCCGCGACCCGGTAGCGGGTGCGGTACAGCACGGTCGCGCAGACCAGCGGCAGTACGGCGAGCAGCAGACCGACCCGGAGCAGATCGCTCTGCCCGAGGACGTATGCGCATATCGCGGCCGCCACCCCGGCGGCGAGGAAGGAGCGCCCGCGTGTGGTGAGCCCGGCGAGAGCCGTGCGCAGCCCGCCCTTGTCCTGCTCCGGGGCGGGCGCGGGCCCCGCGGTGGTCATCCAAGCCTCCGCGGCGGCTGCTGCGGATACGCCGGGGCCGAGCGGACCGAGCCGAAGCCGCCCTGCGGCGGCGCGGCCTGCGGCACGGGTGTGTGCTGCAGGATCTCCTGGACGACCTGCTCGGGCGTCCGGCGGTTGAGCTGGGCCTGAGCGGTGGGCAGCAGCCGGTGCGCGAGGATCGCCACCGCCAGGGACTGGATGTCGTCCGGCAGCGCGTACTCCCGGCCGCTCAGGGCTGCGGTCGCCTTCGCCGCACGCAGCAGATGCAGCGTGGCGCGCGGCGAGGCGCCGAGTCTGAGGTCGGGATGGGTGCGGGTGGCGCCGACCAGGTCCACCGCGTAGCGCCGGACCGTTTCCGCGACGTGCACGCCGCGGACGGCCTCGATCAGCTTCACGATGTCATGGGCGTGGGCCACCGGCTGCATGTCCTCCAGGGGCGAGACGCCGCCGTGGACGTCGAGCATCTGGAGCTCGGCCTCCGGGCTGGGGTAGCCGACGGAGACCCGGGCCATGAAGCGGTCCCGCTGGGCCTCGGGGAGCGGGTAGGTGCCCTCCATCTCGACGGGGTTCTGCGTGGCCACCACCATGAAGGGGTGGGGCAGCTCGTACGTCTGTCCGTCGATCGTGACCTGGCGCTCCTCCAGGGACTCCAGCAGCGCGGACTGCGTCTTCGGCGACGCGCGGTTGATCTCGTCGCCGATCACGATCTGCGAGAAGATCGCGCCCGGCTTGAACTCGAACTCCTTGCGCTGCTGGTCCCAGATGGACACACCCGTGATGTCCGACGGCAGCAGGTCCGGCGTGAACTGGATACGCCGTACCGAACAGTCGATGGACCGCGCCAGTGCCTTGGCCAGCATGGTCTTGCCGACGCCGGGGACATCCTCGATCAGAAGATGTCCCTCGGCGAGCAGCACTGTCAGCGAAAGCCGTACGACCTCAGGCTTGCCCTCGATCACCGCCTCGACCGAACTGCGGACTCGCTCCACAGTGCTGGTCAGATCAGTGAGGCTCGCTCGATCGTCATAGGTCGTCACCCGGCCCTCCTCGGCCCGTTCTTTCTCCGGGCCGACGCTCTGCGATGCGGACCGGCCCACCCCGAAACACGGGCACCACGCGCGAACAGTTCCGCGTGTTGCCACACTTGCATTCTTGCTGCCGTTACCGATTCGTGTCACTCGCCTGTGGATAACGGTCGGCGATTTGTCAGGTCTGTACCGTTTCGCCCGCCAAGATGCCAGGAGATTGACAGAAACCCACGACAGCGGAAGACCGTCCGGGGGTGGGGCAGGGGCCGGTGCGAGGGGCCGGTTCGACGCCGCTCAGGCGGCGTCGACCTCCCGCAGCAGCCCCGTCTTCACGTCGAAGACGAAACCGCGCACGTCGTCGGTGTGCAGCAGGAACGGGTTGGTCCGCACCCGCTGCATGGACTGCCGTACGTCCTGGTCGACGTCCCGGAAGGACTCCACGGCCCAGGCCGGGCGCTGGCCGACCTCCGCCTCCAGCTCGGTGCGGAAGTCCTCGGTGAGGGCCTCCAGGCCGCAGCCGGTGTGGTGGATCAGCACGATGCTGCGGGTGCCCAGCTTGCGCTGGCTGATGGTGAGGGAGCGGATCACGTCGTCGGTGACCACACCGCCCGCGTTGCGGATGGTGTGGCAGTCACCCAGTTCGAGGCCGAGCGCGGCGTGCAGGTCGAGGCGGGCGTCCATGCAGGCCACGACGGCGACACGCAGGACGGGGCGGGCGTCCATGCCGGGGTCGGCGAACGCCGCGGCGTACCGCCCGTTGGCCTCGACCAGCCGGTCGGTGACGGTGTCGCCGTTTATGGCGCCTTCGGATTCGGTGGGAACTGATGCGGAGGTCGTCATAGGCATGACGGTACTGGTCACGGGTGCCGATGGCGCTCTGTGAGAGGGGACAAAGAACGTCATTGAGGGTTGTTGTGAGGTAACCCACAGGGGTGGCGGGATTGCACCACTCCGAGTGATTTCTCGGCTTTCCGGGCTTCGCTCCGAGGGCGGCGTCGCGACGCGCAGGCCGGTTGATTGACCGCGAGGGGCCGTGGACTAAAGTGACGCGGAGCGGGAGGCGAGGACCCCCTGCTCGACTGACATCACCGAGAGATCCGGTCACTGCCCGGCATCTCCCCGCGTGCGCGGCGCGTACGTACGGCTCGGCCTCCTCCCGCTCCCGGTCGGCCGGCACTTCCGGCGCCGGCCGACCTCCCCTTCCTGAGCGGGCGGGGACCCGGCGGTGCGTACGGGCCCGCCGGACTTGAGAGGGCCCCTTGACCGAGAGCCGACACGTTCCCGTCATGCTCCAGCGGTGCCTGGACATGCTGGCCCCGGCCCTCAAGGAGCCCGGCGCCGTCGTGGTCGACTGCACCCTCGGGCTCGGCGGCCACAGCGAGGCGCTCCTCACCCGGTTCCCCGAGGCCCGGCTCGTCGCCCTCGACCGGGACAAGGAGGCGCTGCGCCTGTCCGGGGAACGGCTCGCCCCCTACGGCGACCGCGCCACCCTGGTGCACGCCGTCTACGACGAACTCCCCGACGTGCTCGCCCGCCTGGGCGTCCCGCACGTCCAGGGCGTCCTCTTCGACCTCGGCGTCTCCTCCATGCAACTCGACGAGGCCGACCGGGGCTTCGCCTACGCCCAGGACGCCCCGCTCGACATGCGCATGGACCAGACGACGGGCATCAGCGCCGCCGAGGTCCTCAACACCTACCCGGCCGGCGAACTCGTCCGGATCCTCCGTGCGTACGGCGAGGAGAAGCAGGCCAAGCGGATCGTCTCCGCGATCGTGCGCGAGCGCGAGAAGGAGCCCTTCAGCAACAGCGCGCGCCTGGTCGAACTGATCCGCGACGCCCTGCCGCAGGCCGCCAAGCGCACCGGGGGCAACCCCGCCAAGCGCACCTTCCAGGCGCTGCGCATCGAGGTCAACGGCGAACTCACCGTGCTGGAGCGGGCGATCCCCGCCGCCGTCAAGGCCCTCGCGGTCGGCGGCCGGGTCGCCGTGCTGTCGTACCACTCGCTCGAAGACCGCCTCGTCAAGCAGGTGTTCGCGGCGGGCGCCGCCACCACCGCGCCCCCCGGACTGCCCGTCGTCCCCGAGCGCTACCAGCCCCGGCTCAAGCTCCTGACCCGTGGTGCCGAACTTCCCACCGAGGAAGAGGTCGCCGAGAACCGGCGGGCCGCCCCCGCACGGCTGCGCGGGGCGGAGCGCATCCGGGAGGACGTCGAGTGAGGCGGACGAGGCGGCCGGAACACGGTGCGTGAAGGGGACGGTGGTGGGTCCGAGAACCGAACTCGCTGGCGCCAGGAGTGACTCCGAGAAGCGAACTGGCAGGGAGGGTGTGTGAGCAGGAAACCCGAACTGAGGGGCCGGGCCGCCCGGCTCGCGCGGCTCCTGCCCGCCGGCTCCGGCCGGGCCGCCCGCACCCCGTTCGTCCTCCTCGTCGTCGTGCTCCTGGGCGGGGGCCTCATCGGCCTCCTCGTCCTGAACTCCGCGCTGAGCGAGGGGTCGTTCCAGCTCGACGACCTCCAGGACGACGTGAAGAGCTACACCGACGAGGAACAGGCGCTCCAGCGGGACGTGGACGCCTACTCCGCCCCGGAGGCCCTCCAGCGCCGCGCCCGCGAGCTGGGCATGGTGCCCGGCGGCGACCCCGCCTTCCTGGAGCCCGACGGCCGTGTCAAGGGCGTCCCGAGCCCCGTGGCCCCGCAGTCACCGGCGAGCCTGCCCCTGGTCCTCGTGCCCGAGGCACCCACCCCCGCGTCCGCCGCCCGCCC
>NZ_LIRK01000617.1 GCF_001419765.1 Streptomyces torulosus
GGGCGGCGGGCGTGGTCGCGGCCGATGGCGTGGACGTCGTCGGGGCCCAGGGTGAAGGCGGCCGGCAGCGGCGGGCCCTCCAGGCGCGGGGTGGTCGCGAGGTCGGCGGGGGCCGCCTGCACGGAGGTCAGCATGGTCCGCAGGGAGTGCTTCGTGACCAGCTCCTCCGCCAGGGCCCGTACGCGGTCCAGGGGCGGCTCCTCGCCCTGCGCGTACCCCACGGTCAGGACCATGTCCTCCTCCACGCCCTTCGTGGTCCGTGTCACGCGCAGCGTCGCTATGGCCGGGCGCTCGGGCCGCCCCACCACGATCAGCTGCGACGGCTCGGGCATCCGCTCCCGCACCAGGTCCGTCAACTGCCTCGGCGACCAGGGGAGGTTGACGGGCTCCGCGGTGCCCCAGCCGGCGGGCGCCGAGCCGGTCAGGGTCTCCCAGGCCGTCTCCAGCGCGCCGCCCAGCAGGAGCCGTTCGTCGGGCCGGTGCGCCGTACGCATCGCGACGATCAGCCGGCGGCCCGGCGCCTCCTCCGCGCGGCGCGTGAACGCGGCGGCCACCGTCGCCGCCCCGTCCTCGGACAGTGCGGGCGAGAACGCCCCGTCCTGCCAGCGCAGCACCGCCCCCGACAGCCCGTCGTAGTATCCGCACTCCGGGTCCCGCACCACCCACCGGTTGGGCACCCGGGCGAGCGTCGTGCGGGCCGGGGCGCTCAGGCGGACCTCGGGCGGGGTGACGATCTGCAGAGACCGCCGGGACGCCACGGCCGTCCGCATGATCTCGGCGAGCCAGCTGGTCAGCGCCACCACCGGGCGGTCGATGAGGACGACCGCCGCGTTCTCGGTGACGACGTCCACGGCGGGCTGCCCGGCCCCCGCCGACGGCACGGCCGACACATCGACGGCCTCCGTGCTCGCGGCCCCGGCCGGCCAGGTCGTGCCGCCCAGCAGCGCGTTGAGCCGGCCGCACACCACCCCGGCCAGCTTCTCCGCCTCCGGGACGGCCGTGGAGGCCCGCGCCTCCGTCCACCAGTAGGGGGCCTCGGCGCTCTGCCCGAGCAGCCGCTCCGCCTCGCCCGGCACCCGCACCAGCAGCGGCGACTCCACGGAGACCAGGGGGCGCCCGCCGGGGCCGTGCAGCTGGACGACCGCCCCGTCGGCCGCCGCCGACAGGTCCAGGTCGGAGCCGCCCGCGTACAGACTCGCCATGAGCGCCCACACGTCGGGCATCGTCGGGGTGAGAGCGATGACGTCCTTGGTCACGTGCGGTCGTCCTTCTCGGTGGTCGTGTCGGGCCGTCCCGACGGGTCGGGCACGGGTCGGTGTGGTCCTGACGGGTCGGGCACGGGTCGGTGTGATCCCATCGGGGTGGGCACCGGTGGGCGTGCTCCCGTCGGAGTGGGCACCGGTGGGCGTGCTCCCGTCGGAGTGGGCACGGGTCGGCGTGCTCCCCTCGGGGCACACACGGGGTGGCGTGGTCCCGCCGGGGCGGTCGTGGGCGGGCGTCGTCCCGGCTGAGCCGTCACCTGCGGTCGGCCCCCTCGCCGGACAGCGCGGTCTGGATCAGCTGGTGGGCGCGGCCCCGGCGGACCAGGGTGCCCCGGCCGGGCGGCTGCGCGGACGGGTACAGGCCGGGGAAGAGCTGGCCCTCGCTCCGCTCGCCGGTCATGAGCAGCGCGGCCGTGCCGGTCTCGCGGAGCGTCTGGAGCAGCGGCTCGTAGACGGCCCGGGAGGCGCCCGCCGTCCGCCGCGCGATCACGAAGTGCAGGCCGATGTCCTGCGCCGACGACACATACGGCAGGAACGGCGCCAGCGGCTGCTGCCCGGCGGTGGTGAGGATGTCGTAGTCGTCGACGAGGATCACGATGCGCGGCCCCTCGAAGGCGGGCTCGTCGGTCACCGCGTCCGGGTCGGCGCTCTCCGGCATCCGCTTCTCCAGCTCGGTCGCGATGCCGGACGCCAGCCCGGCGGCGAGCTTCGCGTTGTGCGCGTAACCGCCCCGGTACGGCTCCGGGACCACGCCCCGCAGCCCGCGCCGCGGGTCGAACACGCCGAAGACCAGCTCCTCCTCGGAGTACCGCTCCACCAGCCGGTCCACGATCAGCTTCAACAGGTTCGTCTTGCCGCACTCGTTGTCGCCGAGGACCAGCAGATGCTGGTCGGAGCCGAACAGGTCCAGCAGTACGGGCGCGAGGGCGTCCTGGTCGACGCCGATCGGGACGCGGCCCGGCTCGGCGACCTGCGACGGCAGCCGGCCGGCGGGCAGCCGGGTCGGCAACACCCGTACCGGAGGCGCCAGTTCGCCGTGCCAGGTGGAGCGGATCGTACGGGCCGCGTCCTCCAGCGCCGGACCGAGGTCGCCCGTCGACGGCCGTCCGTCCAGGCGGGGCAGCGCGACCTGTGCGAACAGCTTGCCGTCGGTGAGGGCCCGCCCCGGGGTGTCGGGCGACAGGGTCTGGGAGAGCTTGCGGTCGACGCTGGAATCGCTCGGGTCGTTGAGCCGCAGCTCGATCCGGGTGCCGAACATCGACTGCGTCGCGATCCGCACGTCGTTCCAGCGGAGCATGCCGCCGACGACATGGATGCCGTAGCCGCCGCCCCGCTTCAGGAGGTCCACGACCGTGTCGTCCAGCTCGGCGAACTCGTCGCGCAGCGCCCCGAACCCGTCGATGAGCAGCACGATGTCGGTGGAGCCCAGCTCCCGCAGCTCGCCCTGGGCGCGGAGGCGGCGCAGCTGGTCGACGGAGTCGATGCCGTGCTCGCGGAACAGCTCCTCCCGCTCGATCAGCATCGTCCGCACCTCGGCGACCGTCCGAGCCGCCCGCTCCCGGTCGGCCCGCCCGGCGATCCCGCCGACGTGCGGCAGCCCGGCCAGGGCGGACAGGCCGCCGCCGACCAGGTCGAGGCCGTAGAGGGCGACCTCGGCGGGCGTGTGGGTCGCCGCCAGGGACAGCGCGAGGGTCCGCAGCAGCGTCGTCTTGCCCGACTGCGGGCCGCCGATCACCGCCGCGTGTCCGCCCGCGACCGTCAGATCGAGTACCCAGTGGCCCTGCCACTGTTTCGCCGGATCGTCCAGCACCCCGAGCGGTACCCGCAACGGCCCCTGCCGGGCGGCGAGTTGCAGCCCGCGCTCGTCCACGCCCACCGGCCCGGCCGCCGCGTCCAGCGTGATCGCGTCAGGCAGCGGCGGCAGCCAGATCCGCCGCACCGGCCGCGCGGCCCCGGCGAGCCGGTCGACCATCACCGACATCACCGTCGGCCCGGTCTCCCGCTTGGTCGCCTTGGGTTCCTCGGCCGCGCCGCCCGCCGCCGGCGTACCGCCGAGCGTGTTGTACGCCGGGTACGGCCACGCGAGCGGCGTGTCGTCGTCCTCCCGCGCGGCGAGCGCCGGACCCCGGTAGGCGCCGGAGACGTACCCCGCCTTGAACCGCTCGTACGTCGAGGTGTCCACCTTGAGGTAGCCGAAGCCCGGCAGCGGCGGCAGATGGAAGGCGTCGGTGGTGTCGAGGACGGTCCGCGACTCGTCGGCGGAGAAGGTCCTGAGGCCCAGCCGGTACGACAGATAGGTGTCGAGGCCCTTGAGCTTGCCGCCCTCGATGCGCTGGCTGGACAGCAGCAGATGCACGCCGATGGAGCGCCCGATGCGGCCTATGGAGAGGAACAGGTCGATGAAGTCCGGCTTGGCGGTGAGCAGTTCACCGAACTCGTCGATCACGACGAACAGGTGCGGCAGTGGTTCCAGGTCCGGGCGGCTGCTCGCCCGCAGGGCCGCGTAGTGCCCGATGTCGGCGACGTTCCCCGCGTCCTTCAGCACCTGCTGCCGCCGCTTGACCTCACCGGCGAGGCTGGAGTGCACGCGTTCGACGAGCCCCGCCTGGTTCTCCAGGTTGGTGATCACCCCGGCCACGTGCGGCAGCCCGGTGAACGGGGCGAAGGTCGCGCCGCCCTTGTAGTCGACCAGGACGAGCGCGAGGTCCTCGGGAGGGTGGGTGGCGGCGAGCGCCAGCACCAGGGTGCGCAGCAGCTCGCTCTTGCCGGACCCGGTCGCGCCCACGCACAGCCCGTGCGGGCCCATGCCCAGCTCGGAGGACTCCTTCAGGTCGAGCAGCACCGGCTCATGACGGTCCGTCAGACCGATCGGCACGCGCAGGAACTCCCGCTCGCCGCGCGGCGCCCACAGCCGCTCCAGGTCCAGTACGGCCGGGTCGTCGACGCCGAGCAGTACGGGGAAGTCGACGGGCCCGGTGACCGGGGTGCCCTCTGCCGCCGACTCCGCCGACAGCCGCAGCGGCGCCAGCAGCCGGGCGAGGCCCTCGGCCCCGGCGGCGGTCACGTCGTCGGAGGAGCCCCGCGCGACCGCGTGGGCCTCCCGGAGGTCCTCGACGACGACCTGGTCGCCCCGGACGGTGATCCGCACCGACACCTGGTCCGGCTCGTGCACCTGCCGCTCCAGCAGATGCAGCACCGTGACACCCATGTCGCCGAGCCCCACCGCCGTGTCCGGCAGCGGCAGTTCGGCGGCCGTCTCCCCGTACTCGTCGCTCACCACCAGCATGCGTGACGCCAGCCGCAGGGCACCCCGGTCGGCCAGCCCCCGCCGCACCTCCGCCGCGTACGAGGCGCGCCGCCCCAGCTCATGGCGGAAGTGCCGGGCCAGCTGTGCCAGGCTCGGCGCGATCCGCCGGGCGGCCACCGGCCCGTCGTGCTCCTGGCCGTCCAGCACATGCGGCAGCCACTTCGCCCACTCCCAGTCCGGCAGCCGCTCCCCGGGCACCCCGAGCGCCACGGCCACGTCGTCCGGTGCGTGCGTCACGGCCACCTGGACGAGGAGCGCCCGCGCCACCCGCAGCACACCCTCCCGGTCGCCGACGACACTGACGTTGCCCGCCCGGTCCAGGGGCACGGTGATCGGGCAGTCGTCGGCCACCGCGTAGCGGGCCAGCAGGGCACGGGCCTCGTTCAGCATGAACGGGTCCGGCGGCGTCATCACACCGCCCTGGTTCTGCCCGATGGCCAGCTCCGCCACCGGCACGTCACCGGTGCCGACCCGCACCCGCAGGAAGTCCGGGTCCCGCCGCCGACGCTCCCACAGCCGCGCCGGGTCCCGCGCGAGGTCGTACAGGGCCTCCGGGGGCGGATCGAGCACCCGGGCCAGGGTCCGCCGCTCGCGCTCCTTCGCCCCCAACTCCTCCCGCAGCTCCTCCAGATACTCCAGGTACCGCTCCCGCTGCGCCCGCCGGGTGCGCTGCGCCTTGCCGCGCTGCGACAGGAACAGGGCGACCGCGCCGAGCAGCGCGAAGACCAGCACGACCGCGCCGAGCGCCGCGAACTGGCTGCTGCGGATCACGGTCATCATCACGACGGAGCCCATGACCCCCGCCATCGGCAGCAGCGCCGTCGCCGCCGAACCCGCCTTGCCCTCCGGGAGGTTGGGCGGAGGTTCGATCGTGCGGGGTTCGGCCGCCCCGAGCGGGCGGGTGCTGCGCGCGGGCCGGTGGACCAACTGCTGGGTCACGGACGGACCCCTTCTTCCCATGGGTGATGAGGGCGGTCGTGCGGAGCGGTGTGATGAGGGTGGGCGTCCGTCGCGGTGCCGGGTCGGCCGCTCATCGCATCCTCACCGCTCGGGTCATCGCCTCCGCCGCCAGCGTCACGGCCGCGTCCCGCGTGGCCTGGCCCAGGAGGGCGGTGCGGATCGGGCCTCCCTGGGCGAGGTGCCGGTCGTAGGGGACGGTGACGACGTGGACGCCGGACTCCTTCAGGTGCGCGACCGCCGTCTTCCGGTCCAGGGTGACGTCGGGCGAGTTCGCGGTGAGCGCCACGACCGTCGAGGCCAGCGCGGAGTGCGGCAACTGGCCCAGCCAGTCCAGCACCTGTCGGGTGCCGTTGACGCCCTCGGCGGTCATCGGGGCGACGACCACGCGCGCGTGCGCCGTGTCCATCGCCGTACGGGCCACCTCGCCCGGCAGTGTCTCGCAGTCCACCACGGTCACCGCGAAGTAGCGCCGCAGCGCGAGGGTCACCGTGCGGTACGTCCGGATGTCCAGCGGGGCTCCCACGCGGCCCTGGCTGGCGGGCAGCAGCCACCCGCCGTCCGACACGGGCACCAGGTAGCCGGTGACATCGGTGAGCTGCATCGCCGGGTTGAGGATCCGCGCGAGGTCGGCCGCCGCCCAGCGCACCGAGTCGGCGCCCATCCGCACCGGCAGCGTGCCGAGCGCGGCGTCCGCCTCCAGGGTGAGCACCGGGTCGTGCCGGTAGTGGTTGAACGTCCGCCCCAGCAGCGCGGCCACCGTCGACTTGCCGACGCCGCCCCGGATCGACGTCACGGCGATCACCCGCCCCGTCGTCACCGGCTGCTGCAACTCCCGCGCGATGCGCGTCTCCTCCGCCACGTCCTGCGCGGCGGACGCCGTCAGCTTCTTGATCGAACGCCCCGTACGCCGGGCCACGGAGTCCCCGTGCTGCGGCCGCCCCAGCGCGTGCGCCAGCCGGGGATCGATCGTCGGCACCGACTCCGGAGTGTGCGCCGGCGACTGCGGCACCCTCGAACCACGTGGCGCGGGGGCGGCCGCAGCACGGGGA
>NZ_LIRK01000618.1 GCF_001419765.1 Streptomyces torulosus
ATGCCCCCGGGGCCCCCTGTGCCCCCGCGTCCCGCGTCAGATGGCTGAACGCGTCCAGGTTGCGGGTGGACTCCCCTCGCGACACCCGCCACGCGTACTCCTTGCGGATCGCGGAGGCGAAGCCCAGTTCCAGGAGGGTGTTGAAGGCGCCGTCCGCCGCTTCCAGGACCTGGCCGAGGAGGCCGTCGATGCTCTCGGGGGTGATGGCCGCGAGCGGCAGCTTGGCGGTGACGTACACGTCGCCGAGCTGGTCGACGGCGTAACTCACCCCGTACAGCTTGAGGTTGCGCTCCAGGAGCCAGCGGTGGACGCCGGCCTCGTTCTCGTCGGGGTGGCGGATCACGAAGGCGTTCAGGGAGAGGGAGTGCCTGCCGACCAGCAGCGAGACCGTGGTGGAGAGCTTGCGCGTCCCGGGGAGCTTCACGACGTAGTTGCCGGTGCCCGGACTCTCCCACTCCAGCTCGGCCTCGGTGAGGACCTGCTCGATGATCGCCGCTGCGTCAGCCATGGGGCGAGCGTACCCGCCGGTAGGGGGACGGGTACGGCAGCCACGGGCAGGGGCGGAATCGGTGGCGTGCGGCCTACCCGTGGTGGGCCCGCAGTCCCTGCCGCCGGTGGTCGTGGGTCGCCGCCGTGTACACGTCGGCCGTGGCCTGCGCGGCCGTGTCCCAGCCGAAGGACTCGGCGTGGCGGGCGGCGGCCTCGCCCATGCGGGCGGGGAGGTCGGGGGTGTCGGCGAAATCGCGCAGCACGCGCGCGTACGCCGCCGGATCGTGCCCCTGGACCAGGAATCCTGTGTGTCCGTCGCGCACCGCGACCGGGAGGCCGCCGACCGCGGCCGCCAGCACCGGCGTACCGGCCGCCTGCGCCTCGATGGCGACCAGCCCGAAGGACTCGCTGTAGGACGGCATGACCAGCACGGACGCCGCCCGGAACCAGTCCGCGAGCTGCTCCTGGCCGACCGGCGGCCGGAAGCGCACGACATCGGCGATGCCGAGGCGCGCGGCCAGCTTCTGCAGCCCCTCCGGCTTGGCGAGCCCGCTGCCGCTCGGTCCGCCGACGACGGGCACGACGATCCTCGACCGCAGTTCGGGCCGCTCGCCCAGCAGGACGGCCACGGCGCGCAGCAGCACGTCGGGGGCCTTGAGGGGCTGGATGCGGCCGGCGAAGAGGGGGATCAGCGCGTCCTGCGGGAGGCCGAGGCGGGCGCGGGCCGCGGCGCGGCCGTCGGCGGGACGGAAGCGGTCGAGGTTCACACCGGGGTGGACGACGGCCACCTTGGCGCGGTCGGCCTCGTAGTGGCGTACGAGTTCGTCGGCCTCCTCCGCCGTGTTGGCTATGAGGCGGTCGGCGGCGCGTACGACCTGGGTCTCGCCGATGACGCGGGCGGCGGGCTCGGGGGTGTCGCCGAGGGCGAGCGCGGCGTTCTTGACCTTCGCCATGGTGTGCATGGCGTGCACCAGGGGGACGCCCCATCGTTCGGCGGCGAGCCAGCCGACGTGGCCGGAGAGCCAGTAGTGCGAGTGGACGAGGTCGTAGTAGCCGGGGCGGTGCCCGGCCCACGCCTGCATCACCCCGTGCGTGAAGGCACAGAGCTGGGCGGGTAGGTCCTCCTTCGCCAGGCCCTCGTACGGGCCCGCGTCGACATGCCGGACGAGGACGCCGGGCGCCAGCTCGACCTTCGACTGGAGGGCGGCCGTGGTGGCCCGCGTGAAGATCTCCACCTCGATGTTGAGCGCCGCGAGACGCTGCGCCAGCTCCACGATGTAGACGTTCATACCGCCGGCGTCGCCCGTGCCCGGCTGGTGGAGCGGTGAGGTGTGCACGGACAGCATCGCCACGCGGCGGGGTTTCCTGTGCAGTCTCAACCGGGACGCGGCGGTCGGAGAGCGTCGCCCGAGCCTGCTGACGTAGTGGCTCACGTGGCGTTCCTCCTTGCTGCGGGCATGCCGTTCGGAGGGCATGCGGACCCTCTCGGCAGGGGGAACACCGGACGAGGCGGTTCCATTTCCTCTTTGCAAAAGAATTACCGATGCTCGCTCAACCGTTCGACGGAAGGTCGGACGCGGGGCGTCCACGGGCCCGTACGGCCGGATGGGAGGGCAGGTCACCAGGCGCCCTCCGGTGACCCGGGGCCAGGGGGCCAGGGGCGGAAGCCCCGCGACCCGGCCACCCCCCATACGCATACGCTCAGCCCATGGCACGACCCGTCGGCACGGTGACCCGCGGCACCACCAACCCCAACCGTCTGCGCCGCATGGACCGCTGGATCGCAGCGACCCACGGCGCCGAACTCCGCCGTGCCGCCACCCCCCTCGCCGTGGACCTCGGCTACGGCGCCGCCCCCTGGACCGCGCTGGAGCTGCTGCGGCGGCTGCGCGAGGCAGCGCCCCGTACCGAGGTCGTCGGCATCGAGATCGACCCGGCCAGGGTCGCGGCGGCGCAACCGTACGCGTGCGACGGCCTGACCTTCCGGCACGGCGGCTTCGAGGTGCCCGTACCGGGCCGTCCGACGCTCATCCGGGCGGCGAACGTCCTGCGGCAGTACGACGAGGAGGAGGTCGCCGCCGTCTGGGAGCGGCTGTGTGCCCGCCTCGCGCCGGGCGGCCCGCCGTCACCCGGCGGTCTGCCGGCCTCCACGGGCGGACTGCTCGTCGAGGGCACGTGCGACGAGATCGGCCGTCGGCACGTCTGGGTCGCCCTCGGCCCGGAGGGTCCCCGCACGGTCACGTTCGCGACCCGGCTGGGCTCCCTGGAGCGCCCCTCGGACCTCGCCGAGCGCCTCCCCAAGGCGCTGATCCACCGCAACGTCCCGGGCGAGCCCGTCCACGCCTTCCTCCGCGACTTCGACCGCGCCTGGGCCGCCGCCGCCCCGTACGCCTCGTACGGTGCCCGCCAGCGCTGGATCCGCACGATCCGCGACCTGCGGGCGGACTGGCCGGTGCGGGACGGCGTCACACGCTGGCGCCAGGGCGAAGTCACGGTGGCGTGGGAGGCGTTGGCACCCCGCGCCTGAGCGGCACCGGAACACGCGTTCACTCCCGACCGGAACGCCCGCACACACCCCCGACCGGAACGCCCGCGCACGCCCCCGGCCGGACCGCCCGCGCACGCCCCCGACGC
>NZ_LIRK01000619.1 GCF_001419765.1 Streptomyces torulosus
CTCGCGGAGTTCGCCGACGGGGTGTGAGGGGGCCGGGCGGGGCGTGCGGCGGGGTCACGGCATCGGGTCGACGGCCGCGAGGGCGTCCCGGCCGACCGTCAGGGACCAGCGGACGGAGCCGGGGGCGGCGGATGCGGCGGGTGTGGCGGTGACCGCGATGGTGCCCGCGTCCCGCGAGTGGGAGAGGGCGGACTCGTGATGGACGGTGCGGACGTCACCGGCCCGGCACTCCACGGGAAAGCCGACGCCAAGGGGCCGCAGGCGGACGTCGATCCGCCCCTCGCCGTGACAGCGCACGGCGACGACCAGGGCGTCACCGTCGCCCTTCCCCGCCCTCGGGAACTCCAGGACCCGGCTGCCGTGCGTCTCGTCCTGGCGGACGAGGACCTTGCCGCCGCCCAGACGCGGCGCCGTGAGATCCACCGGCTGCGTCACCTTCGCCTGACGCTGCCCCGACGACCGCACGGGTGGCTGTGACGCCGTGGCCTCGGACGTGGTGGTGACGGCCGACGAACAGGCGGCGGTGGCGGCGGCGAGCAGGACGGCAGCCGCCGACAGGGTGAGGGCGGAGCGGGTGCGGTGCGACATGGATAACCCCCGTGAGTCCGGTCGGTCCGCGGACGACGCACGGCGCGGTGCGCAGCGCGTAGCGCCTACGCCTGGCGCGTCCGGCGGACGAGATCGTGATCGTGACACCAGGGGAAGGGAGGGCACCAGGCTCGGGCGCAGGTTCAGAGGTTGATCTGAGGTTGGCGGCTCGGGCTGGTGCCGGTGCCGGGCCCCGGCGCCCGGACCGTCAGTTGTGGACCTCCGCGCAGGCTCGACTCCGCGACTCCATACGGCTGTTGAGGTGCTCCCAGCAGATCGCGGCCGAACAGCGGGATCAGATACCAGGCAGGGCCGCAGGCTGGTGGGGCAGGGCCGCGAGGTCGCGGGGTTGGCTCACCGGGCCGTGGGGACCGCTCACCGGGCCGTCGGGTCGGCTCACAGGACCGTGAGGCGGGCGATCTTCCCCGTCTCCAGGGCGGTCCACAGCGCGCCGTCCGGGCCGGCGGTGATGCCGTGCGGTTCGGAGGACGGGCTGGGGAGGTCGTACTCCTCGATCCGGCCGTCGGGGGTGATCCGGCCGACGCGGTTTGCGCCCCACTCGGTGAACCAGCAGGCGGCATCCGGGGTGCCGGCGGCGGTGATGGCGTGTGGGCGGGCCGTGCGGTCCGGGAGCGGGAACTCGTCGATCTTCCCGTCGGGCGTGATCCGTCCGATCTGCCCCGCCCCGATCTCCACGAACCACAGGGCCCCGTCCCCACCGGCGGTGATCCCGACCGGCGCGGCGCCCGGCGTGGGCAGCGGATGCACGGTGACGTCACCGGCCGGCCCGATCGCGCCGATCGCGTTCGCCTGGTTCATCGTGAACCAGAGCCGGTCGTCCCCCTCCGGCCCGGCGGTGATGGCCGACGGGAACGCGCCGGTCAGCGGCAGCGGGAACTCCGCGACCTCCCCGTCCGGCGTGATCCGCCCGATCCGGTCGGCGCCCGCCTCGGTGAACCACAGCGCGCCGTCCCGGCCCGCCGCGATCCCGAACGGGCCCGCCTCCGGTGTGGGCAGCGCGAACGAGTCGACGGCACCGGCCGTGGTGATCCGCCCGATCCGGTGCCCACGGAACTCCGTGAACCACAGCGTGTCGCCCTCCGGGCCCGGCGTGATCAGCGAGGGGCCGCCCGAGGCGGGATCGAGCGGGTACGAGGTGCTCTCCCCGCCGGGCGTCAGCCGACCGATCCGCCCCGCGTGAACCAAGGTGAACCACAGCGCGCCGTCCGGCCCGCCGGTGATCCCATAGGGCCCGGCATCGTCCCCCGAGACGACGAACTCCACGACGGACACACGCGTGACGCGCTGAGACATGGTGGGACCTTCCTGGGTTGGAGACAGCTGACAGTCGGCCGTCGGCTGGTGGCGGCTGGTTGGTTACTGGGGACCAAGATCGGGCGGCGGGACCGGTGACCGGCGATCCGCGATCGAACGCTCACCGTCGCGGCCAGCGTTTCAAAGCCGTGCCGCCCTGTCGCGTGAATTCGACTCGCCGCGTGGGCAGTTGTGAGCGCATGGCTGACGAGATCTTCAACGACCCGCGGCTGGCCAGGATCTACGACCCCCTCGACCCGGACCGTGGTGACCTGGACGCCTATCTGCGGCTCGCGGAGGAACTGGGCGCCCGGCGGGCGCTGGACATCGGCTGCGGGACGGGCGTGTTCGCGTTGCTGCTGGCGGAGCGGGGCGTGGAGGTGGTGGGTGTCGACCCGGCGCCGGCCTCGCTGGAGGTGGCGCGGGCCAAGCCCGGCGGTGACCGGGTCCGCTGGATCCACGGTGACGCGACCGCGCTGCCGCCGCTCCGGGTCGACCTCGCCACGATGACGGCCAACGCGGCCCAGGAGATCGTCGACGCGGACGCCTGGCGGGGAACGCTCCGGGGCGCCTACGAGGCGCTGCGGCCGGGCGGAACGTTCGTCTTCGAGACCCGCGACCCGGCCGCGCGGGCCTGGGAGAGGTGGAACCGGGCGGAGTCGTACGGGGTGACCGAGGTCCCGGGGGTCGGCGAGGTCGAGAGCTGGGTGGAACTGACCGAGGTGGACGGTCCCCTGGTGACGTTCCGCTGGCACTACGTCTTCCGGGCGGACGGCCAGGAGCTGACCTCCGACTCCACGCTGAGGTTCCGCGAACGGGAGGAGGTGGAGGCGGACCTGACAGCGGAGGGCTACGCGCTGACAGAGGTACGGGACGCCCCGGACCGCCCGGGGAGGGAGTTCGTGTTCGTCGCCTGTCGGCCGGAGCGGCACTAGCGACGCGACCGATTCACCTCTTCCGTACCGCTCTGCGGGTCGGTCCGGCGATATTCGCTCGCCGCTCGCCGGATCCGCTGATAGCCAGGTGGCATGGCAGACGACGATTCCGGCGAGTTCCGGGCGGGGCAGACGGGGCTCGTCGTGCGGGTCCCCGAGGCGGAGACGGCTGTTCGGGTGTGGCGGAACCGGCTGGACCCCTCGGCTCGCGCGGGCGTCCCGGCGCATGTCACCGTGCTCTTCCCGTTCCTCGACGAAACCCGTGTCGACAGCGGTACGTGTGCGGCCGTCGCCGAGGTGATCGGGCGTCACCCGTCCTTCGAGGCGCGGTTCGACCACTGCGGGCGGTTCCCCGGGATCCTGTATCTGGCCCCGCGGCCGGACGGGCCCTTCCGGCGGCTCACGGAGGCGATCGCCGAACGGTGGCCCGAGGCACCGCCGTTCGGCGGGCGGTTCACGGAGGTGGTTCCCCATCTGACCGTCGCGCAGGGGCAGGACGACGCCGTGCTGGACGAGGTCGAGGCCGATCTCCTTCGGCGGTTGCCCGTCAGTGGCCGTGTGTCGTCGGTCGATCTCATGGTCCATGACGGGGTGCGGTGGCGGCGGCGGGTGTGCTTCGGGCTTCGCTGACGATCGGGGGCGTGGCCCGAGTGGCTCGGGGCGGGCTCCGGATCAGTCGTGGAGGTCGATGCGGATCGTCAGGAGGTTCGTGCCCAGGGCTCGCACCGCGGTGCTGTTCAGTTTGGGGAGGGTGCGAAGGCGGGTCAGCGGGTCGTCGGTCGGGAGGAGGTGGGCCGTGCCGTGGTGCCAGCGGCCGTGGAGGCGGAGCCGTACGGACGGGTCGGCCTTGATGTTGCGGACGTAGTGGGACTTCTCGCCGTACTCCGAGACCAGCCAGAACGTGTCGCCCGTGCGGCGGCCGCCGATGGGCGTGCGGCGCGGGAGGCCGGAGACGCGGCCGGTGGTCTCCAGGACCGTCTGGAACGGTACGCGGCGCAGGACCGGGTTGGCGACGTGGCGCTGGAAGGCCGTGACGACGCGTTGTTTCAGGCCGGGATCGCGGGACATGGGCGTGGTTCTCCTTGTGCGGTGGAAGGAGGCGGTACGGGACAGCGGAGTGCGCGAGGCGGTGGGTGGGCGGTGCGGGTCGTGACGTGGAACCTGTGGTGGCGGTTCGGGCCCTGGCAGGAACGGCAGAAGGCGATCCTCGCCGTCCTGCGTGAACTGCGCCCGGACGTAGTCGGGTTGCAGGAGGTGTGGGAGCAGGGCGGCGAGAACCTGGCCGAGTGGCTCGCCGGGGAACTGGGCCTGCACTGGGCGTGGGCTTCGTACGGCGACCCCGAGGCGTGGCAGCGGCGGATCGGGGACCCGGGCGTCGGGATCGGCAACGCCGTGCTGAGCCGGTGGCCCGTACGGGAGCAGGCGGCCATCGGGCTGCCCACGGGGGCGGACGGCAGCGGCAGGGGCGCGCTGTACACGCTGCTGGACGCGCCGGCGGCGCCCGTACCGTTCTTCACCGCCCACCTCAGCTCCGCCACCGACGCCTCGGCGCTGCGCTGCCGTCAGGTCGCCTCGCTCGTCGGGTTCGTCGCCCGGCACCGGGGCGAGGGCCCGTTCCCGCCCGTCGTCACCGGGGACTTCAACGCCTGGCCCGACTCCGACGAGGTCCGCCTCTTCGGCGGCTACCGGACCGCACCAGCCGTACCGGGCCAGGTCTTCTTCGACGTCTGGGAGTACGCCGACCCCGGCGCCCCCTCGGCCACCTGGGACACGGCCAACCCGTACGTCGCCCCCACCTTCGGCCCCAGCGTCCGCGTCGACTACATCCACGTCGCCCCGCCGGGCCGCGACGGTCTCGGCCACGTACGGGCCGTGCGGCGGGCGGGCGACGTCCCGGTCGACGGCGTCTGGCCCTCCGACCACGCGGCCGTGGTGGCCGACCTGGGAGCGGAGACGCCCGCCACCTGAGCCGACCAGGGGCCCGCCGACACGTCCCGGCCCGCCTGCTCGCCCACCCGCTGACTCGCCGCCCTCGGCCTACGGCTTGCGGCCCAACCCCCCGTGCTGGCCGATCGGCTTCGGGGTGCCCGCGTCCTCGTCCGGGTGCCACAGCGGTACCGAGACGATGCCGGGGTCGACCAGGTCCAGGCCCTCGAAGTAGCCCTCGATCTGGTCGACGGGGCGCAGGAAGTACGGGACGGCGCCCGTCTCGTTGTAGGCGTCCTGGGCTCGCTCGTAGTCGGGGTCGGTGCCGCGGGAGCCGTCGTTGATGTTGAGGAAGCTGCCGGAGGGGAGCCCGGCGAGGAGGCGGCGGACGATGTCGCGGGCCTGGTCGTAGTCGCCGACGTGGCCCAGGATGCCGCTGAGGATCAGGGCGGTGGGCTTCGACAGGTCCAGCGTCCGCGCGGCCGCCTCCAGGATCCTCTCCGGCTCGTAGAGGCTGGCGTCGACATACGCCGTGGCCCCCTCCGGCGCGGAGTACAGCAGCGCACGGGCGTGGGCGAGGACCATCGGGTCGTTGTCGACGTAGACGATCCGCGCCTCCGGGGCGCTGCGCTGGGCGACCTGGTGGGTGTTGTCGGCGGTGGGCAGCCCCGTGCCGACGTCCAGGAACTGCCGGACGCCCTCCACCTCCACCAGGTACCGGATGCTGCGCCGCAGATACGCCCGGCTGCTGCGGGCGATCGTCACGATGCCGGGGAACGCGCCCGCGTACGCGTCGCCCGCCTCCTCGTCCACCGGGTAGTTGTCCTTGCCGCCCAGCCAGTAGTTCCAGATCCGGGCGGAGGCGGGCACCGAAGTGTCGACCTTCTCCTTCGCCGCGGGTTCGGGCGTGGTCGCGTGATCGGTCATGGGCGCCGTTCTCCTCCACCGAGCAGGTGCGTCACACCTGCGGACGCACGGGTTGTGTCGAGCCAAACCTAAGGCCCAACACGACTGTTTCGTACGAGGGTTCCCCCTACCTTCCCGCTGCCGCTACCGCCGCCCGAGGAAGATCGGGTTCGTGAACGCCGCCAACGGGCCCGGGAAGCCGGGGACCACCGGGGGGTGACGGACCTCCGCGCGGACGTACGCCGCGTACGAGGCGGTCGTCCGCCACTCCGCCGAGCCGGTGCCGGAGTCCGGGAGCGCGGGGGAGGTGAACAGGACGCCCTGGTCGGTGACGAAGCGGATGAGGCAACCGGGGGCGCCCGTCGCCTCCAGCCGGACGGTGACCGGTGTGTCGCGGTCCACCTTCAGCCGCTCACCGATCCCGGCGTGCTCGCCGCGCGCACCCGACGCCGTGAACGCCACCGACACGTCCTTCGACTCGGCGACGTACGACCGTCCGGCCCGCAGCCCGTCCTGGATGGCGTCCCTGGTCAGATCGTCGGCGAGGACGACCGTCTGGGGGCGCCCCACCGGGTCGGGGTCGCGGTGGGCGTCGCTGTTGCCCATCGCCGGGATCCAGCCACGCCCCTCCCGCACGGACGCCACGAGCATGCCGTCCCAGTCGGCGAGGGCGACCTCGTCCTCCGGCGAGTAGCCGCCGTTCCACACCTCCACGACGTCCGCCTCGCCGAAGCCGAACTTCCAGTTGCAGCCGACGCAGGTGGCGTGCGGATGGGCCGGGACGACCAGGCCCCCGGCGCGGCGGATCTGCCGGGCGAACGCGCCGAAGCGGTTGTCGCGGGCCCGGTAGCGCCAGTCGACGAACGTGCCCGGGTCCATGCCGAGCGCGACCACGTGACCGTTGCGCGTGGTGACCTCCTCGCCCAGCAGGATCAGCAGGTCGTCACCCGCGTGCTCGGCCCAATGGGCGTGCGCGGACTGCGTGTTGTGCTCGGAACTGTTGATGAAGTCGAGCCCGGCGGCCCGCGCCAGCGCCGCGATCTCGGCGGGTGTACGGCGGCCGTCGGAGTACCAGGAGTGCAGATGACAGTCGCCCCGGTACCAGGCCCGGCCCCGGCCCCTGGCCCGCTCCGGCGGGTACACCGGCTTCACCCGCTCGCCGGGCGGCCCGTACGTCAGGGTGATCGTGATCTCGTACGGCAGTCCCTGCGGCGCCACCGTGTACGGGCCCAGCGCGATGTGCCAGGTGCCGGGGCGGACCGGGCCCGGGACGTAGCCGGGTGTCGCCTCGTCCGCACGGATGAAGAACTCGGTGCGGGCACCGCCCGACCAGCCGCGGAAGCCCTGGCCGCCGAGGTCGGTGCCGCGTTCGTCGAAGACACCGATGTCCAGCGCGTTGCCGGCCGTGCCCGCCGGGACGGACGGTCTGTCGTAGCTGTAGACGACCTTCAACTCACGTACCCCGGCCGGTACTTCGACCGGCAGATACACGAAGTCGGGGGAGCCGGTGGGGAGGGTGCCCCGGATGGTCCGGGTCTCCTGGTCGCCGTCCGCGGCCGCGCCGCTGCTGCCGAAGGTCACGCTTCCCAACGTAAGCGCGGCCGCCGCCGACGTCACGAACAGCGCGCGCCTTCCGAGCCCCTTTCCGCCGCCGTCCCTCTCGCTCGTCTCGCTCCTCTCGGTCCCGCCGTCACTGCCGGCCCCGTCGGTCCCGCCGTCCCTGTCGTTCCCGTCGCCGCGGGTGTCGCCGTGGTGGTCGTCGCACATCTGCTGCTCCCCGGGTGGTCGTGTGTGAGGTGGCGTGGATGGTGCGGTGGTGGTGCGGGACACCTTCGTATGCGGTGGTGAACCGCGGGACAAGGGAGGGGGATCGGCGGCTTTCGAGTTGGCCGAGTCGCGATGGTCCCGCCGTGTACCGGGCGTCATCTCGTCCCCGCGCCAAGGGGGTTGTCCCCACTGGAGGTCTCGGGCTGCCGTCATGGTGGCGGGCTCCGCCCCGCCGGGAGGGTGGTGGCCATGAGCCTCACGACGAGAGAAGCCGCCGCACGGGCCCTCACGGGTGCCGTGCTGACCACCACGCTCCTCGCCGGGGCCGCGACGCTCCCGGCCACGGCAGCACCGCACCCGGCGGCCCCCACCGCGGCCCAGGCCCCGGTGGGCACCCCCAGCGTCGGCGCCTCGCACGAGAGCCTGCGGTTGCGGCGCGAGGTGACGCGGGTGCTCAAGAACGCCGGGTTCATCGGCATCACCGTGCGGGTGCGCGACGGCCACCGGAAGGTGTACGCCCGCGCGGGCGAGGCGGAGCTGAACACCGGCCGGCCGATGCCCCACGGGGCCGACCTGCGCATCGCGAGCGTCACCAAGGCCTTCGTGGCCACCGTGGTGCTCCAGCTGGAGGCGGAGGGCCGGCTGTCGCTGGGCGACACCGTGGAGCGGTGGCTGCCGGGCGTGGTGAGCGGCAACGGCAACGACGGCCGCCGGGTCACCGTCCGCTACCTGCTCCAGCACACCGGCGGCATCCACAACCACACCTACTCCGACGAGACCGGCGACACCGCCGCCGACTTCGAGCGCACCAGGTTCGACCACGTCGACCCCGAGCGGATGGTCGCGGGCGCCCTGCGCCACCGCCCCGACTTCCCGCCCGCGTCCGCCGGCGACCCGGAACCCGACTGGAACTACTCCAACACCGGCTACTACCTCGCCGGGATGATCATCGAGAAGGTCACCGGGCGCACCTGGGCCGAGGAGGTGCGCGACCGCGTCGTCCGCCCGCTGGGACTGACCGACACCTACGCGCCCGGCGACGACCCGTATCTGCGGGGGCCGCACGCGCACACCTACCAGCGCTTCCGCGGGTCCGGCGGCTGGACCGACACCACCGTCCAGAACCTCTCCTGGGGCGGCGCCGCCGCCGCGCTCATCAGCTCCGACCGCGACGTGGACCGGTTCTTCACCGCCCTGCTGGACGGCCGGCTCCTGCCCGCCGCGCAGCTCGCGGAGATGCGTCGCGCGGTGCCGGTGGGCGACGACTTCCAGGGTGCGTTTCCCGGTCTGCACTACGGGCTGGGGTTGATGCGGCAGCCGCTGTCCTGCGGCGGGTACACCTGGGGCCACGGCGGGGACCTGGAGGGTTCCACGGTCCGTACCGGGTTCACCGAGGGCGGGCGGCGTTCCGTGGTCGTCGCCGCCACCGGCAAGACGGCCGACGACGGGCAGCTGATCCGGGCCGAGAGGGCCCTCCAGAAACTGGTCGATCAGGCCCTGTGCGAGCGCGTTCGATGAACGGATGTCTATGCCGACCGGTCGGTATGGACAAGTGAGGTGAGCACCGGTAGAGATGACCCATGCGCATCGCCGTGACGATCTTCCTCACCGACGAGACGATCACTCCGACCAGGCTCGCCCGTGAGCTGGAGCAACGCGGTTTCGCGGGGCTCTACCTCCCCGAGCACACCCACATCCCCGTCGAGCGGACCTCGCCGTACCCGGCGGGCGGTGACCTGCCGCGCGAGTACGGCCGCACGCTGGACCCGTTCGTCGCGCTCGGCCAGGCCGCCGCCGTCACCGAGCGGCTCGGGCTCGGCACCGGCATCACGCTCGTCGCCCAGCACGACCCGATCGACCTCGCGAAGCAGATCGCGACCGTCGACCACCTCTCCGGCGGCCGCCTCACCCTCGGGCTCGGCTACGGCTGGAACGTGGAGGAAGCCGCCGACCACGGCGTCGAGTGGCGCACCCGGCGCGACCTCGTCCGCGACCGCATGGCGCTGATGCGGGCGCTGTGGGCGGAGGAGCCGACGGCGTACGAGGGGGAGTTCGGGAGCGTCCGGGCGAGCCACGCGTACCCGAAGCCGGTGCAGAAGCCGCGGGGGCCGGTCGTGGGGCCGCGCACCCTCATCGGCGGCGCCGCCGGGCCCAAGCTGTTCGCGCACATCAGCGAGTACGCGGACGGGTGGCTGCCGATCGGCGGGCGGGGGCTGGGCGAGGCCCTGCCGGCCCTGCGGGGGGCGTGGGCCGACGCGGGAAGGGACCCGGAGGCGCTGCAGGTCGTGCCGTACGCGGTGCAGCCGAGCGCGGGGAAGCTGGCGTACTACGCGGAGCTGGGCATCGAGGAGGCGGTGGTGCAGTTGCCTCCGGCAGGGGAGGCGGAGGTGCTGGCTCTGCTGGACCAGTACGGGGAGTTCGTGGGATAGGCGGGTTCGTCTGCCGGGCGCGGGTGGTGCGGCGGGTGCGGGCCCGTCATGGTGGTTCGCGCGGTTTCCCCGCGCCCCTGAGAAGCGGCCGGGGCCGCGCCCCGTGCTTCTCAGCTGAAGGGCGGGCCGCA
>NZ_LIRK01000062.1 GCF_001419765.1 Streptomyces torulosus
TCCGGCAGCACGGTCACCATGGAGCTACGGCTCCTCGTCCCGGCCCGACGGAGCCTGCGCGACGCCCGGCCCGCCTGGGTCGACCTCCATGTCACCGACGAGGGGCCCGGGATGACGGCCGAGCAGCGGGCCCGTGCCTTCGACCGCTTCTGGCGCGCCCCCGGCGCCCCCAAGGGCGGCACGGGTCTCGGTCTCTCCCTCGTCCAGCGGCTCGCGCACGCCAGCGGCGGCGAGGTCACGCTCCACGAGGCGGCCACGGGCGGTCTGGACGCCGTCGTCCGCCTGCCCTCGGCGGAACCGCCGGTCCCGTCCGGCGGCCACGGATTCGGTACGCGTCCCGGTCCGCGCAGGCGCGAGGCGCCGCCGCTGCCCGCGTGAGCCCGCGCCCCCGGCTCGGGGGCGCGCGTCGTTCGGCGACCGCGGCCCCCGCCCCGTCGGGGCGGGCCGTCCGAGAACGCCTCCGCACGGTCATTGATTGTCCATGCCCCGTCAATCACGCTCCCCTAAGTTCCGTCACCGCGCGACCCCGCCGCCGACCGGCAGGCGGGCCGGTCAACGCACCTTTGGAGCGACAGTGGAACGTCGTACCCTGCTACGCGCGGCCGTCCTCGGCGGCACCTCGACCGCGTTCGGCGGAACCCTGTGGCGCGGCGCCGCGTACGCCGCGCCCGCCCAGCCCGGCGCGGGCCCGTACGGTGCGCTCGGCGCGCCGGACGCCAACGGCATCAGGCTCCCCAGCGGTTTCACCAGCCGGGTCGTCGCCCGCTCCGGCCAGCGGGTCCCCGGCACGTCGTACACCTGGCACAACGCGCCCGACGGCGGAGCCTGCTACACGGACGGCAGCGGCTGGATCTATGTCTCCAACTCGGAGATCAGCCCGTCCGGCGGTGCGAGCGCGGTGCGGTTCTCCTCGACGGGCACGGTCACCTCGGCGTACCGCATCCTCTCGGGCACCCGGACGAACTGCGCGGGCGGCAAGACGCCCTGGAACACCTGGCTGTCCTGCGAGGAGGTCGACCGGGGATACGTCTACGAGACCGACCCGTGGGGCGTGAAGGCGGCGGTGCGCCGGGACGCGATGGGCCGGTTCAAGCACGAGGCGGCGGCCGCCGATCCGGCGCGCGGGGTCGTCTACATGACGGAGGACGTCACCGACGGCTGCTTCTACCGCTTCCGGCCGACGACCTGGGGCGATCTGTCGTCGGGCACGCTGGAGGTCATGGTGGCCGGCACCGGCACCAGCGGCCCCGTGACCTGGGCCAGGGTCCCCGACCCGTCCGGCGCGACCGCCACCCGCAACCAGGTGTCCGGCGCCAAGCGCTTCAACGGCGGCGAGGGCTGCTACTACGCCGACGACACCTGCTGGTTCACGACGAAGGGCGACAACCGCGTCTGGCAGTACGACGCGGCCGCGCAGACCATCGAACTCGCCTATGACGACTCCCTGGTGACCGGCGGCAATGCCCCGCTCACCGGCGTCGACAACGTCACCGGCACGGCCTCCGGCGACTTGTTCGTCGCGGAGGACGGCGGCAACATGGAGATCTGCGTGATCACCCCGGAGGACATCGTCGCCCCCTTCCTCCGCGTCGACGGCCAGTCCGCCTCGGAGATCACCGGACCGGCCTTCTCCCCCGACGGCCGCCGGCTGTACTTCTCCAGCCAGCGCGGCACCAGCGGCAGTTCGTCGGGCGGCATCACGTACGAGGTGACGGGACCGTTCCGCACCTGAGTAATTCCCGAGGGAATGTCGAACCCTTTTCCACGCCAAACTCGTTCGATTTCCCTTCTGCTAGGTTCTGCGCGTGGTCTTGCCCAAAGAATCGGGGCCGGTGAGCCCCGGAGTCGGCGTCCGCCCGCGCAAGGTTCTCCTCGCGGCATGCGGTACTCGCGGGGACGTACAACCCTTCCTCGCACTGGCCGTGGCGCTCCGTCGCCACGGCCACAACCCGTTATTGGCCGCCCCGCCGTCCTACGCGTCGGAAGCCGCCGCGTACGGGGTGGATTTCGCGGTGATCGACGACGGCCCGACCCGGATTCTCGACGAGCCGGAAACCCGCCGGATCATCGATGGCGGACTGTCGGGAGTACGCGGGAAGATCGCGGCAGCCCGCACGGTCGCCCGTCTCAAGCAATTGATGATTTCCTCGCTGCGGGATGTCGCCGCTATCGCCCACGATCACGGGGATGTGGCGGCGGTGGTGCATTCGGCGGCGTTTCCCGCCCAGCACGTGGCGGACATGCTGGACGTGCCGGCCGTCGTCGTCGCCCTGCAGCCCGGCTGGATTCCCACCGATGAATTCCCCTGCCCGCTGATGCCGTTGCCGAGGGTGCCCCGTTTCCTGAACCGCAGCACCTACGCCGTGGTGACGGCGGCCCAGCGTTCCCGTGAGGTGGAGCGCTGGCGGACCACGGAACTGGGGCTCGCGGCCCGCCGACACGGCGCCCGGAGGTGGCTGCGCGACCCCGAGGGCAAACGGCGGCCCGTTCTGCAGTCGTTCAGCCGGCATGTGACACCCGTCGACCCGGCCTGGGGCGACGCCGTCCACACCACCGGCTTCTGGTTCCTGCCCCGGCGCCCCGACTGGACGCCGCCCACGGAGTTGGCCCGGTTCCTGGACGAGGGGGAGCCGCCCGTCTACATCGGCTTCGGGAGCATGACCGGCACCCGGGCGCGCCGGAACAACGCCCTGGTCACGGAGGCGGTACGCCTCGCGGGGGTGCGTGCCGTCGTCGCGACGGGGTGGGGCGGCATCGAGCCGGGTCCCCCCGCACGGGACGTCCTGACGATCAGGGAGGCGCCGCACGACTGGCTCCTCCCGCGGACGGCGGCGGTCGTCCACCACGGCGGCCCCGGCACCGTCGGAGCCGCCCTCGCCGCGGGCCGCCCCCAGGTCCTCTGCCCCCACATGGGCGACCAGTCCCACTGGTCCGCACGGATGCGGGCGCTGGGCGTGGCACCCGCCCCCCTCGCCGCCCGGCACCTCACGGCGGCACGGCTCGCGGAGGCGATCGGCCGGGCGGTGGAGGACCGCCGACTGCGGCACCGGGCGACGGAGATGGCCCCCGTGATCCGCTCCGAGGACGGCGTCGACACGGCGGTGAACTCCCTCCTGAGCCGCTTGATCTGACCCTCCCCCCACGCATACGAACAGAGAGCCCCGGAGTGCTGCAGATTCCTTTCACCGAAGCCCGTATCGCGCCCGGAACCGTGCTGTCCTGGTCCCTGCGCACCCAGCACTCCCCCCTTTCCGGCGAGGAGAATCAGGCCGTCGCGTTCACGTCCGCCTCCTTCAACCAGGACAAGCACCATTCGTCGTCCCAGGCGACGCGGAGCACGAGAGACGACATCGCCAGTTCCATCACCGTCACCTTCGAGATCGACGGTCCGCTCGACATCACGGCACTGGAATCCGCCTTCCTCCTCCTCGTGCGCCGGCATGAGGTGCTCCGCTGTGAATTCCAGCGACTGGCCGGTGATCTGAACTGCACGGCCCTTTCCCCCGAGTCCATCTCCCTGGAGGCCGAGGAGGTCGGCCATTTCCACACCGCGGAGGAACTGCACACCCATCTGGACAAGGAGTTCAAGAGCCTCGACACACTGTCCTGGCCGCTGTTCCTGATGGGTGCCGTGGTTCGGGAGTCCCATACGACGGTCTATCTCTGTTTCGACCACATCGTGTGCGACGGCATGTCGATGCCCGTGGTGGTGAACGAGATTCAGACGGCGTACACGGCGCTCACGGGCAGCCGTCGCCCCGAGCTGCCGCCCGTGGCCAGCTATCTGACCTTCGGGGACGCGCAACGCCGCCGCTGGTCGTCCCTGCGGCCCGACGACGACCGGCTGGCGTACTGGAAGGGCTTCATCGCCTCCAACGGCGGGTTCTTCCCCCGGTTCCCCTTCGACATCGGCGTGCCGGACGACCGCCTGTACCCTCTGGTGAACCGTAGCCACCGGCTGCTGGACGCGGCCCGGACGGACGCCCTCGCGGCGGGTGCCCGTGCGGCGGGCGGCAGTGTCTTCACCGGTGTGCTGGCGGCGGCCGCGACGGCGCAGCGCCGGCTGGGCGGCCCGACGGCGTACCGGGGGCTGCTGCCGGTCAGCGAGCGCGGCGAGCCGGCGTGGGAGCACTCCGTGGGCTGGTTCGTGAACACGATGCCCATCGAGTTCGAGGTGGGCGAGGGGCGCGAGGAGGGCGTCGGGGACCACGCCGCCACCATGGCGGGGGCGCGGGCCGCGTACACCGAGATGCAGCGGCACGTGGGCGTCCCCTTCGTACGCGCCTGGGAGCTGCTCGCACCGGAGGCGTTCTCCCTGCACCACTGGCCGTTCGCCGTGAACTTCTTCTCGTACATCGACTTCCGCAGGACTCCCGGCGGGGAGCGGCACCCCCTGTGGAACCCGAAGCTGCATGTGTGGGCGGCCCGCGGCAACGGCGTCAGCCACTGGTTCCACCGGACGGCGGAGGGCCTGTACGTCAACACGCTGCACGTCGAGACACCCGAGGCACAGGAGATCAGTGACGCGCTGAACGACGCGCTCGTGGGGGTGCTGCGGGAGATCGGCGACGGGCGGGGCGGGGCCGCGTCGCCCGTGCCGATCCCCCGGCCGTCCCGTTCACGGGACGGCCGGCTCAGCGGAACTCGTGAGTGACCTCGATGGGGCCCACGATGTGCGCGTTGAACTCGTCGAGCTCCTCGGCGGGCACCCACAGCTCCAGGATCGTCTCGCCGCCGGCCTGGCGCACCGGGTAGCGGCGCAGGAACCCGGTCTCGACCTCGAACCGGGTCACGAAGCCGGCCCCGCTGTGCTTCACGTTCCAGTCCCGCGCGATCCTCACGGCGTAGTCCTCGTTGAGCACGGGGTAGAAGATCGGCTGCTCGGGAAGGCGTGGCGGCCAGGCACTCCACCCCGACTCCCGCACCAGCGCGAGCTCGTCGGGGCCGGTGGGACGCCACAGCGTGGTCGTCCCGGACGGCGTCTCGTACGGCGTCGGGCGCGGCGTACTCACGGAACTCACCTTCGGGGGCGGGCCGACTGCCGGAGCGCGGTCGGCGGAGCCCCCGACGCTACCGACAGCCCGGCCCCACGGGCCACGGAGTTTCCCTCACACGTGGAGGGCGGCACCCCCCGCACGGGGTGCCGCCCTCTTTTCGTGATCCGGAACCGCCGCCCATCGGTGAGGGTCGGTCGGGGACAAGCGGCGGTTCCGGGGTCCGGGATGCGAGGCGGATGCCTCGCGGTGCTCGCTAGCGGTGGTCGCTGCCCTCCGACTGTGTCGCCGCGCGGCCGGCCTCCAGACGGGCCACCGGGATGCGGAACGGGGAGCAGGAGACGTAGTCGAGACCGACCTCGTGGAAGAAGTGGACCGACTCGGGGTCACCGCCGTGCTCGCCGCAGACGCCGAGCTTGAGGTCGGGTCGGGTGGCGCGGCCGGCCTCGGCGGCCAGCTTCACCAGGGAGCCCACCCCGTCCTTGTCGATCGTCTCGAACGGGCTGACACCGAAGATGCCCTTCTCCAGGTAGGCCGTGAAGAAGCTCGCCTCCACGTCGTCCCGGCTGAAGCCCCACACCGTCTGGGTGAGGTCGTTCGTGCCGAAGGAGAAGAACTCCGCCGCCTCCGCGATCTGGCCGGCGGTCAGCGCGGCCCGCGGCAGCTCGATCATCGTGCCGATGGCCAGCTTCAGCTGCGTGCCGGTCGCCGCCTCGACCTCCGCGACGACCTGGTCGGCCTCCTCGCGGACGATCTCCAGCTCCTGCACCGTGCCGACGAGCGGGATCATGATCTCGGCGCGCGGGTCGCCCTTGGCGTTCTTCCGCTCGGCCGCCGCCTCCGCGATGGCCCGCACCTGCATGGTGAACAGGCCGGGGATGACCAGGCCGAGGCGGACGCCGCGCAGACCCAGCATCGGGTTCTGCTCGTGCAGCCGGTGCACGGCCTGGAGGAGACGGAGCTCGTTCTCGTGGGGCTCCTGGCGGGACTCCGCCAGGGCGACACGGACGGACAGCTCGGTGATGTCGGGCAGGAACTCGTGCAGCGGAGGGTCGAGGAGACGGATCGTCACCGGCAGCCCGTCCATCGCCGAGAACAGCTCGACGAAGTCCTGCTTCTGCAGCGGGAGCAGCGCCTTCAGGGACTCCTCGCGCTCCGTCTCCGTGTCGGCCAGGATCAGCCGCTCGACCAGCTCACGCCGGTCGCCGAGGAACATGTGCTCCGTGCGGCACAGTCCGATGCCCTGGGCGCCGAAGCGGCGGGCGCGCATCGCGTCCTCGGCGTTGTCGGCGTTGGCCCGGACCCGCAGCCGGCGCTTGCGGTCGGCGAAGGCCATGATCCGGTGGACGGCCTCGACGAGTTCGTCGGCGTCGTTGGCGCCGGCGTGCATCCGGCCCTCGAAGTACTCCACGACCGGGGACGGGACGACCGGGACCTCGCCCAGGTAGACCTTGCCGGACGAGCCGTCGATGGAGATGAGGTCGCCCTCCTCCACCACGTGCCCGCCGGGCACGGTCATCCGGCGGCGCTTGGTGTCGACCTCCAGCTCCTCGGCGCCGCAGACACAGGTCTTGCCCATGCCGCGGGCGACGACGGCCGCGTGGGAGGTCTTGCCGCCGCGCGAGGTCAGGATGCCCTCGGCGGCGATCATGCCGTCGAGGTCGTCGGGGTTGGTCTCCCGGCGGACCAGGATGACCTTCTCACCGGACCGGGACCACTTCACGGCCGTGTACGAGTCGAAGACGGCCTTGCCGACGGCCGCGCCCGGCGAGGCGGCGATGCCCCGGCCGACCTGCTGGACCTTCGCTTCCTCGTCGAAGCGCGGGAACATCAGCTGCGCGAGCTGCGCCCCGTTGACGCGCTGGAGCGCCTCGGCCTCGTCGATGAGGCCCTGGTCGACGAGCTGGGTGGCGATCCGGAAGGCCGCACCCGCCGTGCGCTTGCCGACGCGGGTCTGGAGCATCCACAACTGGCCGCGCTCGATGGTGAACTCGATGTCGCAGAGATCCTTGTAGTGGTTCTCCAGCGTCTCCATGATCTGCATCAGCTGGTCGTACGACTTCTTGTCGATCGACTCCAGCTCGGCCAGGGGGACGGTGTTGCGGATGCCCGCGACGACGTCCTCGCCCTGGGCGTTCTGCAGGTAGTCGCCGTAGACGCCCTGGTGACCGGAGGCGGGGTCGCGGGTGAAGGCGACGCCGGTGCCGGAGTCGGGGCCGAGGTTGCCGAAGACCATGGAGCAGACGTTGACGGCGGTGCCGAGGTCGTGCGGGATGCGCTCCTGGCGGCGGTAGAGCTTCGCGCGGTCGCCGTTCCAGGAGTCGAAGACGGCCTTGATGGCCAGGTCCATCTGCTCGCGGGCGTCCTGCGGGAAGTCCCGGCCGGCCTCCTTCTTGACGATCTTCTTGAAGGTGGTGACGAGCTTCTTGAGGTCGGCGGCCTCCAGCTCGGTGTCGACCGTGACGTTCTTGGTCTCCTTGGCCTTGTCGAGGGCGTCCTCGAAGAGTTCGCCGTCGACGCCGAGGACGGTCCTGCCGAACATCTGGATGAGCCGGCGGTAGGAGTCCCAGGCGAAGCGCTCGTCGCCGGCCTGGTCGGCGAGGCCCTTCACGGACTTGTCGGAGAGGCCGATGTTCAGGACGGTGTCCATCATGCCGGGCATGGAGAACTTGGCGCCGGAACGGACCGAGACGAGGAGCGGGTCGTCGGCCTGGCCGAGCTTCTTGCCCATGCGCTTCTCGAGCGCCTCCAGATGGGCGCTCACCTCGTCACGCAGTGCCGCGGGCTCGTCACCGCTGTCCAGGTAGACCTTGCAGGCCTCGGTGGTGATGGTGAAGCCGGGAGGCACCGGAAGACCGAGGTTGGTCATCTCGGCGAGGTTCGCGCCCTTGCCACCGAGGAGGTCCTTGAGGCCCTTGTTGCCCTCGGTGAAGTCATAGACGAACTTCACGCCCTCAACGCTCTGAGCTACGTGGCCTACGTGGGGATCTTTGTTTTCCGACACAGGTCCCAACTCCTTGAGGACGCGGTGGCTGCCCTGACGGCGAGGAACATACCCAGATCGAAGGCTCCTGGGTACGTCCACTTGTGCGTCATGCGCCTGTAACCACCCGTCCGCCAGCAGATCGAAAGTCAAGGCTTGGCAAGGTGTTGGGCGCTGATGTGTTCACCTCTTGAAGGCGACATGGTTCGGGACCCGCAATATCCGCTCAGATGAGCGGCATTCAACACGTCTGAGTTCGCGCGATGAACGATCAAGGGGTGGCACTGAGTGCCACCCCTTGAAGACCCGGAACCGCCCAAGATCCGCTCATCTGAGCGCAACCCTTATCAGGGGTGGCGAGAATCACGCGTTCACGGAGGCCGGGATTTCACCATGCGGACCGCCGCACGGGACGGAAACCCGCCTGTCACACGCCCGGCGGACCCACCCGTCACACCCCCAGGGCGGCGAGCCGCTCCTCCGCTCGTTCGGGCGCGTACAGGTACTCGACGACCAGGGCGCCCGCTCCGACCAACGCCGCCCGCTCCCCCAGCCGGGAGGTGACGACGTCGAGGTGGGCCGTGGAGCGCGGCAGCGCCCGCTGGTAGAGCAGTTCGCGCACGCCCGTGAGGAAGGGGGTTCCGGCCAAGTCCCCGGCGATCATCAGGACGCCGGGGTTCAGCAGGGTCACCACCGTCGCCAGGACGTCGCCCACGGAGCGGCCCGCCTCCCGTGCAAGGGCGGTCGCGCCGGGGTGCCCGGCGACCAGCAGATCGCGCACATCGGCGCCGGAGGCCGCCGGAACCCCTGTCTCGCTCAGCCGCCGCGCGACGGCGCCGCCGCTCGCGACCGCCGCCAGACAGCCGTAGGACCCGCACTTGCACTGGGCGTCCGCGCCGTCGGGCACCCGGATGTGGCCGATGTCGCCGGCGCCGCCGTCGACGCCCCGGTAGATCGAGCCGCCGACCACCACGCCGGCGCCGATACCCGTGGACACCTTGACCAGCGCGAACGCCGAGCAGTCCGGGTATCCCGTGCGCTGTTCGCCGTACGCCATGAGGTTGGCGTCGTTGTCGACGAGGACGGGGACGCCGGGCGGGCCGGACGCGTGGTCGGCGAAGGCGCGGGCCAGTCTGCCGCGTATGTCGTAGCCGTCCCAGCCGGGCATGATCGGCGGCTGCACCACCCGACCGGTGTCCATGTCCACCGGGCCGGGCACGGCTAGCCCGATGCCGCAGACCGCGTCGGCCGACTGGCCCGCCTTCTCCAGCAGTTCGGCGAACCAGCGCCCGAGGCCGTCCAGGACGGCCTCGGGGCCGTCCTCGATGACGAGGGTGCCGGTGTGCTCGGCCTGTATCTCGCCGGTGAGGGAGAGGACGGCGGCGCGGGCGTGGCGGGTGTCGAGGTCGGCGGCGAGGACGACCGCGTGCTCGTCGTCGAACTCCAGTGTGATGGAAGGGCGTCCACCCAGCGGGGAGCCGACCGGGCCGCCTGCACCCTCGCGGAGCCAGCCCGCGCGGAACAGCCGGTCGAGGCGCTGGCCGACCGTGGCCCGGGACAGGCCCGTCGCCTGCTGGAGCGCGCCACGGGTGGTGGCCCGGCCGCTGCGGACCAACTCCAGCAGATCTCCTGCACCGGCGTGACTACCCACCTTCACGACCTCCCGTTCGCGCGGTCCCTCACCCGATCATCCCCGCCCCGGCGGGCCGACGACGCGCCGCTTGCGCGATCGTGCGCGGACCGTTCCGCGCGACCGCTTGCGCTCACCCTCTTGCGTTCACCAACTCTGCATTACATATTGAGTTTTGCGTGTTAAATAGACGTAACCCTACGGTACCTACTGCCGAACCGGTCGGCACCTTGTCCTCGGGGAGCCCTGAGTGGATCGCACAACCCAGCTCACAGCCCGCCGACCAGGCACGGGCGTCCGCCATGAAGGCGCCGTATACGATCCGGGGATCCTGGGCGGATCGCTGCACCGCGGGGCCGCCGAGGTGCTGGAGGGCAACTGGACGGGGACGTCCACGGTCCCCTCCCGCCGGCTGTACCCCCACCAGTGGTCGTGGGACTCGGCGTTCATCGCGATCGGGCTGCGCCATCTGTCACCGCTGCGGGCGCAGACCGAGCTGGAGACCCTGCTCGACGCGCAGTGGGGGGACGGACGGATCCCGCACATCGTCTTCAACCCCTCGGTGCCGCTGGAGGCGTACTTCCCGAGCCCCGACTTCTGGCGCTCCTCGACCGCGGGGCGCGCTGCGGGCGCCCCGCGCACCGCCCAGACCTCCGGCATCGTGCAGCCGCCGGTGCACGCGCTGGCCGCGTGGCTGGTGCACCGCTCCGACCCCGGGCTCTCCCGGGCCCGCGGCTTCCTGCCCCGGGTGTACCCGCGGCTCGCCGCCTGGCACCGCTATCTGCTGCACCGCCGGGACCTGGGCGGCGGCGGGCTGGCCTCGGTCGTCCACCCCTGGGAGCAGGGCATGGACAACAGCCCCGCCTGGGACGCGCCCCTGTCCCGGGTGACCCCGGCCCCGGCGCGCTCCTTCCGCCGCGCCGACCTCGACCACGGCGCGGCCGAGGACCGGCCGACGGATCTGGACTACGGGCGGTACGTGCGGCTGGCGACGGACTACCGGGACGGGGGATACGCCGACGGGCGGGGCGAGTTCGCCGTCGAGGACCCCGCCTTCAACGCCCTGCTCATCGCCTCGGAGCACGCCCTGGCCCGGATCGCCGCGGAGTTGGGGGCGACCGGCACGGCCCGCGACGCCCGCGCGGAGCGGCTGACGGCGGCCCTGGTGGAGCGGCTGTGGGACCCGGCGGAGGAGATGTTCCTGTGCCGGGACGTCATCGGTGGCGGCCTCGTCCCCGAGCGCGGTGTCTCCGGGCTGCTGCCCCTGCTCGTGCCCGGCCTGCCCCGCGAGATCGTCGCCGCCCTCGTGCGGACGGCGCACGGACCGCACTTCGGGCTCGGGGACACCACCCGGCTCGTGCCGTCGTACGACCTGCTGGGCGAGGCGTTCGATCCGCACCGGTACTGGCGGGGCCCAGCCTGGTTCAACACCAACTGGATGCTGGAGCGGGGCCTGAGGCTCCACGGGGAGCTGGGGCGGGCGGACGCGCTGCGGACGGCGCTGCTGGAGACCGCGGGCGCCTCCGGTTTCGCCGAGTACGTCGACCCGTACACGGGCGAGCCCTGCGGCGCCCTCGGCTTCAGCTGGACCGCCGCGCTCGCCCTCGATCTGCTGCACCAGGACGACCACGGCCGCCGAAGCGGCGACGGACCGGACCGCGACGACGACCGGCACCACGACGACCGGGCCGGATTCGATACGTGCGACATGAGTGACCAGGGAGGGGACCGGCGATGACGGACCGGCATCACCTGCTCGTACGCGGCGGCACGTTCGCCGCCGTGGGCGACGGCGGCGACATCAGCGGGCGGCGGGGCGGCAGTTCCCCGGACGGGTTGTTCGTACGGGACGCACGGCATCTGAGCCGGTGGCAGCTCACCGTCGACGGCGCCGTCCCCGAGACGCTGACCCCGGTCGGCGACGGCGACACCGCGCGGTGCGTGCTCGTCCCCCGGGGCGGGCGCCAGGAACCGCCCGCGTACACGCTCTTCCGGGAGCAGGCCGTCTCCGACAGCGCGTTCGTCGAGGCGCTGCGCGTCACCAGCAACCGTCCGGTGCCGACGACGGTCCGGATCGCGCTCACCGTGGACGCCGACTTCACCGACCAGTTCGAGCTGCGCTCCGACTTCCGTACGTACGCCAAGACCGGCGCCGTCCGAAGGCGTGAGGTCCTCGACGACGGGGTGGAGTTCAGCTACCGGCGCGGTGAGTGGCGGTCCTGCACGACGGTCACGGCCGAGCCCGCGCCGGACGCCGTGGAGGAGACGGGGACGGGAGCGCGACGCCTCGTCTGGGCGCTGGACCTGGAGCCGCACGGCTCGGTGGAGCTGACCCTGCGGGTGATGGCCCGCCCGCACGGCGACCGGCGGCCCCTGCGCGTGCCGGCCTCCCCGGCCGCCGTGACGCACCAGGTCCTCGCCTCCGAGGGCGAGTTCATGGAGGGCGTCGCCTTCCCGACCGGCTGGCCGGAGCTGGCCGCGGCCTGCGCGCGGGGCCTCGCCGATCTCGCCGCGCTCCAGGTCCCCGCGACCGGACCGGACGGCGAGAACCTCCGGGTACCGGCGGCCGGGGCGCCCTGGTTCCTGACCCTCCTCGGCCGAGACGCGCTGCTGACGTCGCTGTTCACCCTGCCCTACCGCCCGGAACCGGCCGCCGCCACGCTCCTCGCGCTCGCCGCCACCCAGGCCGCCGAGGTCGGCGTGGACGCGGTCGCCCAGCCCGGCAAGATCGTCCACGAGGTGCGCCACGGCGAACTGGCCCACTTCGGGCAGGTGCCGTACGCCCGCTACTACGGCTCGGTCGACGCGACCCCGCTGTTCCTCGTGCTGCTCGGCGCGTACGTGGAGCAGACCGGTGACGTCACCCTGGCCCGGCGGTTGGAGCCGCAGGCGCGGGCCGCGATCGGCTGGATGCTGGACCACGGCGGCCTCACCTCCCGCGGCTACCTCGTGTACCGCGCCGACCAGGGCGGGCTGTCCAACCAGAACTGGAAGGACTCCCCCGGCGCGATCTGCTCCGCCGACGGCAGCCGCCCGCCGGCCGGGCCGGTGATGGCGGCGGGCGCCCAGGGCTACGCGTACGACGCGCTGCGCCGGACCGCCGCGCTGGCCCGGACCGTCTGGGAGGACGAGGTCTACGCGGCGCTCCTGGAGCAGGCCGCCGGTGATCTCCGCGACCGTTTCCAGCGGGACTTCTGGATGCCGGAGCACGACTTCCCGGCGCTGGCCCTGGACAGCGAGGGCCGCCGGACGGACGCGCTCGCCTCCGACGCGGGGCATCTGCTGTGGTCGGGGCTGCTGGACAAGGAGTACGGCAAGACCGTCGGCCGGCGGCTGCTCGAACCGGACTTCTTCTCCGGGTGGGGCGTGCGGACGCTGGCCTCGGGGCAGCCGGCGTTCCATCCGCTGTCGTACCACCGGGGCTCGGTCTGGCCGCACGACAACGCGCTGATCACCCTGGGGCTGGCCCGGTACGGGCTGCACGACGAGGCCCGCACGGTCGCGGGCGGGCTGGTGGACGCGGCCACGGCCATGGGGCACCGGCTGCCGGAGGTGCTCGCCGGGTACGGCAGGGACACGCATCCGGAGCCGGTGCCGTATCCGCACGCGTGTGTGCGGGAGTCCCGGTCGGCGGCGGCGCCGCTGGCCCTGCTGACCGCCGTCGGGGGCGCGTAGGGCGCGCCCCCTGCCTCACCGCCCCTCAGGGCAGGTCCACCAGCAGCCTGCCCGCGGTCTCCCTCGCCTCCGCCTCCGTGCCCGCCCAGGCCACGGTCGCGCCCGGTGCGGTCGGGGGCCGGTGGGCGGTCCAGGTGTCCCAGTAGCTGCGGATCTTGCCGTAGCGGTCGGGGACGAGGACGTGCGGCAGGGCGAGGAGCAGACCGAGGACATGGCCGTGGAGGCGGTCGGTGACGGCGACCCGGCCGGACGTCAGCAGGCGGCAGCCGCGCGCGAGTTGGAGGCGGGCGAGGCCGTCGTAGGCGGCGAGGAGAGCGGGGGCGGCTCCGACGGGGTCGCCCGAGGAGGCCCGGCACAGGGCGCGGGCCCGGCCCCGCCACAGGGTCTCCTTCGCCTGCCGCCACTCGGCGTCCGTGGCCTCGCGGGCCCAGTCGAAGACGTACGGGCCACCGCACCGGCCGCCGATCGCGCCCCGCCCGGCGGGCGGGCCCTTCGCGGACTCCTTGTCCTCCCGGGCCAGCCAGACGACGTCATGGCTGGCCCGGGAGGACAAG
>NZ_LIRK01000620.1 GCF_001419765.1 Streptomyces torulosus
CCCCACACTGAGGGCAACTCACGGGGAGGGAAGGCCGATGACCGGGATGAGCAGGGGCCGTTTTCTGGGGTGGGGCGCGGCGCTCGGCGGTGGGCTGCTGCTGCCGACCACGAGGGCCGCCGCCCTCCTGCGCACCGCGGAGCGCCCCCGCGGACTGTCGTACCGAAGTGTCGTGTACGAGGTGGGCGCGGGCGACACCCCCGCCACCGCCTGGAACCGGCACCGGATGCGCGCGGACATGCGCGCGATACGAAACGATCTGCACGCCACCGCCGTCAAGGTCACCGGCGACGGCGTGGAGCGGCTCACCTCGACCGCCGCCGAGGCGGCCGAGCGCGGGCTCGCGGTCTGGCTGGAGCCGACGCTCGGGGGCGTGCCCGAGGACGACATCCTCGACCACCTCGCCGAGACGGGCCGCTTCGCGGAGCGGCTGCGCCGGCAGGGCGTGGACACGCATCTCAGCGTCGGCTGCGAGTTCCTGATCTTCCTGCCCGGCATCGTGCCGGGCGACGACATCCTGGAGCGGATCGAGAACCTCCTCGCGGGCAACTTCGACCCGGTGGAGGCCGCCCGACGGGTCCACGACTTCACCATCCGCGCGGCCGCCGTCGCCCGTTCCGTCTTCCGGGGCCCGCTGACGTACGCCGCCGCGGACGACGAGGAGGTCGACTGGGACCTCTTCGACATCGTCGGCCTCGACTACTACGGCTACCACCGCACCCACGCCGGTCACGTCCGCGACCTCGCGCGCCACATCCGGCCGGGCAAGCCGCTCTCCGTCCAGGAGTTCGGCTGCTGCACTTTCGAGGGCGCGCCCCGGCAGGGCGGCATGGGGTGGTTCGCCGTGGACCATCGCGCCGACCCCCCGGCGATCAAGGGCGACCTGAGGCGCAGCGAGCGCACACAGGCCGCGTACGTCACCGATGTCGTCGCCGCGTGCGAGGCGCTCGGCCTGTACGCCGCCCACGCCTTCACCTTCGTCTCCGCGGACTCCCCGCACCGCCCGGACGACCCCCGCCACGACCTCGACATGGCGAGCTACGCCCTGGTCAAGCCGATCGAGGCCCGTCCCGGCACTCCCGCGTCCGGCTGGCACTGGGAGCCGAAGGCGGCCTTCCACGCGCTGGCTCGCGCGTATCGGCGGGGCGCCGCACAGGAGGGACGACATGGGTGACGACCTGAGTGACGAATTTCCCGACCTAATCGCATCAAAAGTGTCATGCGTGCTTTTTCGGGCACACGGCGAGGTGAGAGAGAGAAGGTGAGAGCCACGAACGGCCATGAGTCGGAGAAGCACCGTTCCTCGTCGCGGCGGGAGCCCGCCGAGGAGCGTCTCTCCGCGCCCGAGGCCATTCGGAGCGCGCTCGAGCAGCTCGCCGAGGTGCTGGGACGCGTCCCGGAGTCCGTTTCCGCGCTCAAACCGACAGAACAGGGCTGGGAGGCCGAGGTCGAGGTCGAGGAGCTGGAGCGCGTCCCGCAGACGAGCAGCGTGATGGCGAGCTACCAGGTGGTCCTGGACCCGGCGGGCAAGCTGCTGGCGTACGAGCGCGGACGCCGGTACACCCGCGCGCAGATCGACCGGAGCGGCGGCCGCTGAGGCGACCCGCCGCCGCGCACGGACTCCCGTGCCCGGAAGGGATGACATCGTGACTGTGGTGCCGCAGGGCGAGGGTGCGCTCGCCTCCCGCGGAGGCGGGGGTGGCGGCTCGGGGAACCTCTACGACGTGCTGGAACTGGTCCTGGACAGGGGCCTCGTCATCGACGCGTTCGCACGGGTCTCCCTGGTCGGCATCGAGATACTCAAGATCGACGCCCGTGTGGTCGTGGCCAGTGTCGACACGTATCTGCGGTTCGCGGAGGCGTGCAACCGGCTGGACCTGGAATCGGGGCGCAAGGCCCCCGCCCAGCTGACGGACATGGTCGGCGACGCCACCGAGGCGGGCGCCCGCGGCAAGAGCAAAGGGGCGCTGTCGGGCGCGGTCGAGGCCGTCTCCGAGTCCCTCCAGAAGGGGCGCGAGGACCACGAGTCCGGGCGCGAGAAGCAGCGGGTGCGTTCCGAACGCGGTGCGAGCCGCCGCTCCTCGAGGCACGACGACGAGGAGTGAGGCGAGCCGATGTCCGTGTACGTCTACGCGATCACCAGAGCGGAACATCCGCTGGACCTCGACGACGTCCACGGCGTCGGGGAGGACGGCGGCGATCTGCACGCGGTCAGCAGCGGCTCCCTGAGCGCCGTCGTCAGCGAGGCCCCGGCCGATCTCTCGGTCGCCCGCCGGGACTTGGAGGCGCACCACGAGGTCCAGGAGAACCTCTGGTCCGACGGGGCCATCCTGCCGCTGAGCTTCGGTTTCGTCGCCCCGGACGAGGATTCCGTGCGCGCCTTGCTGGACGAGCGGGCCGAGGCCTTCTCCCAGCGGCTCGACGAGCTGTCGGGCACCGCCGAGTTCAACGTGAAGGGGGTCACGGACGAGGATGTCCTGCTGCGCGCGATCCTCACCGACTCCGAGCAGGCCCGGACCCTGAACGAGTCCATCCGCGACGGCGGCGGCACGTACGAGGACCGGCTGGCCCTCGGCGAACTCGTGGCCCAGGAGGTGCAGAACCGGAACGCGGCGCTCGCCGAGGAGGTTCTCGCCGCCCTGCGTCCGCTGGTCGTCTCCGAGCAGGTCGCTCCGCCGTCCCAGCAGTACTTCGTGAACGCCTCCTTCCTGGTGGAGGACGCCCGGTCCGAGGAGTTCACCCGCGCCGGCGGGGAACTGGCCGAGCGCCTGGGCGAGGGTGTCGAACTCCGGCTGCGCGGCCCTCTGCCGCCGTACAGCTTCGTATGACCGCCGCGCGGCTCCGAGGAGGCGAGGACATGGGACTGGTCGGGACCATCGTGACGTTGCCGTTCGCCCCTGTGCGCGGCGTCGGCTGGGTGCTGGACAAGGTGCGGCAGACCGCCGAGGAGGAGTACTACGACCCCGCCCCGATCCAGGAGGAGCTGGTGAACCTGGAGCGGGCGCGGAGCGAGGGACGCATCGACGAGGAGGAGGCCACGCGGCGCGAGGACGAGTTGCTGCGCCGGTTGCAGGAGATCAGTGCCTACCGGGCCCAGCAGGGCGCGGGGCCCGGCCCGTGACGCGCGTGCGATACGGAAAGAAGACAGGATCATGAAGAACGCGACGATCGGCGCGGCCGTCCTGGGGGGCTACCTCCTCGGCCGGACGAAGAAGGCGAAGCTCGCTCTCGGCGCCGGGGCGCTGCTGGCAGGCGCCAAGGCCAGGCCGGGGCAGCTCGCCGGCCTGCTCGACTCCCCCTTCCTCAGCAACGTCACCCAGCAGGTGCGCGGGGAACTGACGGAGGCGAGCAAGGCAGCGGCGACCCACATGCTGACGGCGAAGGCGGACAGCCTCGCCGGCGCCCTCCACGAACGCACCGAGGGGCTCCGCGACCGGGCCCACCCGGACGGCGGTGAGCCGAAGGGCGACGACGAGCGGACCGAGCCGGACGACCAGCAGGACGACCAGGACGAGCAGGAAGACCAGAACGCACAGGACGAGCCGGACGCCGAGAGCGGCGAGGACGCCGAGGGCGGCGAGGACGCCGAGGGCGGCGAGGACGCCGAGGGCGGCGAGGACGCCGAGGGCGGCGAGGACGCCGAGGGCGGCGAGAGCGGCGGAAAGAGCGGGCCCGCGGCGAAGAGGAGCCGGAGCGGCGGGTCGCAGCGCCGGAACACGGCGTCGCGCGCGAAGAAGCAGACCGCTTCCGCGAGCCGCACCAGCGGAACCAAGAGCGGGAGCGGCTCCAGGTCGAGGAGGCAGGACGATGGCTGAGGGCAAGGGAGCGAAAGGCGGTGCCGGCACCCTCAGCAAGACACGGGACGAGGCACTGCACAACCCTGGTACGACCCGGCTGAAGGAGGAGCTGGAGGAGTACATCGAGGCGCGGCTGGCCGTGATGCTCGAAGGCGCGGGCCACAAGATCGGAGAGGGCGCCCGCCGGATCGGCGAGGGCCACCTGACGGACGGCCTCGCCTCGACCGCGTCCCATGCCAAGGGCGCGCTCATGGAGAAGGCGAAGGGCGCCGGCGGCAAGGCCATGGACGTGGCCGGGAAGGCGAAGGACGCCGCGGGGAAGGCCAAGGACTCCGCCGCCGGCAAGAAGCAGGGCAAGAACCCCGAGGGCGGCACCGGCCGGGGGCACACCATGATCGAGGACATCGACGTGGGTGTCCCGGTGCGCGAGGCGTACAACCAGTGGACCCAGTTCCAGGAGTTCAGCCGGTTCGCCAAGGGCGTCGTCGCCGTCGATCAGCAGGACGACACCACGACGCAGTGGCAGGTGAAGGTCGCCAAGTCGAAGCGGCGCTGGCGCGGCAACATCACGGAACAGGTGCCCGACGAGCGCATCGCCTGGACCTCCGAGGGCGAGAAGGCCACGACGAAGGGCGTCGTCACCTTCCACCCGCTCGGCGAGAACCTCACCAAGGTGCTGCTCGTCATGGAGTACTCCCCCAAGGGTCTCTTCGAGCGGACCGGCGGCCTGTTCAGGTCCCAGGGCCGCCGTGCCCGCCTCGACCTCAAGCTGTTCCGCACGTTCGTGATGATGCGCGGCGAGGCCACGGGCGGCTGGCGCGGTGAGATCCACGACGGCGAGGTCACCGAAACGCACGAGGACGCCGAGAACGCCGAGAAGGCCGAGGACACGGAAGAAGACACCGAAGAGACGGAAGAGACGGAAGACACCGAGGCCACCGGCGCCGACGACACCGACGCGGACGACGAGGGGCCCGAGGACGAGACCGAGGCCGAGGACGAGGACACGGAGCCGCGGGACGAGGGCGAGCAGGAAGAGGACGACGAGGACCAGGACACGGAGGCACGGGACGAGGACGAGGCTGAGGAGGAGGGGGCCGAAGAGGACGACGAGGAGGAGGGTGAAGCAGACGACGAGGCGGACGAGGACGAGGAGCCGGACGACGAGTACGTAGACGAGGAAGAGGAAGAGGACGAGGAGCCGGAAGAGGAAGCGAGGTCGAGCGCGTCGTGAGCCGGCCCGCCGACTCCCCCGCCCAGACCTCGTCGCGGGCCTTCACCCCGTACGGCAGCGGCCAGGGGTCCAGCGCGAACCTCGCCGACATCCTCGAACGGGTCCTCGACAAGGGCATCGTCATCGTCGGCGACATCAAGGTGAACCTGCTCGACATCGAGCTGCTCACGATCAAGCTGCGTCTGCTGGTCGCGTCGGTCGACAAGGCCAAGGAGATCGGCATCGACTGGTGGGAGCACGACCCCGCCCTCTCGTCGCGCGCGTCCCGCTCCGACGGGCGCCGCTCCCTGGAGGAGCAGAACGAACGCCTCCGCGAGGAGGTCAGGGAACTCCGGGGCCGTCTGGAGGAGCCCCCGGTGGAGCTGCCCGCGAGCGGCTCGTCGGAGCGTCGCCGCGCCGCCGACCCCGAACGCAAGGCCCGCGATCCCGAACGCAAGGCCCGCGCCGCACCCCGCCGCGCGGAGGGCCGTTCGGATGAGCCGCGCCCCAAGCGGCGCAAGGCGCCCGCCTCGCGGGACGACGACGAGCGGGACGACGACGAGCAGGACGAGGACCGGCACCGATGAGCGCGTACGACGCGCCCGCCGCGTACGACGACGAGTACGACCGCCCCCTCAGCGGACGTCAGGTCGCGCTGATCGATCTGCTCGACCGGCTGCTGAGCGGGGGTGTCGTACTGACCGGGGATGTCGTGCTGAGCATCGCGGACATCGACCTGGTGCGGATCTCGCTGCGCGCGGTGATCGTCGCCGTCCGGGAGCAGATGGAGGAGCAGTGGGCCCCCATCCTGCCGCCCGCCCCGAACGCGGACCCGGTGCGCACAGACCCGACGCACACATACCCGGCCCACTCGGACCCGGCGTACACGGAAGGGCGCGGTCATGGTGCCGATGCCCTCTGAGGGGCCGCCCATCGACCGGCTGCGGGAGGTGGCGGAGGCCGCGCGGCGCGCGTTCTCGGTGCTGCCCGCCCGGCCGGAGGAGATCGCCCCGCCACCGCTCTCCCG
>NZ_LIRK01000621.1 GCF_001419765.1 Streptomyces torulosus
CCCCGGTTCGACCGCAGCGACCCGAGCAGTTCCACGGCCTTCAGGCCCGTGTGGCACGCCTGCTCGACCTCGCGCTGCTGCACCTGCGCCGTGGCGAGCAGCACATAGCCGATCGCCCGCCGCCGGGCCCGCGACTCGGGGTGCTTGGCCAGCGACTCCTCGGCCTGCCGCGCCGCCGCCTCCGCCTGCCCGAGATCCCGGTGGCAGTGCGCCAACTCGTCGGCGAGGTACGCCTCGTCGAAGTGCCTGATCCACGTCGGGTCGTCCCCGGACGAGGAGTCGGCCGCCTCCAGCGCCTCGACGGCCCGCCCGGCCGCCGTCTGCGCGGCGCGCGCGTCGCCCATCAGCGCGTGCCCGCGCGCCTCCGCCGCGTGGAACATGCATTCCGCGCGCGGTGTGGCGCGCCCACGCGCCCCCTCCTGCGCCGCCCGCGCCAACTGTGCGATCTCACGCGGGTTTCCGAGCTGCGCGGCGAGATGGCTCATGGACGCGGCGAGCACATAGCCGCCGTACGCGCGGTCGCCCGCGGCCTGGGCGAGCCGCAGCGCCTGGATGTAGTACCGCTGGGCGAGCCCGGGTTGCCCGGTGTCGACGGCCATGTACCCGGCGAGTTCGGTCAGCCGGGACACCGCCGCGAACAGCTCGCGGCCCACGGCCTCCCGGTAGGAGCCGGCCAGCAGCCCCGACACGACGCTGTTGAGGTAGTGCACGACGACGGGCCGGACATGCCCGCTGCCGTACTGGTGGTCGAGGTCGACGAGCGCCTGGGTCATCGCGGTCACGGCCGCCACGTCGGCCAGACCGACCCTCGGCCCCGCCGAGCGGGCCACCTGGGAGTCCGGCGCCGAGATCAGCCAGTCACGGCTGGGCTCGACGAGCGCGGAGGCGGCGACGGACGACCCCGACAGGAAGTCCCGCCGGCCCACGTCGCTGCGCCACAGCTCGCAGACCTGCTCGATGGCCCCGAGGACCGTCGGCGAGAACTGGAGCCCGACGCCGGACGCGAGGTTCTTGCCGTTGGCCATGCCGATCTCGTCGATCGTGACCGTACGGCCCAGTTTGCGCCCCAGCGCCTCGGCGATGATCGCGGGAGCCCGGCCCCGCGGCTGCTGTCCGCGCAGCCAGCGCGCGACGGACGTCTTGTCGTAGCGGAGGTCGAGTCCGTGCTCCGCGCCGCACATGTTGACCCGCCGGGCCAACCCGGCGTTGGAACAGCCCGCTTCCTGGATGAGCGCCTGCAGCCGTTCGTTCGGCTGCCTGGCGACGAGCGGCCTTGCGGCCATGGCGTACCCCCTGTGGCTGTGGTGCCTGCCCACGCTTCGAGTTGACGTGCCCTTGGCGGCCGTTCCCCTTCTGACACACGGACATCCGACTCGGTGCGCGCGCCGAACACGCGTACCGAAAGCGCATACCCGGCTGTCGAAAGGATCCGGCCTCGAAGATCAATGCCCCGCCGACATACCGAAGATGCGAGACATTCCTCGATTGCCGGGGTAAACACGGATGCTGTACCCCACACGTGGCTACCCGGCTCACTCGGTGATCCCGCCCGCGCGCCCCCGGACATGCACCCATGCGCCCCGGCCCGATCGACGATGCTCTCCCCCGCGCATGTGACATCCGTAACCACTGATGAGCGCTAGAGTTGTGTTCATCGTGGAAGAGACCATCGCGGGCCCTGAAGCTGCCCAAATCCCGAAGCAGCGTGGTGAAACGCTGCTGGACACCGCCGTTCGATACGCCGAAGAACGTCACTGGGACGTGTTTCCCGGTACGTGGCTGGAAGCAGTCGACGGGGTGCAGCACTGCTCTTGCGGCAACACCACGTGCGCGACCCCCGGCGCGCACCCGGCGCGTGAGGACTGGGCGACCCAGGCGACAGGCAGTGCGACCGTCGCACGCCGTCTGTGGTCCAAGCAGCCGACCGCGTCGATCCTGCTGCCGACAGGGCGTACGTTCGACACGATCGACGTTCCGGAGACGGCCGGCCTGCTGGCGCTGGCCCGGATGGAGCGCATGGATCTGACGCTCGGTCCGGTGACCTGGACGCCGGATCGCCGGATGCACTTCTTCGTGCTGCCGGGCGCGTCGGTCAAGGTCCCCGATCTGGTACGGAAGTTGGGCTGGTCCCCGCTGTCGCTCGACCTCAGGGCGCTGGGTGAGGGCGAGTACGTGGCGGCGCCGCCGACCCGGTACGGCTCGCGGGGAGCCGTGCAGTGGGCGCGTCGCCCCACTCCGGCGAACCGCTGGCTGCCGGACGCGGAGGAGCTGATCTCGCCGCTCGCGTACGCGTGTGGCAGGGACGGCCGCCGATAACGCTCCGGGTGGCGCGACGGCAACCTGCTTGTCGCGCTCGGCAGTTGGTGGGCGGCGGCCCGGTGGTCGGCGGTCAGAGAGTGGCGAACAGCTCGTCCAGTGGGGCGGGTACGCGGTCGGGGGCGAGGGCCTCGACGAGGACTCGTCCGTACTGGATCTTGCGGCCCTTCTTCGTGCCGAAGAACCGGCGGAGCTGCTGCTCGGCGGGGCGGCCCTGCTGGGCGGGCTGGCGGAGGAAGGTCTGCAGGGGGCGCAGGTCGCCCTCCGCGCGGACGAGTTCCTGGACGCGGGTCGTGCCGAGCGCGCGGATCAGCTCGTCCTCCAGGTCCGCCGCACACACGAAGTACCCCCCGGGTGCCGCGCCGGCGCGTTCCCAGCCGCGGGCGTAGTAGTCGCGCTCCCGCTCGTCGCACAGCCCGGTGAGGCGGAGACCGAGGCCCGACGGCCCGAGGAGCCCGGCGAAGCGGCCGACGCTCATCGCGCCACCCATCGGCAGGACGCAGACACCTTCGGCGGCGAGGTCCCGCCCGCGTCGCGCGGCGAGCGCGTCGACGGCCGCGACGTCGCTCGGCCCTTCGAGCAGCACGACCGCCCGGACACCGGCCGTCACCACCAGGTCCCGCGCCGGGTCTCCGGGCCCACCCGCCGCCCACTCGATGACCGCCTGCCGGAACGCCCCCATGTCAGCCATGCGACGAGTCTCCGTCCTTTCCGTCCGCAGGGACAGGGATTTTCCCCGCGCGACGATCACCCGGGCCGACGCCGGGCGGCCCCTACCCGGCCCGGCTCCGCCTGACGCGTAAGGGCCCCGGAGCATCCCGCTCCGGGGCCCTTTCGGCAGGGGGCGGCTCGCTCAGTCGGTGAAGCCGTCCAGGAACGGCTCTATCGCGGCGCGCCACGCGTCGGGCTGGTCGTAGTGGACGAGGTGGCCGGCGTCGGCGACCTCGGCGTACTGGCCGTGGGGCAGGACGCGGACCATCTCCTGGGCCTCGGCGCGGCCCAGTTCGCCGTCGAGGCCTCGGACGACGAGGGTGGGGCACCGGACCTGGGTCAGCTCCTCCCAGTGGGCGTCGTACACCCAGGTCTCGCGGGTCTTCAGCATCTGCTCGGGGTCGAAGACGGGCCGCCAGCCGTCGGGGCCCTCATGCATGACCTCGGAGTAGAACTCGCCGCGCGAGGGGTTGGGGCGCTCCACCCAGGGGTCGTCCTCGCCGAACCACTTACGGACGTCGGCGAGGGTCGCGAAGGGCAGCGGCCAGGCCTTGAACCAGCTCTCCCACTCCCGCTGGGAGGCGGCGCCGAGCGCCGAGGCCCGCATGTCGCAGATGATCAGACCGCGCACCAGGTCCGGGCGCTTGGCGGCCAGTTGCCAGCCGGTGAGCGCGCCCATGGCGTGGCCGATGAGGACGACGGGGGCGAGGCCGAGCTGCTCGATCGCCGCCTCGGCGTCCTCGACGTAGGCCTCACGGGTGTAGGCGGCCTGCTCCGGTTTCTCGCTCCGGCCGTGGCCCCGCTGGTCCAGGGCGACGGCGCGGTGCCGCTCGGAGAGCCAGCGGGCGGTGGGCGCCCAGTGCGAGGCGCGGCCCATGAGGCCGTGCAATAACAGGACGCCGGGCCCCGGCTCGCCGCCGGGTTTCTCCCCCGCTCCCGGCTCGGTCCGTCCGCCGGTCAGGTCGCCGGGTATGTCCCCGGTCTTGGGCGGGTCCCCGAACTCCCAGGCAGCGAGACTCACGCCGCCCGTTCCGGTCACGTCGATGCGCCGCGTCATTGGCACCCCCCACACTCCCGCTCGGACCGCTCGCCGCCGAAGCTCTCGCCGCGCTTCGAACCGGATGGTCCATTCGTCCTGACCGCTGTCGTACCGCTGTCGTGCTGCCCTTGCTGTTCGCGCCGTGGTGCACGCCGCTCGAACGGCGCGCACTTGTTGTTACAGCGCGCGTATCGATCGGCACGTTACGTATGGGATGCGTGGGTCGGTCCGGGACGGGCCGCTCGACGCGACGCCACGCCGTACACGTTATCGAATACACATTCGAAGATGCCGTTCCTGACGACAACACCCCTCGTTCGAGTGACCCCCCTCAAGGATTGCCCGCCGCCACCGAGGGGAGATCTTCAACGGGAGGCGGACCGCTCGGGGAAAACGGTCCGAGGGGGATGACCCTGGGAGCTCGGGGCTCCGGGTCAGCACAGGGGAGGACAGGCCCCGGCGCCGCACGGCGCCGGGGCCCTCCTCACGTCCACGGCACATCCGCCCCGCCCCCTCCTCCGCCACCGCGAGATCGCCGTCTCGGGCGGCCAAGAGCCCCTCAGGTCATATGCCTCACGGGCAAGCCTCGCACGCGAACGGTCCGCGCGCTGCGATTCGGCGCAGTGAATCTCGGACTTCGGCGGGCGGCCGGCGGACGGTCGAGGTGGCGGGCGTGAGCCGTGCGCAGGCCCGGCCGGAAAGCGCCTGCCGCACGCCGGGCGGCAGTGTCAGCGCTTGGCGACGAACACGTGCGAGGCGACCTCCGCCGCGAGCTCCGCGGCCTCGCCGCCGCTGCCCACGAGCACCCCGCCGGCCGCCTCCGTCACACTCACCACGGAGCCGGGCTGCACGCCCGCGCGCCGCAGCGTGTACATCAGCTGCGCGTCCGTCTGGATGGGCTCGCCGATCCGGCGCACGACGACGGTCTTGCCCTCGTTGCCCGGGTCGAGGTCCGCGAGCGAGACCATGCCCTCGTCTAGGAACGGGTCCGCGCCGTCCTTCTCGCCCAGCTCCTCCAGGCCCGGGATCGGATTGCCGTACGGCGACTCCGTGGGGTGGCGGAGCAGTTCGAGCACACGGCGCTCGACGGCCTCGCTCATCACGTGCTCCCAGCGGCAGGCCTCCGCGTGGACCTGCTCCCACTCCAGGCCGATCACATCGACGAGCAGGCACTCCGCGAGGCGGTGCTTGCGCATCACGCGCGTCGCGAGGCGGCGGCCCTCCTCGGTGAGCTCCAGATGCCGGTCCGCCGCGACGGAGACGAGGCCGTCGCGCTCCATGCGCGCGACCGTCTGGCTGACCGTCGGGCCGCTCTGATCGAGGCGCTCGGCGATCCGGGCACGCATGGGGACCACACCTTCCTCTTCGAGTTCGAGGATGGTGCGGAGATACATCTCCGTCGTGTCGATCAGTCCGGACATACGTGCCCCTCGATGAGATTCAGCGGCTTCGCTGCGCTGGCCCTGGACTCAATTCTTACGCATCCCACTGACAACCGGGCCGTCGCTGCCGTTTTCCCGGGGTGCCCCCCAAGGATGCCCCTCCGGGGCACCGGGTGGGCGCCGTCCTCCCACCCTTTTCCGCGCCCTTCTCCCCGGCCTTCGCCCTGACCGCCGTATTGACACCCCACTGGTCCAGACCTCTAACGTGATCGCAGGTCGGACGGACGGAGGGGTGCGGGCATGGCGGACAGCACTGCGGCGGCACGGCGTTTCCTGGACGCGGCGATCGGGCTGGTGGAGCGCGTACGGGACGAGGAGGCCGACAGCGTCGCCGCCGCCGGGAAACTCGTCGCGGACACGGTCGTCGACGGCGGCCGTCTCTTCGCGTTCGGCGCCGGTCACTCCTCCCTCGCCGCCCAGGACCTCGTCTACCGGGCCGGCGGGCTCGCCCTGATGAACCTGCTGGCCGTGCCCGGCGCCGTAGGCGTCGACGTGATGCCGGCGACGCTGGGCTCCGCGCTGGAGCGGGTCGACGGACTGGCGACGGCCGTGCTCGACAGCAGCCCCCTGCGCGCCGGCGACCTCCTGATCGTCATCTCCCTGTCCGGGCGCAACGCCCTGCCCGTCGAGATGGCGCGGCACGCCCGCGAACTCGGTGTGAAGGTGATCGGCGTCACCTCCGTCGCGTACGCCACGGCGACGACTTCACGCCACTCCTCGGGCACCTTCCTCAAGGACCACTGCGACCTCGTCCTCGACTCCAAGATCGGCGTC
>NZ_LIRK01000622.1 GCF_001419765.1 Streptomyces torulosus
CGCCCGTCCACACCCATCGCGGAAGCCCCCGCCGCCTGCCGACACAGTCCCGAACACCGAGTCACCCTGCCATATTGGCTTTTGTTCAGCCCCCGGTCTCAAGGGCATATCACCCGTCCGAGCGTCTCCCCAGTCCTCCGTGCACGAGTTCACCCGTACGAGTGGTCGATCTCTGGTGACGAGAGCGGGAGCGCGAGCAGCGGCAACGGGGAGGGGAGCGGGAGCGGCAACGGGAAGGGGCGGCGGGAACAGGAACGGCCCCGGCAACGGGAAAGGGCGGCGGGGGCGCAAGCCCCACACCGCCCTACGAGGTGGCGCACTTTCTGCGGCGCGCTACCCCCACCCTCAAGCCGGCCGGGACCGAAGCCCCTCCAACAGGATGTCCAACAGCCGAGCCGAAGCCGCGGCCTGCTGCGCCGCGTCCGGCAGGGACGGTGCCGCCGTGGCGATCACGAGCAGCACGTCGGCCACGGTCACGTCCTCCCGCAGCTCACCCGCCGCCCGGGCCCGCTCCACCAGCTGCCCCACGACCTCCAGCAGCGCCGAGGCCCCGGCGTCATCGGCCGGCCCGGCACCCACCGGCGCCGACGCGTCCGACGACACCAGTCGCAGCTCGGCCGTCGGCTGGACCCGCTGCTGCGGCACCCGGTGCTCGTCGGCGATTCCGCCGACACCGACCTCGGTCCCGTCCTCCGCGACTCCGACCCGCAGCACCTGCGGCGGCAGCAGCCGCCCGGCACCCGAGGCCACCGACGTCCGCAGGAAGCGCGACAGCGCCGACCACGGGTCCTCCTCCTGCCCGAGCGCCACCCGTGCCTGGTCGGTGAGCCGGGACGTCTCCTCCTCGGCTATGCGCCGGACCAGGACGTCCTTGCTCGGGAAGCGCCGGTACACCGTGCCCACACCGACCCGCGCACGGCGGGCTACGTCCTCCATCGGCGCGCCGTACCCCAGCTCGCCGAAGACCTCGCGCGCCGCGCGCAGCACGTGCTCGAGGTTGCGCTGTGCGTCCACACGGAGCGGGGTCGACCTCGACCCGTCCCCGCGCCCGTTGCCGCCCGCCGTGCCGATCGCGCCGCTGGGCGCGAGAGCTGAGGCGGACGACCAATGAGAGTCCTGAATATGCATATGTGTTCCCCCGGTAATGACGTCTCCCCCCGGAGACTCTCCCCGTCATCGGAAGCCGGAGCGGCGGGACGAGCGTTCGTGGTCCTCCACGGTTCCGAGCCTGAACCCGGCCGAATCCCTTGAACGCATCCCCCATGCACCCCGTCGACACACGAACATAGTTGAGAGGGAGTCAATTCAGAAGGGGCACGTTCCGCACGGAGCGCCCCTCGATCGGAGTACGGACGGTTTAGGTACCGTTTGCGCCCCCCGCTGCCACCCGGCTCACACCATCTGACCTGCGCACCTGCCGCTCACGCCGGTGAATCGGCCAACCCCGCGCCCGCTGGGCGACCGGTCACACAAATTGCCGGGGCTGTGGACAAACCAGCGAGAGAGGTGCGTCATGGGATGGTGAAGGAACGGATGCGCATCCTCATCGTCGGCGGCGGCTACGTCGGGCTGTACACCGCACTGCGTCTGCAGCGTCAGCTGAAGCGGGAACTGAGTAGCGGCGACATCGAGATCGTCGTAGTGTCCCCCGACCCATATATGACGTATCAACCCTTCCTTCCGGAGGCCGCGGCGGGCTCCATCTCGCCCCGCCATGTCGTGGTCCCGCTGCGTCGCGTCCTGAACCAGTGCAAGGTCGTCATCGGCGAGGCCACCGAGATCAACCACGCCAAGCGCGTCGCGACCCTCACCACCCTCGCCACCGAGGAGGAGGGTTCGACCGCCGAGCAGCTGTCGTACGACGAGCTGGTCCTCGCGCCCGGCTCGATCTCGCGCACCCTGCCCGTCCCCGGTCTCGCCGACTTCGGTATCGGCTTCAAGACCGTCGAGGAGGCCATCGGACTGCGCAACCACGTCATCGAGCAGATGGACATCGCCTCCTCCACCCGCGACCCCGCGATCCGCGACGCCGCCCTGACCTTCGTCTTCGTGGGCGGCGGCTACGCCGGCGTGGAAGCGCTCGGTGAACTGGAGGACATGGCCCGCTACACCGCGCGGTACTACCACAACGTCAAGCCCGAGGACATGAAGTGGATCCTCGTGGAGGCCTCCGACCGCATCCTCCCCGAGGTCGGCGAGGAGATGGGCCGCTACACGGTCACCGAACTGCGCCGCCGCAACATCGACGTACGCCTCCACACCCGCCTCGAGTCCTGCGCCGACCGCGTCGCCGTCCTCAGTGACGGCGCCCGCTTCCCGACCCGTACGGTCGTCTGGACGGCCGGCGTCAAGCCGCACCCGATCCTCGCCGCCACCGACCTCCCGCTGAACGAGCGCGGGCGCCTGAAGTGCACCCCCGAGCTGTCCGTGGAGGGCGTCTCGCACGCGTGGGCCGCAGGCGACGCGGCCGCCGTCCCCGACATCACCGCGAGCGAACCGGGCAAGGAGACCGCCCCCAACGCCCAGCACGCCGTACGCCAGGCCAGGACGCTCGGCGACAACATCGTCCGCTCGCTGCGCGGCCAGCCGCTGGAGGCGTACGCGCACAAGTACGTGGGCTCCGTCGCCTCCCTGGGACTGCACAAGGGCGTGGCGCACGTCTACGGCCGGAAGCTGAAGGGCTACCCCGCCTGGTTCATGCACCGCGTCTACCACCTCAGCCGGGTGCCGACCTTCAACCGCAAGGCCCGCGTCCTCGCCGAATGGACCCTCGCCGGCCTCTTCAAACGAGAGATCGTCTCCCTCGGCTCACTCGAACATCCCCGTGCGGAGTTCGAACTGGCTGCCGGTGGAAAGGCTCCTGAGGACCCGAAGGGGTCGTCCTGACCGGATCCAGGAACTCCACCGTTCAGGCCGACGTCTGACGGATGTCGGCCCGGTCGGACAGACTGGTCCGCGACATGATCCATGATCTCGGGCGGGGTCACCGTCCTGCCCGGGCAGGACCCGACGAAGCCCGTACGAAGCACCCCTGAGCACCCCGTAGTACCCACACGCCCGCACGACCAGGCGTCCCCCTACCGCTGCACACCGGGGCCACCCCCGGACCACCGGGGCCACCCCCGGAGCATCGGCCGGAACCGGAGCCGGCCACAGACAACACCACGAGGCACGAGGCAAGGATTCGGTGAACTTCACGCGCTGGAGCGCCCGGCTCCCCGGTACGCAGCGCCGCGCCGCAGCGCGGACCGAACACACGGTCACCCCGGACCGGCGGGGGGAGGGCGCCGTGCCCGCGGCCCGCGCCGAACGGCAGAGCGACGACCCACCGGACGACACCCCGCCCGTGCCCGCCGTCGACGACCTCCCCACCCGTGAGATCCTCGACCGCATCCCGGCCCTCGTCGCCCTCGTCCACGGCCATGACCACCGCACCGCCTACGTCAACGACGCCTATGTCGCGGCCTTCGGCGTACGCCCCCTCGGCGCCCCGGCCCGCGAGGCCCTCCCCGAGTTGGACGCCCTCGGCCTGCTGCCCCTCCTCGACCAGGTCCTGCGCAGCTCCAAGCCCCGCACGGTCAAGTCCCGCAAGGCCCCCTCCGGCCGCTCGTACACGATCACCTGCACCCCCGTCGACGTCCCCGGCGGCACCGAGCCCGGCGAGGGCGGCGTCCTCATCTTCGCCGCCGACGTCACCGACCACGCCGAGGCCGCCGAACGCCTCCGCGCCAGCGAACGCCGCCAACGCGAAACCGCCGTCACCCTCCAGCGCTCCCTCCTCCCCCAGGAACTGGAGGAGCCCGACGACCTGCGCATCGCCGCCGTCTACCACCCCGGCGGCACGGAGACCGCCGTCGGCGGCGACTGGTACGACGTCATCACCCTCGGCGGCGGCCGCACGGCCCTGGTCATCGGCGACGTCATGGGCCGGGGCGTACGCGCCGCGGCCGTCATGGGCCAACTCCGGACGGCCGTCCGTGCCTACGCCCGCCTCGACCTCCCCCCGCACGAGGTGCTCCAGCTCCTGGACGGCCTCGCCACGGAGATCGACGCCAACCAGATCGCCACCTGCGCCTACGCCGTCCACGACCCCAACGAGGGCCGCTTGGTCTACGCCTCCGCCGGCCACCTCCCGATCCTCGTCCGCGACGAGAACGGCACGGTCCAGCGCGCCGACGAGCCGATCGGCCCTCCCCTCGGCACCGGCGGCTGGATGCACGCCTCCGGCTCGATCCCCCTGTGCCCCGGCTCCACAGCCGTCCTCTACACGGACGGTCTGGTGGAACGCCGCAACGAGGACCTGGACGAGGGCATCGCCGCCCTGGAAAGAGCCCTGGCCGGCGCCACCGGGACGCCCCAGGTGATCTGCGACCGCCTGGTCCGCTCGACCGGCGTCACCGCCGACCATGACGACGATGTCGCCGTCCTCGTCCTCCAGCACCCGTCCCGCACCGGCCCCGACGGCGACCTCTTCCGCAACGCCGCCCTGGAACTCCTCGGCGGCGTCGAAGCGGCCCCCCGAGCCAGAGCGTTCGCCTCCGGCGTCCTCACGAGCTGGCGGTTCCCGCCCGAGATCCACGACCTGGGCGTCCTCGCCGCCAGCGAACTCGTCGCCAACTCCCTCCAGCACGGCACCCCGCCCATGCGGCTGCGGCTGCGCCGCACCGACGCCGAGCCGAACCCGTCGACGAGTCCGGCCGAGGCATCGCCATCATCGCCACGATCGCCTCCAACTGGGGCAGCCGCCGCACCCCAGGAGGCGGCAAGGCGGTGTGGTGCGAGTTCGCCCTACCGCGATCCACGCCGTAGGGGTGGGACCGGGGGGCGCGTGGGC
>NZ_LIRK01000623.1 GCF_001419765.1 Streptomyces torulosus
AACCCACCCAGCCGAACCAGCACCTCATCCCCCCCGCGGGGGCCTGGGGGCGGCAGCCCCCAGAAAACCTCGGCCCACGAACACCTACGCTTCGACGTGTGAACGAACACTTCGACTTCGGCCCCGCCACCGGCATCGGCTCCATGCCCGGCGGCGACGCCAGAGAGGCCGCCAAGACCGTCACCGGTACCTTCGAGTGGCCGGACACGGGCATGCCGTATCTGCCCGAACTCCCCGCCCGCGGGCCCGGCGCCGACATGATCGGCCGCACCGCCGGTCTGCTCGTCGAGCTGTACGCGCGCGTGGAGCCCAGCGGCTGGCGGCTCGGCGACCGGCCCGGACGGGACACCAGGCGGGCGGTCTCCTGGCTCGGCGAGGACCTGGACGCGCTGGAGGAGTTCACGCAGGGCTACGAAGGCCCGCTCAAGGTGCAGGCCGTCGGCCCGTGGACCCTCGCCGCCGCGCTGGAGCTGAAGAACGGCGAGGCGGCCCTCTCCGACCCCGGCGCCTGCCGGGACCTCGCCGGCTCGCTCGCCGAGGGCCTGCGGCTGCACCTCGCGGAGGTACGGCGCCGTGTACCCGGCGCCCGCGTGGTCCTCCAGCTCGACGAACCCTCCCTGATCGCCGTCCTGCGCGGCCAGGTGAAGTCCGCCAGCGGCTACCGCACCCACCGCGCCGTCGACCGCCAGCTCGTCGAGTCAACCCTCCGTGACGTCATCGGCGTCCACACCGAACCGGGGGCGGTCGTCGTGCACTCCTGCGCCCCCGACGTACCGTTCGCGCTCCTCCGCAGGGCCGGCGCCGACGCGATCTCCTTCGACTTCGCGCTGCTCACCGAGCGTGACGACGACGCGATCGGGGAAGCCGTGGAGGGCGGCACCAAGCTGCTGGTCGGTGTCGTGCCGACCACGGAGGGCCCATTGTCAGACCCTGCCGGTAGCGTCATGGGTGTCAGGACGTTGTGGCGCAGGCTGGGGCTGCATCCGGGGCTTCTCGCGGACGCCGTCACGGTCACTCCGTCGTGCGGCCTCGCCGGAGTCTCCCCGGCGTACGCGCGCCGGGCGCTCGCCCACTGCGCCCAGGCGGCGAGATCCCTCGCGGACAACCCAGAGTAACGGGAGGACAACACGGTGGCCGGCGACAAGGACGCACAGACTGCCCCGACCGCAGCATCCGTACCCAGCGAGGCACCGGTGCCGGCCGAGGCACGGGAGAAGCACGCGCGCCTCGCCGAAGAGATCGAGGAGCACCGCTTCCGGTACTACGTGAAGGACGCCCCCGTCGTCAGCGACGCGGAGTTCGACCGGCTGCTGCGCTCCCTGGAGGCGCTGGAGGAGGAGCACCCCGAGCTGCGCACCCCCGACTCGCCGACCCAGAAGGTCGCGGGCGCGTACGCCACGGAGTTCACCGCCGTCCAGCACCGCGAGCGCATGCTCTCCCTGGACAACGCCTTCACCGACGAGGAGTTGGCGGCCTGGGCCGAGCGCGTCGCCAAGGACGTCGGCACCACCGACCACCACCTGCTGTGCGAGCTCAAGGTGGACGGCCTCGCCGTCAACCTCACCTACGAGCACGGCCGTCTCACCCGCGCCGCCACCCGCGGCGACGGCCGGACCGGCGAGGACATCACGCCGAACGTCCGCACGATCGCCGAGATCCCGGACCGGCTGAAGGGCGACCGGGTCCCCGACCTCGTGGAGATCCGCGGCGAGGTCTACTTCCCGATGGACAAGTTCGCGGAGCTCAACGAGCGGCTGCTGGCGGCCGGCGACAAGCCCTTCGCCAACCCGCGCAACGCGGCCGCCGGTTCGCTGCGCCAGAAGGACCCGCGCGTCACCGCCACCCGCCCCCTGCACATGGTGGTGCACGGCATCGGCGCCCTGGAGGGCTTCGAGGGCGGCCTCAGCCGCCTCTCCCAGGCCTACGACCTGCTCAAGTCCTGGGGCCTGCCCACCGCCCGCCACAACCGTGTGGTCGACGACCTCGACGGCGTACGGGAGTTCATCGCCCACTTCGGCGAGAACCGACACTCCGTGGAGCACGAGATCGACGGCGCCGTCGTCAAGCTCGACGAGATCCCCCTCCAGGGCCGCCTCGGCTCCACCTCCCGCGCCCCCCGCTGGGCCATCGCGTACAAGTACGCGCCGGAGGAGGTCAACACCAAGCTCGTCAACATCCGTGTGGGCGTGGGACGTACGGGCCGGGTGACGCCGTACGCCCAGGTCGAGCCGGTGACTGTCGCGGGCTCCGAGGTCGAGTTCGCCACCCTCCACAACCAGGACGTCGTCAAGGCCAAGGGCGTCCTCATCGGCGACACGGTCGTGCTGCGCAAGGCCGGTGACGTCATCCCCGAGATCCTCGGCCCGGTCGTCGACCTGCGCGACGGCACCGAGCGCGAGTTCGTGATGCCCGCCGAGTGCCCCGAGTGCGGTACGCCGCTGGCGCCCGCCAAGGAGGGCGACGTCGACCTGCGCTGCCCCAACTCCCGCACATGCCCGGCCCAGTTGCGTGAGCGGCTGTTCTATCTCGCCGGACGCAAGTGCCTGGACATCGAGCACTTCGGCTATGTCGCCGCCGCCGCGCTCACCAAGCCGCTGGAGCCGTCCGACCCGCCGCTGATCGACGAGGGCGACCTGTTCGACCTCACCGTCGAGCAGCTGCTGCCGATCAAGGCGTACGTCCTCGACCAGGACAGCGGTCTGCCCAAGCGCGACCCGAAGACCGGCGAGGAGAAGGTCGCCACCGTCTTCGCCAACCAGGAGGGCGCGCCCCGGAAGAACGCGGTCGCGATGCTGGAGAACATCCAGGCGGCCAAGGAGCGCCCGCTCGCGAGAATCCTGACCGGGCTGTCCATCCGGCACGTCGGACCGGTGGCCGCCGAGGCGCTCGCCCGCGCGTTCCGTTCGATCGACCGCATCGAGCAGGCCACCGAGGAAGAACTGAAGAACACCGACGGCGTCGGCCCGATCGTCGCCGCCGCGGTCAAGCAGTGGTTCGCCGAGGACTGGCACCGCGAGATCATTCGCAAATGGAAGGCCGCCGGCGTCCGGATGGAGGACGAGGGTGCCGGCGAGGACGAAGGCCCCCGCCCCCTCGAAGGACTCACCGTCGTCGTGACCGGCACGCTCGAGCACCACACGCGGGACGGCGCGAAGGAGGCCCTGCAGAGCCGGGGAGCGAAAGTGACCGGCTCGGTTTCGAAGAAGACCTCGTTCGTCGTGGTCGGTGACAACCCGGGTTCCAAGTACGACAAGGCGATGCAGCTCAAGGTTCCGGTCCTGAACGAGGACGGTTTCGCGGTTCTGCTCGAACAGGGACCGGAAGCGGCCTCGGAAGTGGCGCTTCCGACCGAGGAGTAGGGGTTGAAGGCCACCCGTTCGGCGCATACCAGATGCATATGGGTGGCCGATCGCATTCGGGCAACCGTCGTCGACCGCTGCCCGTGAAAGCCTTGTGCGGCCTACTGTTGAGGTGTGCGCCTGCCGTGCCCGGACGCGTGGTGGGTTCTCGGACGCGGTGTCGCCCCAGGGTTGTCGGGAGCAACGGGCCGCGTGGCGTGGGCACCGCCGGCTGTGAGAGGGACGGGAATGGAACCGACCGAGAGCGTCGCCCCGGACTCACGGCTGCGTCTGCGCCGTGTGTCCGGGGCCTGGCGATGGGGGCGCTCCCTGCTCATGGGGGGACGCCCGTTCGAGGGAACCCGGGAGCGGGTCGGTGACCAGGAACCGTCGGCGGACCCCCGATCGGAGCAGCCGCCGGGCCGCACGGCCGCCGGCGCCCCCGGCCTTCTCGTCCCCGCCCCGGCACAGCTCACCACCGGCACCGGCACCGCCCCACCCCTCACGAGCACGCTCGGTGACGGCCGCGGCCACGGCCTGCCGGGCCACGACGGCGAACGCCATCCGTCCTGGCCCGCCCTGCCCGCCGCGATCGTGGGCCTCGCCGGAGCGATCCTGGGCGCCGGGTTCTACCGGGCGTTCGCCGGACAGCACGCGCTCTTCCCGTCCGGCGCGGTCGGCTGGGCCCTCGCCCTGCTCACCGGCATCATCGTCGGTCACCTCGTCGCCATGGGCCGCGCCCGCTGGTGGGGCGGCACCGGCTCCGGCGCGGCCCTCACCCTCGCCGTCCTGATCCTCTACGGCTGGCTGCCGGCCGGCATGGTCAGCCTCACCGTCGTCGTCCTCGTCGGCATCGCCCGCCGGGGCCGCTGGCGGCAGGGCGTACTGCACGGCGCGGTCGACATCCTCGGCATCGGCGCCGGAGCCGTCGTCCTGCGCGTCTTCGGCCGCGTCCCCTCGGTCGAGCAGCCCTGGGACCCGGAGACCTGGAACCTGTACGCGGCGCCCCAGGTCGCGCTCGTCGCCGTCGCCTACCTCGCGGTCACCCGCGCCCTGCTCTGGTACCTGGCCGCGCCGCGCGGCGGCGTCCCCACGGTCGCCCGCACCGCCCTGGTCCGGCAGGGCCTCGTCGCTGTCGCGCTGTTCGGCATCGCCCCCCTGATCTGCGTCGTCGCCACGGCCCAGCCCCTGCTGCTGCCGCTGTTCGCCATCCCGCTCATCGCGCTCGACTCCACCCTGTGGATCGCCCGCGCCAGGGCGGAGGAACAACTCCGCGACCCGCTCACCGGCCTGCCCAACCGTCAGTGGCTGCTGGAACGGACCTGGACCGCCCTGGACGACGCCGAGCGCATCGGCGCGCGCTCCGCCCTGATGCTGATCGACCTCGACCGCTTCCGGTCCGTCAACGACACCCTCGGGCACCTGGCGGGCGACCGGCTGCTGCTGCAGATAGCCGACCGACTGCGGGTCGCGCTGCCGCGCGGAGCGGAGGCCGCACGGCTCGGCGGCGACGAGTTCGCCGTGCTGCTGCCCGTCGCCGACTCCACGACCTCCGCCTCACGCGTCGCCCGCAACCTCGTCGCCGCGCTCGGTTCCCCGCTCGACCTCGACGGGCTCACCCTCGTCCTGGAGGCCAGCGCCGGGCTCGCCGTCTTCCCCGACCACGCGCTCGACGCGGAGGGGCTGCTCAGGCGGGCCGACGTGGCGATGTACCAGGCGAAGCGGGACCGCACCGGCGTCGAGGTCTACGAGTCCAAGCGGGACTCGAACACCCCTGACCGGCTCGGCCTCCTCGGCGACCTGCGGCGCGCGCTCGACGCGCAGGAGGTCGAACTGCACTACCAGCCGAAGGTCCGCTTCGACGGACAGGTGGCCGGGCTGGAGGCGCTCGTGCGGTGGGTGCACCCCGAGCGGGGGAAGGTGCCGCCGGACGAGTTCATAGCGATCGCCGAGTCGTCCGGGCTGATGCCGCACCTCACCGAGTACGTCCTGGAGACGGCCCTCGGGCAGGTGGCCCGCTGGCGCGCGCAGGGACTGCACGTACCGGTCGCCGTGAACGTGTCGCCCCGCGACGTCCACACCCCCGGCTTCGCGGGCGCGGTGGCCGCGCGGCTGGCCCGTCACGGAGTCCCGGCGGGAGCGCTCCAACTGGAGATAACGGAACACGTGCTCCTGGAGGACCCGCAGCGGGCCGCGGACACCCTGGCCGGGCTGACCGGGCACGGCGTGAAGATGTCCCTCGACGACTTCGGGACCGGGTACTCGTCGCTGGTCCACCTGCGGCGGCTGCCCGTGAGCGAGCTGAAGATCGACCGTTCGTTCGTGGCGCGGCTCGCCGTCGACACGGAGGACGCGGAGATCGTGCGCTGCACCGTCGACCTCGCGCACTCCCTGGGGCTGCTCGTCGTGGCCGAAGGGGTCGAGGACGACGAGACGTGGGAGCGGTTGCGCGACCTGGGCTGCGACGCCGTCCAGGGGTGGCTGGTCGCCGCGGCGATGCCGCCGGAGGAGACCACGGCGTGGCTCCGGGCCCGTGGCTCCCGAGGCTGGCAGCGCCCCGCGGCGGCCCTGCCGGCGGCGACGGCGGACGAGTAACCACCGGGCGCCTCACACAGCTCGGGGGTGCGCGGTTCGTTGGCGGCTGCGGGTAAGTGGGGCCGTTCGCGCAGTTCCCCGCGCCCCTGAAAGGCGCCCGGGGCCGCGCCCCGTGCTTTTCCTATGAAGGCCGGGCCGCAGGCCCAAGCCTTCAGGGGCGCGGGGAACTGCGCGAGAAACCACGACGCACCCGCACCCGTAAACGCACCCGTACCCCCAACCCCATAGGCGCCCGGCCAAGCCCGCGCAGCAAACCCGTGCACGGTCACACCGGCCCGCCCCATAGGATTGGCGCCAAACCACATCGCACTCACCCCAGAGGATCGCTGCATGCCTGGCATCACGCGCGAGGAGGTCGCCCACCTCGCCCGGCTGGCGCGTCTGGAGCTGAAGCCCGAAGAGCTCGACCACTTCGCAGGCCAGCTGGACGACATCATCGGCGCGGTCGCCCGCGTCAGCGAGGTCGCCGACCAAGACGTCCCGCCGACCTCGCACCCGCTGCCGCTGACGAACGTCATGCGCGCGGACGAGGTCCGTCCGTCGCTCACCCCCGAGCAGGCGCTGTCCGGCGCCCCGGCCCAGGAGCAGCAGCGTTTCAAGGTGCCGCAGATCCTGGGGGAGGACTGATCACGTCATGACCGACGCCATCATCAAGCTCACCGCGGCGGAGATCGCCGCGAAGATCGCCTCCGGCGAACTCACCGCCGTGCAGGTCACCGAGGCCCACCTGGCCCGGATCGAGGCCGTCGACGAGAAGGTGCACGCCTTCCTGCACGTCGACCGCGAGGGCGCGCTCGCCCAGGCCCGTGCCGTCGACGAGAAGCGGGAGCGGGGCGAGAAGCTCGGCCCCCTCGCCGGTGTGCCCCTCGCGCTGAAGGACATCTTCACCACGGTCGGCATTCCGACCACCGTGGGCTCGAAGATCCTCGAAGGGTGGATCCCGCCCTACGACGCGACGCTCACCAAGCGGCTGAAGGACGCGGACGTCGTCATCCTCGGCAAGACCAACATGGACGAGTTCGCCATGGGGTCCAGCACCGAGAACAGCGCGTACGGCCCGACCGGCAACCCCTGGGACCTCACCCGGATCCCCGGCGGCTCCGGCGGCGGTTCCTCCGCCTCCCTCGCCTCCTTCCAGGCGCCCCTCGCCATCGGCACCGACACCGGCGGCTCCATCCGCCAGCCGGCCGCCGTCACCGGCACGGTCGGTGTGAAGCCGACGTACGGGGCCGTCTCCCGGTACGGCATGGTCGCCTTCTCGTCCTCCCTCGACCAGGGCGGGCCCTGCGCCCGTACGGTCCTGGACGCGGCGCTCCTGCACGAGGTCATCGCCGGGCACGACCCGATGGACTCCACGTCCATCGACGCGCCGGTCCCGCCGGTCGTCGAGGCCGCCCGCAACGGCTCGGTCGCCGGGATGCGCGTGGGCGTCGTCAAGCAGTTCCGCGGCGAGGGCTACCAGGCCGGTGTGGTCCAGCGGTTCGACGAGTCCGTCGAGCTGCTGCGGGAGCTGGGCGCCGAGATCGTCGAGCTGGACTGCCCGTCGTTCGACCTGGCGCTGGCCGCGTACTACCTGATCGCGCCGAGCGAGTGCTCGTCGAACCTCGCCCGCTTCGACGGGCTCCGCTACGGCCTGCGGACCGGCGACGACGGCTCGCACTCCGCCGAGGAGGTCACCTCCCTCACCCGTGAGGCGGGCTTCGGCCCCGAGGTGAAGCGCCGCATCATGCTCGGCACGTACGCGCTCAGCTCCGGCTACTACGACGCGTACTACGGCAGCGCCCAGAAGGTACGGACGCTCATCACCCGCGACTTCGAGAAGTCGTTCGAGAAGGTGGATGTCATCGTCTCCCCGACGACGCCGACCACCGCCTTCCCGATCGGTGAGCGCGCCGACGACCCGATGGCGATGTACCTCGCCGACCTGTGCACCATCCCGACCAACCTCGCGGGCAACGCCGCGATGTCCCTGCCCTGCGGTCTCGCGCCGGAGGACGGGCTGCCGGTCGGACTCCAGATCATCGCCCCGGCCCTGAAGGACGACCGTCTCTACAAGGTCGGCGCCGCTGTCGAGGCCGCCTTCGTGGAAAGGTGGGGGCACCCGCTGCTCGAGGAGGCTCCGTCGCTGTGAGTGCACTGACCAAGGCCAAGGGCTTCAAGAAGTCCAAGTCCGGCACGTATCTGTCCATGGCCGCCACGGCGTTCGGCGCGATCGGTGTCGCCAAGCGGCTCAAGAGCGCCCGTGCCGAGAAGGACACCCTGGTCCTGATCGACGCCACCGTGTCCGCCGTAGCCATCGTCACCGGCCTCGCCATCCTCTACCGCGAGCTGAAGCGGCTGGGCGACGACGACGTCCTGCTGGGCTGAGAGGGAAGTTTCACCGTGACCACCACGACCGACCTGGTGTCGTACGAGGACGCACTCGCGTCGTACGACCCCGTCATGGGCCTCGAGGTCCATGTCGAACTCGGCACCAAGACGAAGATGTTCTGCGGCTGCTCGACCGAACTCGGTCAGGGCGCCAACACGCAGACCTGCCCCGTCTGCCTCGGCCTGCCCGGCGCGCTCCCCGTCGTCAACGCGACCGGCGTGGAGTCCGCCATCAAGATCGGTCTCGCGCTGAACTGCGAGATCGCCGAGTGGTGCCGTTTCGCCCGGAAGAATTACTTCTATCCGGACATGCCGAAGAACTTCCAGACATCCCAGTACGACGAGCCGATCGCCTTCAACGGCTACCTCGATGTGCAGCTGGAGGACGGCGAGGTCTTCCGCGTGGAGATCGAGCGCGCCCACATGGAGGAGGACACCGGCAAGTCGACCCACGTCGGCGGTGCCACCGGCCGCATCCACGGCGCCTCGCACTCGCTCCTCGACTACAACCGCGCCGGCATCCCGCTCATCGAGATCGTCACCAAGCCGATCGTCGGAGCCGGGGAGCGCGCGCCGGAGGTCGCCAAGGCGTACGTCCGTGAGCTGCGCGAGGTCATCAAGGCGCTCGGCGTCTCCGAGGCCCGTATGGAGATGGGCCAGATGCGCTGCGACGTGAACCTGTCGCTGCGGCCGAACGGCACCGAGAAGTTCGGCACCCGTTCGGAAACGAAGAACGTGAACTCGCTGCGGTCCGTGGAGCGCGCGGCCCGCTTCGAGATCCAGCGGCACGCGGCCGTCCTGTCCTCCGGCGGGACGATCATCCAGGAGACCCGGCACTTCCACGAGGACACGGGGTCCACGACCTCGGGCCGGGTGAAGGAGGAGGCCGAGGACTACCGGTACTTCCCGGAGCCCGACCTGGTGCCGGTGGCGCCCTCGCGCGAGTGGGTCGAGGAGATCCGGTCCGCGCTGCCCGAGCTGCCGCTGGTCCGCCGTAACCGGCTCCGCGAGGAGTGGGCCGTCAGCGGCACCGACATGCAGGCGATCCTCAACGCGGGCGCGCTGGAGCCGATCGTCGCCACCATCGAGGCCGGGGCGGACGCCGCCTCCGCCCGTAAGTGGTGGATGGGCGAGCTGGCCCGCAGCGCCAACGAGTCGGGCAAGGCGCTCGACGAGCTGGCGATCACGCCGACGGAGGTCGCCCGGGTCACCGAGCTGGTCGCGAAGGGTGACCTGAACGACAAGCTGGCACGTCAGGTCATCGAGGGCGTCCTCGCGGGCGAAGGCACCCCGGACGAGGTCGTCGACAAGCGCGGTCTGAAGGTCGTCTCCGACGAGGGCGCCCTGACCACCGCGGTCGAGGAGGCCATCGCGGGCAACCCGGCCATCGCGGACAAGATCCGCGGCGGCAAGGTCGCCGCGGCCGGTGCCCTGGTCGGCGCGGTCATGAAGGCGACGCGCGGCCAGGCGGACGCGGCCCGCGTCAAGGAGCTGATCCTGGAGAAGCTGGGCGTCAGCGAGGGCTGAGCGAGCGCCGAGGCCGAGCTAGCGCCGAGGCCGAGCGAGCTCTGAGGGCGGTGCGTCAGGACGACGCACCGCCCTCAGTGGTGTCAACGGGCGTGACGCAGGGCGACAGAGTGCCGTCATCTGTCCTGTGAGGTGCCTCGCATCTCATGTGATGAGACCCTCATAGGTCCCAAACGATCAGTTTCCGGTGCAACAGTTGCCAGGGATTGCTCATGCGTTCTTTGCATTGTGTTCAGTTCGAAAAGGCTGTACACGGTCAAAGATCCCGAAATCCCCCAGGAGCATGATCCGTGGCAGCCCTAGCACGCTGGTGCGTCCGGCACCGTCTCGTCGCCGTCCTTCTGTGGCTCCTCGCCTTCGCCGGCACGGCCGCCGGCGCGGTGGCGGCGGGCGCCGCGTACTCGAACGACTACAAGACCCCCGGAACCGAGTCCAGCCGTGCCACCGAGCTGCTGAGCGAGGGCTTCCCCGGCATCAGCGGTGACAACGCCACCGTCGTCTGGCACACCGACGACGGCACCGTGCGGGCCGCCGCCGTCGAACAGACGATGACCCGGACCCTCGACGAGATCGCCGGCCTGCCGGGTGTCGCCGCCGTGACCGACCCGTACGACGGGGCTGACGCCGGCCGGATCAGCCAGGACGGGCACACGGCGTACGCGAGCGTGACCTTCGACAAGCCGGCCGGTGACGTGGACAAGGCGCAGGCCGAGGCCGTCGTCGACACCGCGAAGGCCGCCGAGTCGCCCGGGCTCCAGGTGGAGCTGGGTGGTGAGGCGATCGGGCTCACCGAGACCTCCGGGGGGCACCTCGCGGAGATCGTCGGCGTGCTGGTCGCCGCCGTGGTCCTCTTCCTCGCCTTCGGCTCGCCGGCCGCCAGCGTTCTGCCGATCGCGACCGCCCTGGTCAGCGTCGGCACCGCCTACGCGGGCATCACCCTGCTCGGCCACGTCATGACCGTCGCCGACTTCGCCCCCATGCTGGGCACCCTCATCGGCCTCGGCGTCGGCATCGACTACGCACTGTTCATCGTGACCCGGCACCGACGCGGGCTGAAACGCGGACTGCCCGTCGAGGAGGCCGCACGGAACGCGGTCGCCACCACCGGGCGGGCCGTGGTGTTCGCGGGTGCCACCGTGTGCATAGCCCTCCTGGGCATGCTGATCCTGCGGCTCGGCTTCCTCAACGGCGTCGCGATCGCCGCCTCGCTGACCGTGGTCCTCACCGTCGCCGCCTCCGTGACGCTGCTGCCCGCGCTGCTGTCCCTCATCGGCATGCGGGCGCTCAGCCGCCGCGAACGCCGCCGACTGGCGGAGCACGGGCCCGAGCCCGAGCTGCCCACGGGCTTCGCCGCCCGCTGGTCCGCGTTCGTCGAACGGCACCCCAAGAAGCTCGGCGCGATCGCCCTCGTCGTCATGACCCTGCTGGCCCTGCCCACCCTGGGCCTGCGCCTGGGCACCTCCGACCAGGGCAACGATCCGAAGGCGACCACCACCCGCGCGGCGTACGACCTCCTCGCTGGGGGCACCTCCCGCTCGAGCGCAGCCGAGAGTGGGGGAGGCTTCGGCCCCGGTGTGAACGGCCCGCTCACCCTGGTCACCGAGGTCGACGGCGCCGCCGACAAGCTAGCCCTCGACAACCTCGACACCACCCTTCGCGCCACCGAGGGCGTCTCCGCGGTCACCCCGGTCACCTACAACACCGGCGGCGACACCGCGTACCTCACCGTCGTTCCCGACTCCTCCCCGCAGTCCGAGAGGACCAGCGACCTGGTCGAACGGCTGCGCGACGAGGTGCTGCCGCGGGCCGAGAGCGGTACCTCGCTCGATCTGCACGTCGGTGGGGTGACCGCCGGTTACGACGACTTCGCCGACGTCATCGTCGGCAAGCTCCCGCTGTTCGTCGGTGCCGTGATCGGCCTCGGCTGTCTGCTGCTCCTGCTCGCCTTCCGGTCGATCGGCATCCCGCTGAAGGCCGCCGCGATGAACGTGGCCGCCGTCGCCGCCGCGTTCGGCGTCGTCGTCGCGATCTTCCAGTGGGGCTGGGGGAGCGAACTGCTCGGCCTCGGCCGGGCGGGCCCCATCGAGCCCTTCCTCCCGGTGATCATGGTCTCGGTCCTCTTCGGGCTCTCCATGGACTACCAGGTCTTCCTGGTCAGCCGGATGTACGAGGAGTGGCTGGAGACCGGCGACAACCGGCGCGCGGTCCGTGTCGGCCTCGCCGAGACCAGCCGGGTGATCAACTCCGCGGCGGTCATCATGATCTCCGTCTTCCTCGCCTTCGTGCTCAGCGGCGACCGGGTGATCGCCATGTTCGGCATCGCGCTCGCCGCCGCCGTCGCCCTCGACGCGTTCGTCCTCCGCACGCTCCTCGTCCCCGCCCTGATGCACCTGCTCGGCGGCGCCAACTGGTGGCTGCCCCGCTGGCTCGACCGCCGCATGCCCCGCATCAGCATCGAGCCGCCCGAGTCCCGTGCCGCCCATGAGAGGCTGGCCGCCGCGACGGACGCCGAGGCGGCGGACGTACTGGCGGGGGACGCCGGAGAGGTACCGGGGCCACGGGCCGCCGACGCGACGGACGTACGGGTGAAGGAGCGACCGCAGGATGTACGCGATATCCCTGGGTGACGACGGGGCCGAACTGCGCCCGCTGGACCCCTGGCACGCCGAGGAGTTCCTCGCGCACCTGGAGCGGGGGCGGGAGTTCATCAACCAGTACGTTCCCTTCGGCTCGACCGCCACGGACGTCCCCTCCGCGCGTGCCGTCCTCCAGCGGTACGCCGACATGCGCGCCGCCGACACGGGCTCCCTGCACGGCATCTGGCTCGACGGGAAGCTCGTCGGCGGGGTCCTCTTCCTCAACTTCGACGCCGACAACGCCAACTGCGAGGTCGGCTGCTGGCTCGAACCCGCCGGCACCGGGCGCGGCCTCGTCACCCGCGCCATGCACGTCCTCATCGACTGGGCGGTCGACGTCCGCGGCATCCACCGGGTGGAGTGGATCGCCGCCTCCGGGAACGAACCGAGCCTGAACGTGGCCCGGCGGCTGGGGATGTCGCGGGACGGCGTGCAGCGCGAGCGCTATCCCCACCGAGGGGTCCGGCACGACCTGGAGACATGGTCCGTCCTGGCGCCCGAGTGGCGTACGACACGCGCGCGTGGCGTTCACAGGGATCGTTAAGAGACCTCTCAGACAACATTCGTACGGTGCGAGGCATGGGAACCAAGACAGTGGACGAGGCCGGAGCCGGGACGGGCACCGAGACGAAGACCGGCGAGGAGTCGGTGGACGTGACCAAGCAGGACCCCGCGGCGGAGGCCGAGGAGCGGGACGCAGACCTCGGCGAGACCGGCGAGACCGGTGACTCCGGTGTGGCCGACGAGGAGCTTCCGCCGGTCGCCGCCAAGGCGCAACCGGGCGTCGGACAGGGCGCCGCGGGCATCGTCGCCGTGGTGCTCGGCCTCGTCTCGCTGACCGGCAGCTGGGTCGGCACCGTGGCCCAGGCCCGCAACCAGATGTTCGGGCAGCTGGAGACCGCGCGGGACGCCGACGTCGCCACGATGCTCCAGCAGTACTACGGCGAGTCGTGGAACGCCAACGCCCTGGTGTCCGGGATCTTCGCCCTGATCGCGATGCTCGTCGGCGTCGCCGTCCTGGTCCGGCCCGCGTTCGGCGACCCCGACCAGGTGCAGGCGCCGTGGATCAAGTCGGTCGCGTGGGCCGGTGTCTCGGTCGGCTTCATCGGACTGGTCCTCGCCGTCCTGAAGTACTCCGACATCCTGCTGGGCCTGCCGAACACCTGACGTACCCGCCCGAGGAGGGCGGCATCCGAGGGGCCTTAGACCCGTCGTGGGGATCCTTACGACGGACCTGAGGCCCCTCACCCGTTCAGGGCGCCGATCTAAGGCCCCCCGCCCGGCGAAGATGCGGAACTCTCCCGATGTGGCGGACCCGTCTCGGAGACGAAGGTTGAGGCATCGCAACAAGCGAACCCGACCGACTCTCACGAGGGGCACGACATGTTCGAGTACGAGCAGCGGATCCGCACCGAGGAACTGATCCGCGACGCGGAGACCTACCGCAGGGCGCGTGACGCCCGCCGCGCCGGCCGCGAGGCCGCACGCGACGCCCGGACGACGCGGAGCTCCGCGTCCCGGCCGGGCCCCGAGGAACCGGACATCGAGGACCACGGCACGCGCCACCGCACACACCGGTTCCGGCTGCCGCGCACCGCGTGAGCCCCGGACCCGGGACGCCCGGCACCGAACCCCGCGAGGTGCGGATATTCGGTGCCGGAGCGCCGGACACGCGTGCGATGCTCGGCGGTGTGGAGACCAGGTCCGTCAGTCCGGTGTTCGTCGGCCGCGCCGAGGAGTTGGAGGTGCTGCGCGACGCCCTCACCCGCGCCGCCGACGGTGCCTCACGCACACCCGGGAGCGGGGGTGGGGGAGGGGGCGAACCGCAGGCACTGCTGCTGTGCGGCGAGGCCGGCGTCGGCAAGACCCGGCTGGTCGAGGAGTTCGCCACCGAGGCCGCACGCGGGGGCGCGGTCGTCGCGCTCGGCGGGTGCGTCGAGATCGGCGCCGACGGACTGCCCTACGCGCCCTTCTCCACCGCCCTGCGCGCCCTGCACCGCCGGCTCCCCGCCGAACTGATCGCCGCGGCCGCCGGCCAGGAACCCGAACTGGCCCGCCTGCTGCCCGAACTGGGTGAGACACCCCCGACCCGGCACGACGAGGAGGGCACCGCCCGCCTCTTCGAACTCACCGCCCGCCTCCTGGAACGCCTCGCCGCCGACCGCACCGTCGTCCTCGTCCTGGAGGACCTGCACTGGGCCGACGCCTCCACCCGCCACCTCCTCGCCTACCTGCTGCGCACCCTGCGCACCGGCCGCCTCGTCGTCCTCGCCACCTACCGCTCCGACGACATCCACCGCCGCCACCCGCTGCGCCCCCTCCTCGCCGAACTCGACCGCCTCCGCACGGTCCGCCGCATCGAACTGCGCCGCTTCAACCGCGCCGAGGTCGGCCACCAGCTCACCGGCATCCTCGCCGCCGAACCCGACCCGGCCCAGGCCGACGAGATCTTCGAACGCTCCGACGGCAACGCCTTCTTCGTCGAGGAACTCGCCGCGGCCGCGCACGACGGAGGCTGCGCCTCCCTCACCGACTCCCTGCGGGACCTGCTCCTCGTCCGTGTCGAACGGCTCCCCGAGGACGCCCAGCGGGTCGCCCGCCTCGTCGCCGAGGGCGGCTCCACCGTGGAGTACGCCCTGCTCGCGGCCGTCGCCGGACTCTCCGAGGACGACCTCATCGAAGCCCTGCGCGCAGCCGTCGGCGCCAACATCCTGCTCGCCGCGCCCGGCGGCGACGGCTACCGCTTCCGCCACTCCCTGGTCCGCGAGGCCGTCAGCGACGACCTCCTCCCCGGCGAACGCTCCCGCCTCAACCGCCGCTTCGCCGAAGCCCTGGAGGCCGAGCCGACGGTCGTCCCCGCCGACGGGCGCGCCACCCGCTTGGCCAGCTACTGGTACCACGCCCATGACGCCGCCAAGGCCTTGCCCGCCGTCCTCGACGCCGCCGTCGAGGCCCGCTCCCGCCACGCCCACTCCGAGCAACTACGGCTCCTGGAGCGGGCGATGGAACTGTGGGACGCCGCCCCCGACGCCGTGCGCTCCGCGCTGCGCCCCATCGACTACACCGAGGTCTATCCGCCGTGCGGCTGCGACCCCGCCACCACCCCCCTGCGCTATCTCGACCTCATGGCCGAGGCGGCCGTCGCCGGCCGGCTCTGCGGCGAGCGGGAACGGGCCATGCGGATCACCCGGCGCGCCCTGGACCTGCTGGCGGACGGGGGAGACCCGGCGCGCACCGCCTGGTTCTGGGTGCAGCGCTCCCTGCTGACCGAGGGCCTGTCCCGGGGCGACGGCTGGAAGGAACTCGCCACCGCCCAGGACCTCATGCGCGGTCTGCCCCCGTCGGAGATGCACGCCGAGGTGCTCTCCCGCGTGGCCGGATGGGCCATGCTCCACGCCCCCGGCCCCGACGCTCTCTCCGACGCCGAGCGCGCCGTCGAGTACGCCCGCATGGTGGGCGCCGAGGACATCGAACTCAACGCCCGCCTCACCCTCGGCGGCCTGATGGTCGACGCGGGCGACATCGACGCGGGCATCGCCGAGATGGAAGCGGTACGCCGCCGGGTCCTCGAACGCGGCCCCGCCGCCGTCGTGGGCCGCGTCCACGTCAACCTGCCCTCCAGCCTGGAGAGCGTCGGCCGCTCCCGCGACGCCGTCCGCAACCTGCGCGAGGGACTCGACCTCACCCGGCGGATGGGCCTGTCGGACTCCGAGGCATGGGTCTGGGGCAACCTCGCCGAGTCGCTCCTCTCCCTCGGCCAGTGGGACGAGGCAGTCGACGCCGCGAACAGGTCACGGGACATCGGCCCTAGCGCCAAGCGACTCGGCGGCACCGCCCTCTCCGTCGCCGCCATCGCCCTCGCCCGCGGCGACATCGCCGAGGCCCGGCGCCAACACTCCGCCGCGTACGGCCACTTCGGCACCCACAACCCCATGCCGCAGAACAACCTGCCGCTCTCCCTCCTCACCATCGGTATCGCCGCCGCCGAGGGCCGCCTCCCCGACGCCCGCGCCGAACTCGCCCGCGTCCTCGACACCGGCTTCCCCGCCGGCACCCAGCGGTACGCCTGGCCGCTGCTGCTCAGCGCCGCCGTCGCCGAGGCCGACGCCCGGGGACTGCCCACCGCCGACCAGGGCCGCCCCGAGGTCCTCGACCGGATCCTCGCGGCGGTCAAGAAGCTCACCACCGGAGCACCGATCTGGCTCGCCCACGAACACTGGGTACGCGCCGAACTCCAGCGCGCCGAGGGCCTGATGACCCCCGACACCTGGTCCGAGGTCGTCACCGCCTTCGAGCCCCTCGAACGCCCCTACGACCTCGCCCGCGTCCGGCACCGGCTCGCCGAGGCCCTGCTGGCCGACGGCGCCGACGACGAGGCCCGGCTTCGGGCGACGGAACTGCTCCGCTTGTCCGCCGTCGTCGCCGACCATCTCGGCGCCCGCCCGCTCGCCGAGAGCGTCGCCCTCCTCGCCCGGCGTGCCCGCCTGCCCCTCGGCCATACCGCCGAGCCCGCGCTCGCACCGGCCGACCCCGTCGCCGCCCTC
>NZ_LIRK01000624.1 GCF_001419765.1 Streptomyces torulosus
GTCGTCCCCGACCTGATGACCTTCGCCAAGGGCGTGAACTCCGGTTACGTCCCCCTCGGCGGCGTCGCCATCTCGCCGGCCATCGCGGAGACGTTCGCCCGGCGCCCGTACCCCGGTGGTCTGACGTACTCCGGGCACCCGCTGGCCTGCGCCGCCGCCGTCGCGACGATCAACGTCATGGCGGAGGAGGGGGTCGTGGAGAACGCGGCGGCGCTCGGCGCGTCCGTCATCGAGCCGGGGCTGCGCGCACTGGCCGAGCGGCACCCCTCGGTGGGCGAGGTGCGCGGCGTCGGCATGTTCTGGGCGCTGGAGCTCGTCCGGAACAAGGAGACCCGCGAGCCCCTCGTCCCCTACAACGCCGCCGGCGAGGCCAACGCGCCCATGCTGGCCTTCGCGGGCGCCGCCAAGGCCCAGGGCCTGTGGCCGTTCGTGAACATGAACCGCACCCACGTCGTCCCCCCGTGCAACATCACGGAGGCCGAGGCCAAGGAGGGCCTCGCCGCCCTCGACGCGGCGCTCACGGCGGCGGACGAGTTCACGGTCTGACGCCGCCGCCCCCAGGAGTGCCGAAGGGCGTCCCCGGTCCCACGACCCGGGGGCGCCCTTCCGCATGTGCCGCGCCTGCTCCCCCGCCTCCTCTCCGTGACGAAAAACCGCACGCCAGGTGGCCGATTCGTGTCGGTCGGTGCCCGTACGGCGCCGCCGTCGCGGTGGCGGGCCCGAAACAGCCTCCCCGGAACGCGAACGCGTAAGGTGACGTGCTCGTAAGAGAACGCAGAGACCACGCACAGGAATGCGTACGCGTACGCGGATGGGGGGAGCGGACCACGATGCCCGGCACCGGCGGTGGCAATGGCGCCGTGACTCGAAGCACCCTGCGGCAGCAGCTCGCGGACGCGCTCCGTGACGAGGTGCTGGCCGGCCGACTGAAGCCGGGGCAGGAGTTCACGGTGAAGGAGATCGCCGAGCAGTACGGGGTGTCGGCGACGCCCGTGCGCGAGGCGCTGGTGGACCTGTCCGCGCAGGGGCTGCTGGACGCGGTGCAGCACCGCGGTTTCCAGGTGCACGAGTACTCGCCGGGCGACTACCGGCACATGGTCGAGGCCCGCACCCTCATCGGCGACGGCATGTTCCGCCGGCTCGGCGACCGGAAGATGGACACCCGCACCGCGGCGGCGCTCGCCGGGGTACGGCGGCGCGGCGAGGAGGCCCGGCGGGCCGCGGCCGCCGGCGACCTGAACATCCTCATCGGCTACGACCTGCGGTTCTGGCGCGAGCTGATCGTCCTGTTCGGCAACCCCTACCTGTCCGACTTCCTGCACCGGCTGCGGGTGCAGTCCTGGGTGTGCGCGGTGCAGCACCTGCGCCGGGCGGACGACCTCAGGGGCCGGCTGTGGGACCGGTACACCGACCTCGTGGACGCGCTCACCCGCCGGGACGCGATCACCGCGCAGGAGATCATCGCCGAGTACGACGACCACTCGCTGACCCTCGTGGAACGGCTGGCCGAGGGATGAGCGAGGCCCGCACGGGCGCCGGCCCCCGGGTCGGCGTCGACCTGTCCGTCGTCGTCCCCGCCTACAACGAGGAGCGGCGCCTCGGCCCCACCCTCGACGCGATCGTCTCCCACCTCACCGCCACGGAGGCCGCCGAGACCTGGGAGGTCCTCGTCGTCGACGACGGTTCGACGGACGGCACGCGCGAGGTCGTGGCCGCCGTCACCGAGCGCGACGCGCGGGTGCAGCTCATCAGGGGCGGGCCACGAAACCGGGGCAAGGGCCACGCACTGCGCCTCGGGGTCTGCGCCTCGTACGGCCGCCGGGTGCTGCTGACGGACGCCGATCTCGCCGCGCCCATCGACGAGTTGGAGCTGCTCGACAAGGCGCTCAGCGAGGGACACGCGGCGGCGATCGGCTCCCGTGAGGCGCCGGGGGCTCGCATCGAGCGGCGGCAGCACCGGCTGCGCGAGAACCTCGGCCGCGCGGGCAACCTGTTGATACGCGGGCTCGTGGTGCCCGGCATCCGCGACACCCAGTGCGGGTTCAAGCTGTTCGACGGCGAGCGGGCCCGTGAGGCGTTCGCCGCCTCCCGGCTCGACGGGTTCGGGATAGACGTCGAGATACTGCGGCACTTCCGCCGCGCCGACTGGTCCGTCGCCGAGGTCCCGATCCGCTGGTCCCATCAGCCCGGTTCGAAGATCCGCGCCGGGGACTACGCCCACGTCCTCGGTGAACTCGCCTCCCTGAAGGGCCGTTCGGTCCGGGCGGCGGTCCGGTCGCTGCGCCCCGCCGACGTCCTCGCCGTCGTCGTCTTCCTGCTGATGGCGGTGACCCTCTACGCCGGCCGCTGGATCGACCCGAACGGCCGTTACCTCCCCGACTCGCTCCAGGACCAGAACCAGTGGGAGTGGTTCTTCGCCGTCACCGCCGACAACGTCGCCCATCTCAGGAACCCCCTGTTCACCGACTTCCAGGGCTTCCCCGACGGGGTGAACCTCATGGCCAACACGGTCATGCTGGGCCTGTCGGTGCCGTTCACTCCGGTGACGCTCGCCCTGGGGCCCGCGGTGACCCTCGGCCTCGTGATGACGCTGGGCCTGGCCGCCACCGCCGCCGCCTGGTACCGGCTGCTCGTCAAGCGGCTCGTACGGCACCGGGGCGCGGCCTTCACGGGTGCGGCCCTCGCGGCGTTCGCGCCGCCGATGGTCAGCCACGCCAACGCGCACCCGAACTTCATCGTCCTGTTCATGATCCCGCTGATCATCGACCGGGCCCTCCGGCTGTGCGCGGGCACCCGGACGGTACGGGACGGGGTCGTCCTCGGCCTGATGGCGGCGTACCAGGTCTTCCTCGGCGAGGAGCCGCTGCTGCTCGCCGCGATGGGCATGCTGCTGTTCGCCGCCGCGTACGGGGCCGCACGACCGGACGTGGCCCGCGCCTCCTGGCGCCCCCTCCTGAAGGGCCTCGGTGCCGCGGCCCTCACCACGCTGCCCCTGGTGGCGTTCTTCCTGTCCTGGCAGTTCTTCGGCCCGCAGAGCTACAAGAGCATCGGGCACGGCGACAACGCCGGGAACAGCCCCCTCGCCCTGCTCTCCTTCGCCGAGCGCTCCCTCCTCGCGGGCGACCCGGAGCGGGCGGACGCGCTGTCCCTCAACCCCACCGAGCAGAACGCCTTCTACGGCTGGCCGCTGGTGCTGCTGGCCCTCGGCATCGTCGTCCGCCTGTGGGAGCGCCCCCTGGTGAAGGCGCTCGGCTTCACGGCGGTCGCCGCCGCCGTCCTCTCCCTCGGCCCCGAGATCCGCCTCCCGCAGACGGACCTCGTCCTGCCCGGACCGTGGGCACTGCTCGCCGACCGGCCGCTGTTCGAGTCGGTCATCGAGGGCCGGGTGGCGATGATCTGCGCGCCGGTGCTCGGCATGCTGCTGGCGCTCGCCTTCGAACAGTTGGCGGAGGTGCCGGGCCTCGGCACGCGGTACATGGGGTTCCTGGCGATCACCCTGGCGCTGCTGCCGATCGTCCCGGCCCCGCTGAAGTCGCAGGACCGGCCCGAGGTGCCGTCGTTCATCGCGGACGGCACGTGGCGGACGTACGTCGACACGGACGCCGGCGAGACGCTCGTGCCCGTGCCGCTGCCGGACCCCGGCAACGCGGAGGCGCTGCACTGGCAGACCACGGCCCGCTTCGGCTTCCGGATGCCCGGCGGCTACTTCAACGGCCCCTACGGCGAGGACCGCACCGGGATCTACGGCGCCGTACCGCGCCACACCTCCGCCCTGCTGCGGGACGTGCGCTACACCGGCCGCACCCCGGTGATCGGGGAAGCCTGGCAGGCGCAGGCCCGCAAGGACTTCGCGTACTGGCACGCGGGCGCGCTGGTCCTCCGGCCGCAGTACTACGACAAGCAGTTGCGCGCCACCGTGGACAAGCTGGTCGGGCGTCCCGGTAAGTGGGTGGGCGGTGTGTGGGTATGGGACCTGCACGAAGGGGACTGAAGGCGGCGTTCAGCGACTACGCTTCTTCCCCGCCCACACTGTGAGGAGTGCTCCTTTGGCCTGTGACCTCTGGTTGGTCCCGCTCGTCGACGTGCTCTGCCACACGCCCGACAACCCCTTCGCCGAGGAACTCGCGCTCTACAACCAGGTACTGGGCGAGGCCGGACTGCCGCCGGTGCCGGTGTACCAGTACATGCCAGGGCTGACCGGGGAGGTCGCCCCGATCGCGGGCTTCGACTACGACGCGCTGCACTTCCTGCGCCGGGCCTACCTGTTGCAGGTGTGCGGGCTGCCGGTGACGCCCGTGGGAGAGCTGGGCGGCGACTACGAGCAGCTGCTGGAGATGTTCGAGACGACGGCCCAGCAGTCGCATCTCGTCTGGCACTACGACCACGCGGGCGCGTACGTCCCCGTGGACTTCCCGCACCCGCTGGCCAACGACGAACTCCTCGCCGGCAACGGCCCGCTGGGCTCCTCCCAGGGACTGCTGCGCGAACTGGAGATCGTGGCCCCGGCGATCGGGATCGACCCCGCGAACCCGCCGCTGGCCCCGGCCCCGCCGCTCGCGCCGACGTCGTTGGAGGAACCGGCCGCTCCCGCGCCGTTCGACTCCAGCCCCTTCGCCCGCGAACGCCACGTGTGGCTGGGCCTGAACGCGGCGGCGACCCGCAGCCTGGCCCAGGGTTCGATGATCATCTTCAGCTGACGGGGAGGCCGGGCCGGCTGCGGGGGCGGCGAGGGCCGGGGGACGTCGCCTCAGCTCAGTTTGGCGAGGCCCGTCTGCAGGTCGTCGAAGTTCATGACCGGCGTGTAGTCGATGCTGGCGCCCATCTCCATGAACAGCGGCTCGGCGATCGAGGGCATGTCGGAGGAGTCCGTCATGTCGAAGAACAGGTACATCGTGCGCCGGCCCTGATCGACGGTGAAGTAGGTGGACTCCGGCCTGGTGCGCTCCATGAGCGCCTCCATCATCTGGGGCAGCTTGCCGCTCCGCAGCATCTCGCTGGACCGCTGGGTGTCGAAGGACGCCTTCAACAGCACGCGCATGGCAATCTCCTCTCCGCCCCCTGAGAACTCCCGGCCACCACCGCCCTCTCCCACCCCGTGGACCACACCGGGCACACCTTAAGGATATGCCTGCTAAGCGAACAATGTCCGACGAGCTGCCCGACCTTGCCCGGCCACGAAAACCGGATGCCGACGGGCGAGGGCCGCGGGCACGATGCGCCCATGGCCACCGACCTGGGCGGGATGATCGAGTGCCGCCCCGGCGCGCGCCTGTGGGGCACCGACGACGAGGACTCCGTCTGGCACGCCGCCATGGACCTCTTCGTCCTGAACGTGGGCAACGCGTACGACGCGCTCGCCTGCCTCTTCGGTGTCCGCAACGACACCGGTTTCCGCCCCCTCGCCGAGAACCGGGGCTTCCCGGACACCGCGTCCGAAGCCCTGCGCGACGTGTACGCCCCGTACGCGGACTCCACCGACCTGCGCGGCACGACATGGATCACATGGGCGGAGCTCGCCTCCGCGGACTGGCACGAAACCGACCGCTCGGGCACCCGAACCCGAGCCATGGCCGCCGGGCCCGACACCCACTGGGGCCCCGTCTGGACCGTGATGCGCACCCTGTCCACCCTCCACGGCCCCGACGACGTCCGCCTCGTCGCCTGGTTCACGAGCTGACCTCACGCCACTGCCGCAGCCCGGCCTCGCAAGGGAGCACGTACATGGACGATCGCGATGCGACGCTCAACCAACTCGCCCAAGGGCTGCGCCCCATGTCCGAGGGCATCGCATGGTTCGACGCGCTCGGCCCGGAGGCCCAGTACGACGTGCTGCGGCACCTGCACAACCACTGCCTCCAGGCACGTGTCGTCGAGGAGGACGGTCCCCGGAGCATCCTGCGCGCCGGGCTACGGCCCACGCACACGCCTGCCGTGCTGATCGTGCGCGGTCGGATCGAGCAGCAGCTGGGCAGAATCGTCCAACTCACCCCGCCCGACGAACGCCGCAAGGCGTTCCGGCTGTTGATCGCCGGGCTCGCGATCGCCGACGAACGGCGCCGCGAGCGCTTCTGCTCCGACGGGTGCGGTCACTGGTGGCACGACCTGCCCGCGCCTGCCTGAGGCTCACGCCGGGCAG
>NZ_LIRK01000625.1 GCF_001419765.1 Streptomyces torulosus
GCCGACGGAGGCGACGGGGCCGGGGCCGACCGAGCCGACGGAGGCGACGGGGCCGGGGACCCATCGGACCTGGACCGTCGGCGAGCTGGCCCGCCATCTGGGCGTCACCCCGGCCACGCTGCGGAAGTGGGAGGAGGCCGGCGTCCTCGCCCCGGCGCGTGACCCGGCCACCGGGTACCGCGTCTTCCGCGCCGACGACGTCCGCGACGCCGAGCTCGCCCATCTGCTGCGGCGCGGCGGCCATCCACTGGACCACATCGCCACCGTGGTCCGGCGGATCCGCACGGCCGGCGGCGCGGACACCCTCGCCGCCTCCCTCGGCGACTGGCAGCGCAAGCTGACCGCACGGGGCGTCGCCATGCTCCACGCGGCCACCCATGTCAGCCACTACCTGACGCTGCTGGACCTCCCGACCCCGCCGTCCCACACCTCGGTGCCTTCCCCCGCCGGCCCGCAGCACGCCTGACGTCGCACGTCAATGAGGGTCTCCCCTTGGCTCGGGGCGCACAGAGGGCCTTGGGTTAACGGAAGTTGACGCGTTCTCAAAAACGTCACCGAACCGCCCCCTGCCCTTTACACACGGACTGACCCGTCCATGCCAATCTCTCGATTACCCACACAGTCAACCCGCGTAGACCGAGGCTCCCCGAACCACCCCTCGTTCCACGCGGCCCTCTGGGAAGGGACAACCCCTCATGCCTGCTGCGCGGATTCGCAGTTGGAAGACGGTCGCGCTCGCGACGTCGGCCGTGCTCGCCGGTCTCGTCCTGCCGGCGGCCACCGCCGCCCCCGCCTCGGCGACGACGACGGCGTACGACGACACGTACTACGCGAACGCGGTCGGCAAGACCGGCACGGCGCTGAAGTCCTCGCTGCACACGATCATCAGCGACCAGACGTCCATCTCGTACTCGGCGGTCTGGAACGCGCTGAAGGTCACCGACCAGGACCCCAACAACAGCAGCAACGTGAAGCTGCTGTACAGCGGCATCTCCCGCAGCAAGTCACTCAACGGCGGCAGCACCGGCAACTGGAACCGCGAGCACGTGTGGGCCCAGTCCCACGGCGACTTCGGCACGTCCGCCGGCCCCGGCACCGACCTGCACCACCTGCGGGCCGAGGACGTCCAGGTCAACGCCCGGCGCGGCAACCTCGACTTCGACAACGGCGGCAGCACGTTCACCAACAGCGGCGGCAGCCTCATCGACTCGAACTCCTTCGAGCCGCGCGACGCGGTCAAGGGCGACGTGGCCCGCATGATCCTCTACATGGCCGTCCGCTACGAAGGGGACGACGGCTGGCCCAACCTGGAGCCCAACGACGCCGTCGACAACGGCGGCACCCGCTTCCACGGCCGGCTCTCCGTCCTGAAGGCCTGGAACGACGAGGACCCGCCGGACGCGTGGGAAGAGCGCCGCAACGACCTCATCTACTCCAACTACCAGGGCAACCGGAACCCGTTCATCGACCACCCGGAGTGGGTCGAGGCGATCTGGTAGCGGCGGCGCCGTGCCACACGGGCTCCCGGCCGACGAACGGCCGGGAGCCCGTCGCGTCACCGGGGGCTTCGGGGGCGGTACGCGCAGCCGGTCACCGGACCAGTTCGACGGTGAGGTGCGCCGACAGCGCCCGCAGGAAGTCGGTCGCGTCGAAGGCCGCCCCGGCGGAGACGACACCCTGCGCGCGGGTCCGCCCCGTGAGGACGCGGTCCACCGCCTCCACCGCGAGGGGCGCGCTGACGGCGTAGATGTCCTGGCCCCGTGCCACGGCCCGCCGCTCCACCCCGCCGGAGCGGACGACGGCGTCGACGAGGAAGGTCTGCGCGGACCGCCCCCGCTCGTCGGCGGCGGTGGGGGCCGGGGTGTCCGGGTCCGCCAGTTCACCGGCGGCCTCGACGGTCATGTACGTGGTCACGTCGGGGACGGACAGATGGCTGGGCACGGTGACGATGTCGGCCATGCTGAACTCGCCGATGACGGCCCTGGTGCCCATCGGCTCGGGGAAGGGCCACTTCAGGCCGGGCGCGGCGTCGTCCCGGTACTCCAGCCCGCCGTTCGCGTAGCGCACCCGGCGACCGTCCCTGCGCTCACGGGAGACGGCGCCCGCCGCGCGGGTCCCGGCCGTGGGGTGCCAGCCGCTCAGCCCGTACGCGATGTGCGCCTCGTCGGCCGCCGTCCAGTCCCCCATCGCCGCCGTGACGAGCAGGTCGCCGAGGCCGCCGTAGAAGGCCATCGCCGGGACGATCAGAGCCCCGGCCGCACGGGCCCGTTCGGCGAAGTGGGCGAAGGTGTCGGCGTTGGCCTCGATCTCGGCGGCCACGTCCACGTACGGGATCCCGGCGCGCAGGGCCGCCTCGATCACCGGGGCGGCGGTCACCGCGAACGGCCCGGCGCAGTTGATCACCGCGTCCGCGCCGGCCAACGCGCGGTCGAGCGAGGCCGCGTCGTCGACGGAGGCCGTCCGGGCGTCGAGGGCCTGCCCGGGCTCCGGTCCCGGCTCGGCGGCCGCGAACGCCCGCAGCTTGCCGGCGTCCCGCCCCACCGCCACCGGGTGGAAGCCGCGGGCCCGCAGCTCCGCCACCACGAACCGCCCGGTGTGCCCGTACGCGCCGAAGACCGCCACCGTGCGCCGCCCCGACCCCGTCGCCGTACCCATGGTCTCTCCCACCGTTCGTCGCCGTCGCCGTACGCGAGAAGCCCCACGTGGCAACGGCGTTCGGTCATCACGTCGATCCGTCGTGATGTGTTCCGTCGTTCCGTCGTGACCATCCTGGCGAGGGCGGCGGCCTCCTGGCGAGTGTCCGGAACGACATGCCCCGTACAATTCCGGACATGGTTTCCGTCGCGCTGGCCGTCACCGAGGGCATGCTGCACTTCGAACTGTCCGTGGCGTACGAGATCTTCGCGTCCGTCCCGGACGGCGTCCCCGGCCCCTGGTACGACGTCTCGGTCTGCGGACCGGACGCGGTGCGCGTCGGCCGGTTCCGGATGGAACCCGACCACGGGCTGGATCAACTCCCTTACGCGGACACGGTGATCGTCCCCGGCTGGGCCGACGTCGACGTGGAGCCGCCCGCCGCCCTGGTCGACGCGGTGCGCGCGGCCCACGAGGCGGGCGCACGGGTGGCCTCGCTGTGCACGGGCGCGTTCGTGCTGGCCGCCGCCGGCCTGCTGGACGGCAGACGGGCGACCACGCACTGGGCCCACACCGACGTCCTGGCCGCCCGCCACCCGGAGGTGGAGGTCGACCCGGACGTGCTGTACGTGGACAACGGCAGCGTGCTCACGTCCGCGGGCAAGGCCGCCGCGCTGGATCTCTGTCTGCATCTGGTGCGCCTGGACCACGGTTCGGCGGTCGCCAACACCGCGGCCCGGCGGCTGGTCGTACCGCCGCACCGGGCGGGTGGCCAGGCCCAGTTCGTCACGGCCCCGGTGCCCGCGCGCGACGACCATCCGCTCGGCGCGCTGCTCCCCTGGGTGCTCGAACGCCTCGACCAGCCGCTGACCGTGGAGGACCTGGCGCGCAGGGCGAACATGAGCGCCCGTCACCTGGGCCGCCACTTCCGGGCGGCGACCGGCACCACCCCGTTGCAGTGGCTGCTGACACAACGCATCCGGCGGGCCCAGGAGTTGCTGGAGGCCACCGACGACGGCGTGGACGCCATCGCGGAGGCCACCGGCATGGGTACGGCGACGACCCTCCGGCGGCACTTCAACCGCACGGTCGGAGTGCCGCCGGACACGTACCGCCGCACGTTCCGCGCCCGCTCGGCCGCGACGATCGGCTGATCCGGGGGGTGAGGCCGCTTGTGTCCGGCCCGCTCGCGCTCAGGCCGTGTGGCGCAGGATCTCGTCGGCGAGGCGGGTGTCCAGGGCCGGGGGCAGGGTGTGGCCCATGCCCTCGACCATGACCAGGCGGGCGCCCGGGATCGCGGCGGCGGTGGCCTCGGCGTGCGGGGGCGGGAACATCGGGTCCTCGGTGCCGTGCAGCACGAGCGTCGGCGCGGTGACGGAGGCGAGGTCCGCCGTGGAGTCACCGCCGGCGGCCCCGGCGAGCGTGTGGTTCAACCCGGCGAGCAGATCGCGGGCCCGCTCGTACACCCGCCGCTCCATCGCCCGGTACTCCTCCTCGACGAACGGCAGCACCGGGCCGTGCAGCACCCGCCACAGCGGCAGCCGGAGGGCGAGGTACTCCTCGGGACCGGTGTCCGGGCCGGGGAAGGCGGAGGCGAGCGCGGCCAGCAACTCCGGTGCGGGCGGCGGCAGTTCGTCGGGGGCTGGGGGCGCGCCCTCCATGGCCCGCAGGACCGCGGCCGCCGTGTCCGTGCCGAGGGGCTGGGAGGACAGGCTCGTCAGGGTCAGCACCCGCTCGGGGGCGGTGACGGCGATCCGCTGCGCGATGATCCCGCCCAGCGAGGCGCCCACGAGGTGCGCGCGGTCCACCCCGAACGCGTCGAGGACGGCGAGCGCGTCGGACGCCAGGTCGGCGACCGTGTACGGCCGGGCGGCGTAGTCGACGGTGGAGGAGCGGCCGGTGTCGCGGTGGTCGTACCGGACGACCCGGCGGCCCCCGTCGACGAGGCGCCGCACCAGCCCGTCGTTCCACTGCACGCCCTGCGCCTGGGCCCCCATGATCAGCAGCACCGCGGGGTCGCCGGGGCTGCCGAACTCCTCGGCCCACAGCTCGACGCCGTCGGTGGACACGGTCCGCGCCCGGCCGACCAGGTACTCGTAGGTGTTCTCCGTCATGCCCTCGGTCTCCGTCACGTTCTCGATCTCGCCCTCGGTCCGGAACTCATTTTCCTGCATGGTCATTCAAGATAATGACTCGGCGCAGGCCACGCACCCGTTTTTCGAGTTGGACGCCCCCGCCCTCCGCCCGGCACCCTGATCCCCATGGCCGGAGTCAAGGGGCAGGTACAGAAGCGGGGCGTGGCACGCCGGCGCGCGATGGTCGACGCTGCGATCAAGCTGTTCGCGCAGCAGGGCGTGCGCGGCACGGGTGTGGCCGCCATCGCCGAGCGGGCCGGCGCCACCCCCTCCGCCCTGATCCACCACTTCGGCAGCAAGGACGGTCTCGTCCAGGCCGTCCTGGAGGAGGCGGACCGGCGCGCCCTGGAGCGGCTGTCGGTCCCCCCGGACGCCGAGCCCACCCTCGACCAGGCCTTCGACTGGTTCGTCCGGGACGCCGAGCACACCGCCGCCACCGAACGCGAACTCGCCGCCCTGCACACCACCCTCACCGCCGAGAACCTGGAGCCGGGCGCCGCCCTGCACACCTGGTTCCGGGACCGGGGCCGGGCCCTGCGGGCCCATCTGAACGCCCTGTTCACGCGGGCGGCGGCGGACGGCTCGGCCCGCGCCGACCTGGACCCGGCGGTCCTGGCGACGGAGGTGGCCGCGTTCATCGAGGGCGCCCATCTGCTGTGGCTGCTGGACCCGGACGAGGTGGATCTGACCGCCGTGCACCGCGGCTACTTCGCGGGACTGGCGGAGCGTCTGCGGACCTGACCGAAAAGCGCCCAACCCCTCGTAC
>NZ_LIRK01000626.1 GCF_001419765.1 Streptomyces torulosus
GAGCCGATGACCAGGACGGACTCCCTGTACTACACGCTGACGACGTTCACCACCGTCGGCTTCGGCGACATCACCGCCCGTTCGGAGACGGGGCGGGTGGCGACCATGATCCAGATGGTGGTGGGTCTGCTGCTCGTGGGCGGTGCCGCGCGGGTGCTGGCGACGGCCGTGGATGTGGGGCTGCGTCGGCGGGGAGGTGATCCGGCCGCCTCGGACGGCTCCGGTGACGGTGCCGGACCGGAGGGACGGGACCGCGCGTCCGGGCCGTGAGTCGTTCCGGCTCATTCCGGCAGTTGGCGCATCTCCACGACCCGCAGTCCCAGCGACCGGCAGCGCGCCAGCAGCCCGTACAGGTGTGCCTCGTCGATGACGTGGCCGAACAGTAGGGTCTGTCCGGACATCAGCACATGGTCCAGCTCCGGAAAGGCCTTGGCCAGCGTCTCCGACATATGTCCCTCGACGCGGATCTCGTAGCGCATGAGCTGTTCTCCCGCGGGCGGCCGGGGTGCGAACTCCGTCCCTGTCCCGACGATCGTGCCGGTCGGGGCGTCCCCGGGCCTCACCCCGTGCAGGTGAACTGCCCGTGACGGTGGACGCTGAGCTCCCATGACGGTGGTCCAGGGGCCCCGATCAGTGTTTGAGGAAGAGCTTGAAGCAGATGATCGGCAGGCCGAGCAGCACATTGACGGACGCGGCGATCAGGACGAGACGCCAGGAGGCGCCGGCCCACCGTGCCGCCGCGACGGACCAGCCCACCTGCCCGGCCAGGGCCACGGCGAGCGCCAGCCAGACGGCGCCTTGGACGCCCAGGCCGAGGAGCGGGCTGACCGCCACCGCCAGGGCGGGCGGGACGGCGGCCTTCATGATCGGCCACTCCTCCTGGCAGACGCGCAGGACGACCCGGTGGTCCGGGGCTCGCTGGGCGAGGCGTTCCCCGAACAGCACGGCGTGCACGTGCCCGATCCAGAAGACGATGCCGGTGAGCAGCAACAGCAGCACGATCTCCAGCCGCGGGAAGGATCCCAGGGTGCCGGCGCCGAGGATCACGGACGCCGCCAGCATGGAGCCGTAGATGCCGCCGGTGTAGTCCGCGTGGGCGCGGCGCTCGCCCCGCCTGGCCCGGGCGGTGGGGCGCGCGGGGGGCATGGTCTGTGCCTGGGCGGTGGTCCGGTCGCTCTCGGACACGGGAACCCCCTTCATGGGCGGCCGGTCGGCCGGGTCGTTCCGGCGGCCGGGGCGGCGGCGTCCGGCGGCGCCGCCGGGCCTTTCCCGCCGGTCCCTCCGTTCCGCCCCGTCGGCAGATGCGGTGTGACGAGGTAGCTCGCGAGGGTGATGCCGCCGGCGGCCAGGAGGGCCGCCTTGAGGCCGTTCAGCTGGGCGGTGGCGTAGGCGTCGGTGAGCGCCTCGACCTCGGACGGCGGCAGCCCGGCCCGCTCTGCGGCGGAGCGCACCTGGTCGGTGGGGACGAAGGAGATCCCGGCCTCCAGGGCGACTCCCGTGCGCTCGCGGGTCTCCTCCGACAGCCGCGGGTCGTCGGCGACCTGGGAGGTGAAGGCGTGGGCGAGCGCGCCGACGAGGATCGAGCCCATGAGTGCCGTACCCAGCGCGGAGCCCAGGTTCTGCGCGGTGAACTGCATGCCGCCGGCCTCGCTGCGTTCCTCCTCGCCCACGCTGGACTGCACGACGTTGCCCAGCTGCGAGGCGAGCATGCCCATGCCCACGCCGAGCAGGGCCATGGCGCAGGCGAACTGTGCGTCGTCGATGACGGGGTCGATGGTGGCCAGCAGCCACACGACGGCCCCGACGAGTGCCGCGAGGCCCAACCGGACCATGCGGCGCGGCCCCACCCGCCGGCCCAACCGGGCGGCGACGGTGGACGCCACGAGCATGGTGACGGACACGGGGAGCAACCGCAGCCCCGTCTGGAACGCGTCGAATCCCTGGACGACCTGGAGGTACAGCGGGATGGTGAAGAACACGCCGAGCAGGATGAGGTTCTGGCTCATCAGCGTCATCAGGCCGGACCGCAGCGCGGGGACGCGCAGCAGCGACAGATGCACCAGGGGGTCGCGGTTCTCGCGCTCCCGGTGCCGTTCCCAGTGCCGGAAGAAGGCCAGGACGGCCACTCCGGCGGCGACGACGAACAGGGTGGGCGCGAATCCGAGGATGGTGAAGGGCGGGTTGCGGGGCTGCACCCAGCCCCAGGTTCCGCTCTGGAGCACCCCCAGCACGCCCAGGCCGAGCCCGGCGGCCGAGAGGGTCGCGCCGACGACGTCCAGTGCGGGGCGGGGTCCGGTGCGCGGGATGTCGGTGATCACGCGGCGGAAGCAGAGGACGGCCGCGACGACCACCACCTCGCCGGCGAAGACCAGCCGCCAGGTGAGGTACGTGGTGACCCAGCCGCCCAGCAGCGGGCCGACCGCGATGCCCGCACCGGCGAGTCCGCCGATGACGCCGTAGGCGACGGCCCGGTCCCGGCCCCGGTAGGACTCGGCGACGAGGGCCGCCATGGCCGGCAGCACCATGGCGGCCCCGATCCCCTCGATGACGGACCAGCCCAGGGTGAGGACCCACAGGGTGGGGGCCACGGCGGTCAGGGCCGATCCGGTGGCGTAGACGACGAGGCCCAGGAGGAAGACGCGACGTCGCCCGAGGATGTCCCCGAGGCGCCCTCCGATGAGCATGAACGCGGCCATGACCAGCGCGTACAGGGTGATCACGGCCTGGATGGCCGTGACCTCGGTGTCGAAGTCCTCGACCAGCTGACTGATCGAGACATTCATGACGGAGGTGTCCAGCACCATCAGGAACTGGGCCGTGCCGAGAACCATCAGAGCCCGCCAGTGCGCCACGCCGCCCACCTCGCCGAGTCGGCCCGGGACACCGGTGGGGTGGCCCGGACAGCGACCTTCCGCCGACCGGCCGCCACGTCCATCGCAGCTCAGAACCCCACCGGGCGCCTCACCCGCGACGGGCGAGGCGGCCACCGCGTGAGGGGTGACCGCCACATGAGAGGTGACCGCGATCGCGGCACCCCGCTTGCGCGCTGTACGACAGGTCGGCGCCGGACGCCACGTCGGAGACCCGGGTGACCGTCGCGTCGCCGATCTGCGGGGTGGTGAAGGAGGTGCCGCTGTAGCCGGGCAGCGACTCCCCGTACGTGTGGCTGCCGCTGACCTTCCCCACCCGGACCACCATGAACCTGCCCTGGTACCCGCAGGTCGCCCTCGACACCGCCGCCGGCACGGTCACCGGCGTGGGCGGCGGCCCGTACTACAACCTGGTCGCCGTACTACAACCTGGTCGCCCGGCACAGCGGCAAGTGCCTGGACGTCTCGGGCGCCTCCACCGCCGACGGTGCCTTCGTGAACCAGTACCGCTGCACCACCCATCCAGCGGTTCCAGCGGCGCACCGCCTGACGACGCGTACCGAGGCGCGACGGGTGGGCATCCTGGCCACCCGCCGGGCCTCGGTGCGTCTCCGTCACGTCTTCCACATCACTGAGGTTGCGGCGCGAAGTCGAGAAGCCCTGTATGAGTACGAATCACACGGAACTCGGACCTCTGGAATTGTCCGCGGCGGCAACAGGGGCCTGCCAAACAACCGCCCGGCTGTGAGCGTCGGTGGTGACATCGCCGCACGTCGAACAACCGGAGCACGACATGCCCACCAGCGTCACCCTCGTGGTCGCCTTCTCCGTGCTTCTCGGATTCCTGGTGATCATCCACGGGTGGATGGGCACCGACGACGTCGACTTCCCCAAGGTCCGCTGGCAGCTGGACCGCGGCTCGGGCGCCTATCTGGACATGCTCGAGCGGCTGCGGAATCTCGCCGAGACCTCGGCCGGCGGCAACACCACGCCCGACGTCGACACCCGACGTTTCGCCGACATCGTGATCAGCAGCGGCGACCACACCCCCACGGTGCACGCGGTCGTACGGCTGAGCGACTTCCGCGTCGTGCGGTTCTTCGTCAGCGGCACCCCGCACGACGTCGTCCTGAACCTCGCCTCCGACATCCCGAACAAGGAGGACGCCACCGATGACAACTGGTTCCTCGGCAAGGAGGGCTACGACGACCTCGCCCGCATCGCGAACCGGTCGCTGACCGACGTCGACCTGAGCAGGTTCAGCCTTGAGCAGAGCCTCAGGGACCTCGGCGTCCGCGACACCGACCGCACCGCGCAGGCGTGCGGCATGCTGCGCTACACCATCGCCATCACCGCGGCTTCCCGGTTCCGCCCCATCGCCCACCACATCGCCAGCGGCATGGACAAGCAATCCAACGTCTTTCTCACCGCACAGCAGGTCGGCCTGATCCGCGGCTAGACCGGCATCGGCGGCGTCTTCATCGGCCGACGGAGACAGTCAGGGGCAGACCCGCCGGTACGGCCGTTCCGGAACGTAGGTGCGCCACTGCGCCCGGGTCAAATCCGTGTTCCCGGTGCGGGAGCAGACGAGGGACACCGCTCGGTCAGGATCCACGACGTACCGCTGGAGCGGGACGTGCCGGCCGCCCGCGTACAGCAGGGTGCTGTCCGGGCTGAAGGCGAGCGTGTCGATGCTCTCACCAGGGGTGGGCAGAGGAGGGCCGAGAGGTTGCTGGGTCGCTGTGTCCCAGAGTTGGAGGGTGCCCGTGTCGCCGCCCACGGCGAGCGTGCTGCCGTCCGGACTGAAGGCGAGAGCCGTGATCGACTCGGCCGAGTCGGAGGACGCATCGACGGGCGCAGGAAAGACGTTCCTCAGGATGCCCCCTCGATGCCGGAGGTCGCCGTCCCAGACGGCCACCCGCCCCGTCCAGTCGCCCGCCGCCAGGCCGGAGCCGTCGGGAGCGAAGGCGATGGCCCCGATGCCGTCGTGCTGGACGAGGTCATGGGCGTGGGACCGGCCCGCTCGGACGACGCGGTTGTCGGTCACGAGGAGCTTGCCGTCCCGGCTGACGGCCAGACGATCGCCGCCCGGGCCGGGGAGGAGCGCTGTCCTCCGCTGCCGCGTGGTGTCCCATGTCTCGTTGACGTACCCGTCCTCGGTCAGACGTGCGGTGAGGAGCGTACGACCGCCCGGTCCCAGGGCGATCGCCTCCGTGGACTTCGTGGACGCCGTCGCCAGGTCCACCGTGGTCTTCGCGTGTCCGGCGGTCACGTCCCACACCGTCAGACGCTGAGGCGCCGTGTCCCAGGGGGCGGAGACTCCGTACGCGAACATGCCTCCGTCCGGGCTGAAGGACAGCATGGGCTCGGTGATGTCCGTGCTGACCGCCGTCCGCATGCTGTCGCGGAAGACGGGAAGTGACGGTGTCGGCAGGGTTCGCACCAGACGGCCGTCGCGTGTGTTCCGCAGCTGGACGACGTAGTGGTCACCGATGCGTTCGGCGGTGGCGAGTGTCCTGCCGTCGGGGCTGAGCCGGACCCCGGCGAGCGGACTCGTGCGCCAGGTGCGGGTGAGCGTCGTGGTGAGGTCGAGGGTGTGGACCGTGCCCCCTTCGAGGTACCGCAGCAGGGGCCGCGAGGAGTCCCAGGCGAGACCGGAGAGCGACGTGTTGTCCAGGGAGTGGCGGAAAACGGGGGCGCCGCGGTTGGGCAGACGCCACACTCTGATCTCGTGGCCGCCGCCGGTTGCCAGAAACGAGCCGTCCGCGCTCACGACGGCCCCAAGGACGCCCGGGTGGGCGACGTCGGCGAGCTCTCGTCCCGTCGTGGTGTTCCATACACGCACCCGGCGGCCCCCGGTGAGCGCGAGGAGCCGGCCGCCGGTGAAGCGGATGTGGGTGCTGTCACCACAGACGCCGCGAGCGCTCGTCCATGCACCGGATCGGACGCTGCGCGTGGAGATGTCCCAGACCTGCGGAGCCCGGCCGCGCGGGCAGACGGCCATCAACCGGTCGTCGTCGGCTGCTGCGTCGGAGAGTTCCCCCCTGCCGGCCGACGGGGTCCGGAACACCAGATGACCGTCGGTGAGGGAGTAAAGGCCGGCCCGGTCGTCGCCGATGCTCCTCACCAGGTAGTTGCGGCCACTCGCCCCGAAGCTCACGGTGTACCTGAGTGGCAGGGGATCCCCGATCCAGCGCCTCGTTCGGGTGTCCCACAGCCGCTGGGTCCTGTCAGCGGTGTAGACGACGAGCACCCGGCCGCCCGGACCCGCGGCGAGTACCGACCCACGAGGTACGGACCCCGAGGCGATACGGCGGTGGGTGCCTATATCCCACGTCCGCCAGGTGCTGTTGTCGCTGGTGCTGAGCAGGGTGCGCCCGGAACTGTCGAGGAACCGCGCAGGTTCGTCACCGGGCGCCGGGTCGGTGAAGTTGCCCAGTTCGCGCTGGGCCAGCGCGCCCAGCAAGGCGCGGCGGGACTCCGGCAGGGGAGAGAGGCGCCATGCGGCGACGCCGAGCAGCATCGCGGTGCGCGGGTCGGTGGTACGTAGCGCGTCGGCGACCGCGGCCACCCGGCGGGCCGCGGTGTCGGTGGTCTGCTTCTCGCTGTCCTGACGCAGGCGTACGGCGGTCAGGCCGACGACCAGGGCCACCGCCAGCACGGCGCAGAGCGAGGCCGTGAGTGTGCGGCTCCGGCGCCGGGCCCGGGTGGCGGCCCGCTCCTCCGCCGCCCGCTGCTCCGCCGCGGCGACCAGGAAGGCCGTCTCCTCGGACGTCAGCCCGTCGTGGCCGCGGTCTTCGCTCGTGAACAG
>NZ_LIRK01000627.1 GCF_001419765.1 Streptomyces torulosus
CAAGCGGATCGCGGTGAAGCTGTCCAAGAGCTGCAACGATCTGCGGCTGCTGTCGTCCGGGCCGCGCGCGGGGCTCAACGAGATCAACCTGCCGCCGGTGCAGGCCGGTTCGTCGATCATGCCGGGCAAGGTCAACCCCGTCATCCCCGAGGTCGTCAACCAGGTCGCCTTCGAGGTGATCGGCAACGACGTCACCATCACCATGGCCGCCGAGGCAGGCCAGCTCCAGCTCAACGCCTTCGAACCGATCATCCTGCACTCGCTGTCGGAGTCCATCACGCATCTGCGCGCGGCGTGCCTCACCCTCGCCGAGCGCTGCGTCGACGGCATCACCGCCAACGAGGCCGAACTGCGCGCGGCGGTGGAGAACTCCATCGGCCTGGTCACCGCCCTCAACCCGCACATCGGCTACACGGCGGCCACCGACATCGCCAAGGAGGCCCTCGCCACCGGCCGGGGCGTCGCCGAACTCGTGCTGGAGAAGGGCCTGTTGCCCGCCGAGCGGCTCCAGAAGCTGCTGCGGCCCGAGGTCCTCGCGGGCAGCGGAGCCCTTCGCTCCTGACCCCGTGCGGGACCGGCCCTGACCTGGGTCTATGCTCCGGGACCGGTACAAAGGAGGCACAATGGTGATCATGACAACGACGTCGTCCCTCACCTTCCAGCCGGTCCTGGAGCGCATCGCCGAGGAGATCGAGCGGACCCCGGGCCGCGGCCGCCCCGCCGACTACATCCCGGCGCTCGCGGCCCGCGATCCGCGCCGCTTCGGCATGGCCGTCGCGGAACTCGACGGCACGGTGTACGGCGTGGGGGACTGGCGGGAGCCGTTCTCCACGCAGTCCATCACCAAGGTCTTCACCCTCGCCCTCGACCTGGCCCGTGAGGGCGACGCCCTCTGGGAGCACGTCGGCCGCGAGCCGTCCGGCAACCCCTTCAACTCCCTGGTGCAGCTGGAGTACGAGAACGGCATCCCCCGCAACCCGTTCATCAACGCGGGCGCCCTCGTCGTGACCGACCGCCTTCTCAGCCGCACCGGCGACGCGGCCGGCGAGCTGCTCGCCTTCCTCCGCGCGGAGAGCGGCAACCCGGAGCTGGACTTCGATCCGGAGATCGCCGCCTCCGAGTCCGCGCACGGCGACCGCAACGCCGCCCTCGGCCACTTCATGGCGTCGTACGGCAACATCGACAACCCCGTACCGGTCCTCCTCGACCAGTACTTCCGCCAGTGCTCCCTCACCGCGTCCTGCGCCGACCTCGCCCTCGCCACGACCTTCCTCGCCCGGCACGGCGTCCGCGCCGACGGCACCCGTCTGCTCACCCGCAGCCAGGCCAAGCAGATCAACGCGATCATGCTCACCTGCGGCACGTACGACGCCGCGGGCGACTTCGCCTACCGTGTCGGGCTGCCCGGCAAGAGCGGTGTGGGCGGCGGCATCATCGCGGTCGTACCGGGCCGCTGCACCCTGTGCGTGTGGAGCCCCGGCCTGGACGAACGGGGCAACTCGGTCGCGGGCGTCGCGGCCCTGGACCGCTTCACGACACTGACGGGCCTGTCCGTCTTCTGAACGACCGGCCCACGCCGTCTTCCGCACCACCCGGTCATGCCGTCTGTCGAACCGCCCGGCACCGGGCGTCTCCTGAGCCGCCCGGTCCGCTGCCCTGCGCACCACCCGGTCACGTCCGCGTGAGATCACCCGCCGGTCGCATCGCGGTCCCCGTCCCGCAGACAGGGCGTCGCCTCGACGCCATCCGGCGTTGACACGCTGACCGAGTGTTGGCCATCGCTTTCCCCGTCGATCTCCGCCGCTGCCAGGCCCTGGGCCTGGCCGGCACCGCCTTCCTCGCCCTGGGCGGCGAGACCGCCGGCGCCCTGCCCACGCGCGACCTGCTGTCACCGGCCTCCGGACGCGGCGCGCTCGGCCTGGTCTGCGTGTACTTCGGCGTCGTCCTGCTGATCGCCGCCTGGGCCCTGCTGGGGAAGGTCGTCCGGGGCCCCGAACCACCCACACCCCGGGCCCTGCTGGTCGTCCTGCTGGTCTGGGCGGCCCCCCTGCTGCTGGCCCCGCCCCTGTTCAGCCGGGACGTGTACAGCTACCTCGCGCAGGGCGCCATGGTCGACGCCCACATGGACGTCTACGCCCACGGCCCCGCACGGCTCGGCGGACCCCTCGCCGACGAGGTCGCCCCGGTGTGGCGGCACACGGCCACCCCGTACGGTCCGGTCTTCCTCGCCTTGGCCTCCGCGCTGTCCGCCCTGACGGAGGGGCGCATACCGGAGGGCCTGATCGGCATGCGGATGGTGGCGCTGCTCGGCGTGGCCCTGATGGCGGTGGCGCTGCCCCGGCTGGCCAGGCACCACGGCGGCGATCCGGCCGTCGCCCTCTGGCTCGGCGCCCTCAACCCCCTCGTCCTGCTCCACCTCGTGGCCGGCGCGCACAACGACGCCATGATGCTCGGCCTGCTCGGCGTCGGCCTGGTGGCCGCGCGGGGCCGCGGCTACGCCCTCGGCGTCGTCCTCGTCACCCTCGCCGCGCTGGTCAAGGCACCCGCCGCGCTCGGCCTGCTCGCGGTGGTCGTGATGCGCGGCCGGACCGGCTGGGTGCGGACGACCGTCACGACGGTCGCCGTCGCCGCGGCCACCACCGCGGGAGTCACCGCCCTCACCGGCACGGGATACGGCTGGATCGCCGCCCTGCGCACCCCGGTCTCCCCGCACAACTGGTCGCCCACCACCCTCCTCGGCCGCGCCACCACGAACCTGCTGCACGGACTCGGCAGCGACCTGGCGCCGTTCGCGCTCCCGGCCTGGCGCGCCGCCGGCCTCGTGGTGACGCTCGCCGTCGTCCTCTTCATCTGGCTCCGTCTGCGACCAGGCCCGGTCCACGCGCTCGGCCTCAGCCTCGCCGCGGTGGCCGTGCTCGGCCCGGCGATACGCCCCTGGTACGCGCTCTGGGGGCTGTTCCTCATCGCCGCGGCGGCCCGGAACAGCACGGCGCAGCACAGGCTCGTGGCCGCCACCGGGGTGCTCGCGCTGGCCGTCCTGCCGAGCGGGAACCCGGCGGACACCGAGCAGCTCGCCCTGGCGGTGTGCGGGGGAGTCCTCGCGGTGGTCGTGCTCTGGCAGGCCCACCAGGCGTCCCTGGCACCGGCCCTGGAGCGGACCGCGTGAGCGCCCCCGACGGCCGGCACCGGCTGCTGCCCCGCACCGACCGCGCCCGGGTCGCGCTGGTCCTCGGCCTGGCCCTGGCGGTCACCGTGTTCACCGCGACGGTGCCGCTGCTGCGGGACTGGTTCGACCTGCGCGTCTACCACGGCACCGTCGACACCTGGGTCCACCACGGTGGCCGCGTCTACGACTACCGGGTGCCGGGCACGACGTACGGCTTCACGTACCCGCCGTTCGCCGCCGTCGCGATGCTCCCCATGGCGTGGGTCGGGCTGCGCACCGCGATCGTGCTGTGCCTGGGGCTCGATCTGGTGGCGCTCGGGGTGGTGCTGTTCGTGCTCGCCGGGCCGCGTCTGCGCCGCCACGGCTGGTTCGGCACCTCCCTCGTCCTGTGCGCCCTCGCCCTGTTCGAACCGTTCCGGGACACGGTCAGCTTCGGCCAGGTCAACCTTCTGCTGCTGGCGCTGGTGCTGGCCGACGCCTGGCTGCTGTCCACCGGCCGGGGGCGGTGGGCGGGTGCGGGGATCGGACTGGCCGCGGCGGTGAAACTGACACCCGCGATCTTCATCGGGCTGCTCCTGCTCGCCCGGCGGTGGCGTGCCGCCGGGCTCGCGACGGCCGTCGCCGCGGCCGCCACCGCGGCGGCGGCCTGGGTCGCCCCGGCCGCCTCCCGCTTCTACTGGACCGAGGCGCTGTGGGACACCAGCCGGGTCGGCCGCCTCGACTACGTCTCCAACCAGTCCCTGCAAGGCGTCCTGGCCCGGCTGGTCGCGCCCCACGAACCGAGTCGCGCGCTCTGGGCGCTGCTCGTGCTCGCGGTGCTCGGCGTCTGGGCCGTGCGGGCCCGTGCGGCGGTGCGGGCCGGGGAGTGGACGGCGGCGTTCGCCGTCACCGGGCTGACCGCGTGCCTGGTCAGCCCGATCACATGGGTCCACCATCTGGTCTGGCTGCTGCCGTCGTTCGCGGTGCTGCTGAGGCACCGCCGGCTGCTGCCCCTGACGGCGGCCCTGTACGGGCTGCTGTGCAGCAGCGTCGTCTGGCTGTGGTTCGACGACGCGTCCGGCGTGGCCGGCTTCGTCGGGTCCAACACCTACGTGTGGATCACGCTCGGTCTGCTGTTGCGGCTGCCCGTCGGTCAGTCGCCCGGCCGTCGGCGCCCCCTGAGCCGCAGGAACAGCGACACGGCGGCAGCGCCGACCCCGGCCGCGCCCGCGACCACCCCCGCCTCCGACCAGCCGAGCCCCGCGGCCTGGTCCTTCTCCCGGGCGGGCGGCGGCGATGCGCGGCGGGGCTGAGGCGCGGCCGCCGGACGCGGCGGCAGGAGGGAGCCCACCGGGTCGACGCGCCCCGCGGCCCGGAAGCCCCAGTCGAGCAGGGATCGTGCCTCCTCGTACACGGCGAATCCGATGCCCGATTGCGGCCGCATCACCGTGACGACGAGGGTGCGCCCACCCCGTTCGGCGGCGGCGACCAGGGTGTTGCCCGCGTTGGTGGTGTAGCCGTTCTTGATGCCGATGAGGCCCGGATAGCGGTCCACGCCGGCGCCGGTCAGCAGCCGGTTGGTGTTCTGGATGCCGTATCCCCAGCGGCCGTTCGCCGGGAACTTCGCCGTGGCCGTGGCGCAGTACGCGGCGAACTCCGCGTTGCGCAGTCCGGCCCGCCCGAACACCGCCAGGTCGAACGCCGACGAGACCTGGCCGCGGGCGTCGTAGCCGTCGGGCGAGACGACGTGGGTGTCGTGGGCGCCCAGGGCGCGGGCCTTGTCCTGCATCTGCTCGGCGGTGGCCCGCCAGCCGCCGTTGAGGGAGGCGAGGACGTGCACGGCGTCGTTGCCCGAGCTGAGGAAGACACCGCGCCACAGGTCGGCCACGCGGTAGGTGCGGTTCTCCTTGACGCCGACGAGGCTGCTTCCCTCGCCGATGCCCGCGAGTTCCTTGCTCTTGACGGTGTGCTTGAGTCCTCCGGGGAGCCTCGGCAGCACGGTCAGCGCGAACAGGGTCTTGAGGGTGCTCGCGGGGGGTAGTTTGCGGTGCGCGTTGTGCGCGGCGAGGACCTCTCCGCTGCGGGCGTCGGCCACCACCCAGGCCACGGCGGAGACGTCACGGGGAATCCGGGGCGCCCCGGCCCGCGGTCTCACATGGGTTCCCGACCGGTACAGGGAGGCCGGTTCCTGCGAGGACTTGGCGTCCTGGGCGCCCACCTCGACCGAGCCGCCGACGCCCTCGGGATGCGACGCGATCGCGAGGGCGCCCATCACACAGACGACGGAGCAGCAGACGGCGACACGGGAGAAGCGAGCAGCGCGAGGTGAAGATCCGATGGTCATACTGCCAACGTAGGAACGGTCGCGCCGTGGATCGGGGTGCCAGGGCCGGGAGAGCGGACCGAGCACCCGGATGCCGCACACGCCGTGGGGTCACGCGGCAGGGAGGGTGGGCTGCACCTGCCGTAGGAAGGCCGCGTTGTCCGGGGTGGCGCGCAGCCGCTCCAGCAGGGTTTCCAGGCTCGCCTGTCCCTCGCGCGGGCGCAAGGCCCGCCGCAGTCCGCGTACGGCGGTCAACTCGGCCGGTGTCAGGAGGAGTTCCTCCCGGCGGGTGCCGGACGGGGTGATGTCCACGGCGGGGAAGACCCGCCGGTCGGCGAGTGCGCGGTCGAGCCGCAGTTCCATGTTGCCGGTGCCCTTGAGCTCCTCGAAGAAGAAGTCGTCGGCGCGGGAGCCGGTCTCCACCAAGGCGGTGGCGAGGATGGTGAGGGAGCCGGCCTCCTCGGTGAGCCGGGCGGCGCCGAAGAGGCGCTTGGGGCCGTGCAGCGCGGCGGCGTCGACACCGCCGCTGAGGGTGCGGCCACCGGCGGCGGCCGCGTTGTTGTGCGCCCGGCACAGCCGGGTGAGGGAGTCCAGCAGGATCACGACGTCCTCGCCCTGTTCGACGAGCCGCTTGGCGCGCTCCACGACCAGTTCGGCGAGCGCGATGTGCTGCTTGGGGGACCGGTCGAAGGTGGAGGCGTACACCTCGCCCCGCACGGAGCGCCGCATGTCGGTCACCTCCTCGGGCCGCTCGTCGAGCAGTACCACCATCAGGTGGGCCTCGGGGTGGTTGGCGGCGATCGCGGCGGCCAGCTGCTGGAGCAGTACCGTCTTGCCGGTCTTCGGCGGTGCCACGACGAGTCCGCGCTGTCCCTTGCCGACGGGGGCGACGAGGTCGACGAGACGGCCCGTCAGACCGCTCGCCCGGTGCTCCAGCCGCAGCCGTTCACGGGGATGCAGCGGTGTCAGGTCGTGGAAGTGCGGTCGGCCGCGCAGCTCGTCGGGGGTGCGCCCGTTGATCCGCTCGACCTCGGTGAGGGCGCGCCGGCCCGCGCCGACGCCTTCGACGGTGTCGCCCTTGCGCAGCCCGTACCGGCGGATCAGCGCGGCGGGCACCTGGGTGTCGGAGGCGGTGGGCGGTCCGTTCTCGGCGCGCAGGAACCCCTGCCCGCCCTGCACGGTCTCCAGGACGCCGGTGACGTGGGTGGGGGACTGCCGATGAGTGGAAGTGTGTTCGAGTGTGGTGGTGGTCATGGGGGTCCTTTCACGGACTTCCTGGGAGAAACGCATGAGGAAGGGGGAGGGGAAGGCACACACCCGCGGATACGGCTGAGCCCTGCGCGAGGTGGTGCGGAGAAGCTGACGCCGGTCGGATGTCGACGGGCGGTCGGTTCAGCTGAGGAGATCTCAGGAACTGAGAGAGTGGCACCGGCGCCCGGGACCGGGCGATACACACGTGCCAAACGCAGCGTACCACTCCCCGTCACCAAACGTTAGGGATTTCCTTACCGACGGCCTTTGAACTCACCTGAGCGGCCCCCCGTACAGGAGGGGGCGGCCCCGCCCACCCGAGTCAGGACCGCCGTCCCACCAGCGGTCTTCGCACGGAAGGAACGTCGGGTGTCGCTCTTCACGCGCTCCGGTCGACTGCCGGACACCGACACGGCCAGGCACACCAACACGGAGGACGACACCGACCCCGCGTCGGCCGAAGCACCGTCCGTGTCGACCGACGCGTCCGCCGGAGGTGTCGGCCGGTGGCGGCGGCTCCGCCGGGCCCCGCGGGAGTTCCGGCGGAGGTGTCCGGTCGCCGCGCGGAGCGTGTCGTGGGCGGTCACGGCGCTGGCGGCGGCCCTGGTGCTGTTCGCCCTGCTGATGCCGGGCAGCGTCCAGTACTTCACGGCCGCGCAGTTCCTGCGGATCCCGGTGGAGCCCATCCTCGGCGCCGCCCTGCTGATGGCGCTGCCGCGCCGGCCGCGCCAGGCGCTCGCGGTCCTCATCGGGGCGGGCCTGGCCGCGCTGATCGTCGTGAAGTCCCTGGACATCGGCTTCAACCAGTTCCTCGGCCGCGGCTTCAACATCGTCCTCGACTGGGGGCTCCTCGACGACGCCGAGTCGTACATGGAGGACACCCTCGGCCGCTCCGGCGCGCTCGCCGCCGTCATCGGCCTCGTGACCGTGGTCGTCGCGTTGTTCGCCGTCATGGCGCTGGCGGTGGTCCGGCTCGCGAAGCTCCTGGTCGGGCACCGGGAACGGGCCATGCGCGGCACGGTCGTCGCGGGCACCGTGTGGATCACCTGCGCGGCTCTCGGCCTGACACCCCTTCAGGACACGCCGGTCGCCTCCCGGAACACGATCGGGTTCGTGCAGGACCGTTGGGCCCGCGCGCAGGAGACCCTCGCGGACGAGGCGGCGTTCGCCGAGGAGGCCAAGAAGGACGCCTTCGCCGATGTGCCCGCCGATCGCCTGCTGACCGGGCTGCGGGGCAAGGACGTCATGATCACCTTCATCGAGAGCTACGGCCGCGCCGCCCTGGAGGACCCGGCGATCGCGCCCGGGGTGACGGCGACGCTCGACGAGCGGAACGAGGCGCTGCGCAAGGCCGGGTTCGCGGCGAGGAGCGGCTGGCTCACCTCTGCGACCTACGGCGGCAGCAGCTGGCTCGGCCACTCCACCTTCCTGACGGGGCTGTGGATCGACAACCAGAACCGCTACCGCACGGTCACCGCGGGCGAGCGCCTCACCCTGCCCGGCGCCTTCCACAAGTCGGGCGCATGGCGGACGGTCGGGGTGGTGCCCGGCGTCCAGTACAACTGGCCCGAGGGCGACTTCTACGGCTTCGACAAGGTGTACGACTCCCGCGACCTCGGCTACCGCGGCCCGAAGTTCAGCTGGTCCACCATGCCCGACCAGTACGCCCTGACCGCGTTCGAGCGCCTGGAGGCCGCCAAGCGGGGCGGCAAGCCGCTGATGTCGGAGATCATCCTGACCTCCAGCCACCAGCCCTGGGCGCCCCTGCCGAGGATGGTCGGCTGGGACGAGGTCGGTGACGGCTCCGTCTACCGGTCCATCGAGAAGGCCGGCAAGGACCCGGCGGACGTCTTCACCGACCCCGTCAAGGTGAAGGAGGAGTACGGCAGGTCCGTCCAGTACTCCCTGCGGAGCCTCCTCGAGTACGTCGAGAAGTTCGGCGACGAGAACACCGTGCTCGTCTTCCTCGGCGACCACCAGCCCATGGCCAGCGTCAGCGGCAACGGCGCCGACCACGACGTACCGGTCACCGTCGTCGCCCACGACCCGAAGGTCCTCGACCGCATCGACGACTGGGGCTGGTCCGACGGCCTGAGGCCCGGCGCCGACGCCCCTGTCTGGCGCATGGACACCTTCCGCGACCGCTTCCTCACCGCGTACGGCACCGAGCCGAACACGACGAAGACACCTGCCTCCCCGGCGGGCTGACGGGGTGCAGGTGCGGGGGCCGACCACCGGGAGTGGGCTCCAGGTGGCCGGCCTCGGGGGTCAGCCGGCGAGGTCGAAGATTCCGTAGCCGAAGCCCTGCGCGGTGATCCCGCCGTCGGTGAGCTCCACGCCCCGCGACTCCAGGGGACGGGGCGTGCCGGCGTCCGGCTTGTGCGGGCAACTCGCCTCGTTGCGCTGTGGGTTGATCACGACGAGGTACCGTCCCCCGCGCAGGTACACGAACGGGTACCCGAGGTGCAGCACCTCCATCGAGCCGCCGGGACCCAGGTCGGGGGTGTGGCGGCGGAGAGCGATCAGACGGCGGACGAGGCGGAGCAGGGACGTGTCGTCGGCGCGTTGGGCGGCGACGGTCGGGCGGTCGGGGAACGGGTCGACCGGCAGGTAGAGGTGGTCGGCCGGCGCGGTGGAGAACCCCGCGTTCGGGCTGTCGTCCCACTGCATGGGGGTGCGGGACCCGGCCCGGTTGTAGCGCGGGCCGAGGACGCTGCCCTCCTTGTCCGGCAGGCCGGGCACGTAACGCATGCCGATCTCGTCGCCGTAGTAGATCGCCGGAAGCGTCGGCCAGGTCAGCTGGAAGGCGAAGGCGGCGGGGAGCTGTTCGGCCGTGCGGGGGCCGCAGTTGAGGCGGGAGAAGTCGTGGTTGGCGGTGGGCAGGGAGATGGTGCCCGTGCCGTCGACGGCCGTGGACGCCTGCTGCCACGCCTCGACGAAGGGGCGGGGTGAGCCCTTGCCGCCCGCGTCGAAGAAGCAGTCGAGGGGGTCCCATGTGTCGTTGACGGTGCCCTCGCCGTTGCTCCACAGCGAGCGGAGGGCCAGGCCGTCGGTGGGGCCGCCGAAGTGGAGGAAGAAGTCGGCGTGGAAGCCCGCCGGGATCGACACCTCCGGCTCGCCCCACTCGGCCAGGAGCACGGCGTCCGGGTGGGTGGTGTCCAGCCAGTGCCGCAGTTCCGTCCAGACACGGGCCGTCTCGGTCCTGCCGGGGTCGTCCTTCACCAGGGACGCGGCCATGTCGACGCGGAAGCCCGAGACGCCGAGGCCCAGCCAGTGGTCCATGATCGTGCGCAGGGCGGCACGGTTGGCGCGCGGGCCGTCGGCGTCGACCGGCAGCCGCCACGGCTCGGCCGGGTCCTCGCGGGCGTAGCCGAAGTTGAGGGCGGGCTGGGAGTCGAAGAAGTTCGGCAGGTACGCGCCAGGCCGGGTGCCGGGGGAGTCGACGAAGCCGTCGGGCCGGCCCTCGGCCGTCCAGATGTAGCGGTGGTCGTCCGGGTCGTCCGCGGACGCCCGGAACCAGGGGTGATCGACGGACGTGTGGCCCGCGACCAGGTCCAGCAGGATGCGGATGCCCCTGCGGCGGGCCGCGTCGACGAGCGCCGCCAGGTCGTCGTTCGAGCCGTAGCGGGGGGCGACGTTCAGATAGTCGGCGACGTCGTATCCCGCGTCGCGGAACGGCGAGACGAAGCACGGGTTCAGCCAGACGGTGTCGACGCCCAGCCAGGACAGATGATCGAGTTTCTCGGTGATGCCGGCGAAGTCCCCGATGCCGTCTCCGTCGGAGTCGGCGAAGGACTGCGGGTAGATCTGGTAGAAGACGGCGTCGGCCAGCCAGGTCGGGGCAGGACGGAACGAAGTCATACGTCGACCCTAGGCGAGGGCGCCCGCCGTCCGCTGCCCCGAGCCAAGGCCTAAGCTGAGCCGATGTTCACCCCGCAAGGCCCCAGCCTCCGCGAACTCGCCGTTCAGGCACTCTCCTCCGTCGAACACGGCTACGACCTGCTCGCGCCGAAGTTCGACCACACCCCGTTCCGTACGCCGGACAGCATCCTCGACGCGGTGGAACGGGCCCTGACCGCGATGGGCCCCTTCGACCACGGCCTCGATCTGTGCTGTGGCACGGGCGCGGGCATGGAGGTGCTCCGCGAGCTGTGCCGGGAGAGCGCCACCGGCGTCGACATCAGCGCCGGGATGCTGGCGGTGGGCAGGGACCGGCTCACCGCAGGGTCCGGCGACCGCGACCGCGATCGGGACGGTGCCGCCGCCGGGGCTCCCCGCCTCTCCTGGGTGCGCGGCGACGCCCTCGCGTTGCCCTTCGGGCCCGTCTTCGACGTGGCCGTGAGCTTCGGGGCGTTCGGGCACTTCCTGCCGGAACAGCTGCCGGGCCTGTTCGCGCAGGTCCACTCCGTGCTGCGGCCGGGCGGCCGCTTCGCGTTCCCGCTCCCGGCGCCCGCCCCGCCCCGGTCGCCCTGGTACTGGGCGGCCCTCGGCTTCGACGCGGCGATGCGGGTCCGCAACGCCGTCTGGCGGCCGCCCTTCGTCATGTACTACCGGCCGTTCCGCCTCGGCCTCGTACGGCACGAGCTGGAACGGGCCGGGTTCGACGTCGAACTGTTCGCCCTGCCCGAGTTCGGGCCGCGCCCCGACGGCAGCCCGCGCTGCCGGATGGTCGTGGCCACCCGCCCGGACACCCCGAGCCACAGGACCGGGCGGTAGCGGCCGCGGCGCCCGGTCAGAGGGCGCTGTACAGGGCGTCGACGAGCGCCATCTTGCGTGGGTCGTCGGCGATGTGCGGACCCATCCGGTTCATGACGTAGCCGAGGGAGACGCCTGCCTCCGGGTCGGCGAGGCCGCAGGAACCGCCGTAGCCGTCGTGGCCGTAGGCCCTGGGGTTCGGGCCGTACGAGCCGTGCGCGCCGCTCAGCCAGACCCCGAGCGCCACCTCCGTGTCCCGGCCGAAGCCGGCGCCGAGCACCAGGTCACGGCAGCTGCCCTGCCCCTCGCGGACCCGCTCGGCGGCCTCCGGCGACAGCACCCGGTGCCCGCCCCAGCCGCCGCCCAGCGCCAGGACCCCGTAGAGCGCGGCGACCGCGCGGGCGGTGCCGTGACCGTTGGCGGCGGGGACCTCGGCGGCCCGCCACGCGGCGCTGTTGGCCTCGGCGGCGCCGACCAGCGGGTTGGCGAGGGCGGCCAGCGCGGTGGGTGTCAACTGCGCGAAGACGGCCGCCTGTTCACTCGTCGTCGCGGCCGGCGGATGCACCAGCTCGGCGGCCCGACCGGCCTCCTTCTCCGGCAGCCCGATCGTGAAGTCGATCCCGAGGGGCCCGGTGACCTCCCGCTCCAGGAACGCGCCCGGCAGCAGCCCCGACACCCGCCGGACCACCTCACCGACGAGGAAACCGAACGTCATCGCGTGGTACCCCGACTGCGTACCGGGCTCCCACCAGGGCTCCTGCGCCGCCAGCCGCGCCACGGTCACGTCCCAGTCGCACAGCTCGGCGAACGAGAGCGGTTCACGCGGCCCGGCCAGGCCCGACCGGTGCGACAGCAGGTGCCGTACGAGGACGCCGTCCTTGCCCGCCGCCGCGAACTCGGGCCAGTACGCGGCCACCGGGGCGTCCAGGTCGAGCAGCCCCCGGTCGGCGAGGATGTGCGCGCACAGGGCGGTCGGGCCCTTGGTCGTCGACCACACGTTGACCACGGTGTCCCGCTCCCAGGGCCGGGTGCGGGCCCCGTCGGCCCAGCCGCCCCACAGGTCCACCATGGTCTCCCCGCGCAGCGTCACGGTGACCGCCGCCCCCAGCTCGTCGCGCTCCCCGAAGTTCTCCTCGAACGCGGTCCGCACGGCAGCGAACCGTGCGTCGCAGTGACCTCGCACCTGGGACATGAACCCACCCACCCCTTCGACATCGGCCGGGCCCGGGGTCACCCGGGCACCCCGAACATACCGACTGGTCGGATCAGGAGGAACCCGTGAGGCAGCCCGGACCCGCGGGGGCAGGCGCATGGAGTGGTTCCCGGCGAGGTGCCCGGCCCGTTGAGCGGTCCGCCGGCGGGGTGCTCGGCCGCCTTCGGGACGAATTCAAGATTTGGCCGACGCAGGGCACGATCAGTCGTCGTCGCCGGCCTCGTCCTTGGTCTTGAGGACCTCGTAGGTCTTGGGGTCGAGATAGACCTCCACCTCGCCGCCGTCAGCCTTCCTGATCTCCACCGCGTACGTGCCGGGGTTCTCGGCATCCTCCTCGGACTTGATCACCGTGCTGGGGAAGGCGGCCAGCGCCGCTGCCTCGGCCTTCTCCTTCGCCTCGCCGGTCAGCGGGGTCTCGACCACGTCACCGCCCTCCTCTCCCTCGGCCTGCGCACCACCCTCCGCGGCCTGGGCGTCGTCGTCGGCCTGACCGGCCGCGGCGCTGCTCGACGGCGAGGCGGAATCGCCGGAGTCCGAGCCGCCACAGGCGACCAGCCCGACGAGCAGGGCGGCGGTGGAAAGAGCGGCGGCCAAGGCGCGCTGGGGAGCGTTCATGGTGCAGATCTCCAAGAGGTCGGGGACGTGCGATGCGGCCGGACGGCGACGAAAACGTCGCAGGTCCGGGCCGTCAGGGACGTCAACGACCCTAGGAACAGGCACTCAAGCAAGAGACCAGAGAGCGGCCAGGGAACCGCTAAGAAACGCCCAACCTTTCATGGCGCGGACGCCGCTGGAGCCGCCGCCTCCGACCGGCCGGGCCGTCGAGAGAGCGGACCCGCACACTGGCGGTGGGGCCATGGCACCGAGGCGGAGCTGCGCTACGCCGAACCGGTCGGCGCGGGTCCGCCGGCGCTCATGCCGCTCCGGAAAGGGACGTCGACCCGACGGTTCTGTCGGCGTCGGCACCGTTGCGCCGAGGCAGGCGCAGCTGCGCGGTGATCTGCTTCCCCGGGCCGTGCGGTGTCACGGCCACATGGTCGCTGACCGTGTGGACGAGGCGGAGCCCATGGCCGCCGACGCGGTGCCGGTCGCCGTTCCTGACCGTGGGGTGAGCGGGCGACGTGTCCCACACGGTGATGGCCAGCGCGTCCCCGCTGAGCCGCAGGACGAGCCCGCAGGGGCCGGGCGCGTGCCGGAGGGCGTTGGTGACCAGTTCGCTGACGACGAGTTCGGCGTCTCGCGCCAGGGGCGTCGGGACGGGGGTGCGGCCGGTGTGCGGGGCATGGGCGAGCAGGGTGCGCAGCAGACGCCGGGCATCGGCCGCGTGGGCCGCGCCAGTGGCCCAGGTCGCGCCCGAGCGCAGCGTGATGTGCTCGTCCGTGCCCTGCTCATCTGCCGCCTGCTTCCTAAGCGGGATGACCATACGGGGCTCTTTCGTTGTGATCGCCGCTCCTCGGCGGCTTCCGCCAGGCGGGTACCCGTGATCCGGACCGCGCATTCAGGGGTACCCGTTCGGCGCACGCATCTCATGGGCTCCGGCGAGACCGCGGTCCCTCAGAAGCGCGAGGCCAGCCAGCGCAGCTTGGCCGCCTCCTGGTAGGGGCCGCCGCCCTCGTGGTCGTTGAACTCGTAGACCTCGATCTGCTTGTCGTCCTCGGCCCACGCGTTGAACGCGGCGAACACCGTGGACGGCGGGCACGTCAGGTCCTCCAGGGCCGCCGAGAACAGGGCCGGTGCCCGGCCGCGCGCGGCGAAGTGCACACCGTCGAAGTAGGCGAGGGTCCGCTGGACGTCCGCCGCGCGACCGCGGTGCGTCTTCAGGTACTTGCCGATCTCGCGGTACGGGTCCCGGTCGGTGATCGTCGTGGAGCGCGGGAAGTCGCACAGGAACGGCACGTCGGGAGCGACCCCGACCAGGTCGGGGACCAGTCCGCCGACCGCTATGGAGATCCCTCCGCCCTGGCTGGACCCGAGGACGGCGGTGCGCGAGGCGTCGGTCAGCGGGTGGGAGCGGGCGGCCTCCACCGCGCGGACACCGTCCGTGTAGACCCGCCGGTAGTAGTAGTTCTCGGGGGCGTCGATGCCGCGGGTCATGAAGCCGGGGAAGGCGGGCGCGCCGCCGACCGGGTCCGGGGTGTCGCCGCCCCCGCCCCAGGCGCTGCCCTGACCGCGGGTGTCCATGACGAAGTGCGCGTAGCCGGCCGAGGCCCACAGCAGATGGGTGTGGGGCAGACCGCGGCCGCCGCCGTACCCGATGAACTCCACGACCGTGGGCAGCGGCGCGGTCGCCCCGGCGGGCAGCATTAGCCAGCCCTTGACGCGGTGGCCGCCGAAACCGGCGAAGGACACGTCGTACACGTCGACGGTGGTCAGGTGGGTGTCGACCGGCTCGAAACGCGCGTCGAGGTCGTGCTCGCGGGACTCCTGGAGCGTCTTCGCCCAGAAGGCGTCGAAGTCCTCGGGCTCCGTTGAAGCGCTTCGATAACCACGGAGCTCGTCCAACGGCAGGTCGAACAGGGCCATGAAGGACCACCTTTTGAGTTCTCGGTGCGGATGATCACACCGTACGTGGGCCGCCGCGGACCGCCAAGAGCCCCTCGGCTCCCGGCAGTCGCGACGGCCACGGTGTCGCGACCCGGCGGCGGTGCGGTCAGCGCTGGTCGGCGCCGATCAGCGCCCTGACCTCGAAGTCCTCGTACACCGTCGCCTCCTGCGGGGGACCGAGCAGCGAGCCCAGCCAGCCGAGCAGGAAGCCCGCCGGGATCGAGACGATGCCCGGGTTCTGCAACGGGAACCACGCGAAGTCCGCTTCCGGGTAGAGGGAGTTCGGGGTGGAGGAGACGACCGGCGAGAACAGCACCAGCAGCACCGAGGCGAGGAGACCGCCGTACAGGCTGAGCAGGGCGCCCCGGGCGGTGAACCCGCGCCAGAACAGGCTGTAGACGATGGTCGGCAGGATGGCGGACGCGGCGATCGCGAAGGCGAGGAACGCGAGGGTGGCCGTGTTGGTGCCCCAGGCGAGCAGTGCGAACAGCATGCCGAGGACACCCATGAACAGGGCGGCGATCCTGGCGACGCCCAGTTCCTCGGTCTCCTTCGCCCTCCCCTTGCGGATGACCTCGCCGTAGAGGTCGTGGGCGAGCGACGACGCCGCGGCGAGCGTGAGACCGGCCGCGACGGCGAGCAGGGTGACGAACGCCAGCGCGGAGACGATCGCCGTGAGGACCTCCCCGCCGAGTTCGCCTGCGAGCAGCAGCACGGCCGCGTCGCCCTTGTGGTCGATGTCCGCGATGTTCTCCCGGCCCACGACGGCGGTGGCGCCGAGGCCCAGCACGGCGGCCATCAGACACACGAACCCGACCAGGCCCACGGCCCACACCACCGAGGCGCGCAGCACCCGGGTCCTGCGGGGCGCGAGCAGCCGCATCATCACGTGGGGGAGCGCGGCGAGGCCCAGCACTATGGCCAGTTGCAGGCTGAGGAAGTCCAGCTTGCTGATCGGGCCGGCCCCGTAGCGCAGCCCCGGTTCGAGGTACGCGTCGCCGAGGCCGCTGCCCGCGGTCGCGGACGCAAGCAGGTCGTCGAGGTTCCAGTCGAAGCGGTTCAACACCATGACGGCGACGACGGTGACCCCGGCGACGAGCATCACCGCTTTGACGACCTGGATGAAGGTCGCGCCCGGCATACCGCCGATCGCCGCGTAGATCGTCACGATGGAACCGATGATGATCACCGTCATCGTCCTGGTGGTCGGCCCCGGCTCACCGACGAACTGTGTCAACAGGGCTATGCTGCCGACCAGTTGGGCCACCAGGTACAGGGCGCACACGGTGAGGGTGCAGATGGCCAGCGCCAGCCGTACGGACCGCTGCCGCGCCGGGAGCCGCCGGGCCAGGGTGTCGCCCAGGGTGAACCTGCCCGAGTTGCGCAGTGGCTCGGCGATGAGCAGCAGCACCACCATCCATGCGACGACCGTGCCGCAGAGGTAGAGCAGACCGTCGTACCCGGTCAGGGCGACCAGGCCGGTGCTGCCGAGCAGGGTCGCGGCCGAGAGGTAGTCGCCGCACATGGCCAGGCCGTTGCGCAGCGGCGACATGTCGCGGTTGCCGAGGTAGAACTCGCTGATCTCGTCGCGCTGCGGCGCGGTCAGCAGAGCCGTGAACAGGGTGACCACGACGACCGACAGGAACAGGACGAAGGTCAGCCGCAGCCCGAACGCGTCGGCGACGCTCGCGGACACCGTCACCACGCGCGGAACCGCCGTCCGGCCGGAAGGCGGAGCTGCTCGCCCTCGTGGTCCTCCAGCTGGGCGCGGAGCCGGCGCACGACCGGGTCGACGTTCCTGCGCATGTGCCGTAGATACAGCCACGCGGTCACGCCGATGACAGCGAACTGGGTCAGGGCGAGTGCCAGGCCCACCGTCAGCTGGCCGGCCAATCGCTGGTTCATCACGCCGGGGACGAAACTCGACAGGACGACGTACGACAGAAATGCGCCGACGGAGAGCAGCGTCGCGCACATCCCGAATCTGCGAGAGGTGGCACGCAGTGAACGGAATTCAGGAAGTGCGTGTATCGACTGACGTCCCCGGGCTGCGCTCCTCGGGCCGGGAGGAGGGGAAAACGGGTCGCCTCCCGGCTCGGACGGAGGTGGATACGGGACGGAACTGTCGTACCGTGCCGTGGAGTTGGACACAATGCACCCTCTTTGCTGCTTTATGTCTCACACGTGATACCGACCGGTGATGGGATGTATTCCCAGAGGAATTCGACCGCTGCGGTGGTCAGTCGCGTGCGGAAAACGTGGGGGGGGGGAGAGCGGAGTATGTCAGCGTGACGCTTGAAGCATCAACTGCCTTGCGCGGGCGGATTGTGTAAACGTTTTGAGCTGGCTGACATTCACAGCACAACTTTCAGCGAGCGTGTTCGCGTTCGGCTTCACGTCCGCGTTCAGGCCCGGTGGTGTCCCCAGTCGGGGCCCGTGCGTGCCCACTCCTGTTCCCATTCGGCCAGCCGGCGCCGGATGGTGACTCGGCGCACGGTGAAGTGCCCGGCCAGCACGATGCCGACGACGCCGGCCGTGGCGCACGTCCCCAGGGACAGGGTGTGCTGCCAGATGGCGGTGTTCGTCGGCGGGGCCTGCACGCTGTGGCCCGCCGCGTCCAGCCACACGTCGGCGCGGTCGCCGCGCTTCGTGCCGGCCGGGACCCGGGCCTCACCCGTCCGCGAACCCCCGTCGGGCTCCGTCCAGCGGGCCCGCACCCAGTGCATGGGCGGCTTGTCGGCGTGCGCCGAGGGCGCCGCGGCCGGGGCGTTCTCGACGACCACCGCGGTGACCAGGTCCCGCTCGGCCCGCTGCGCCGCGGCGTGCGCCCGCGCGTCCCCGTGCGCCCACCGGCCCACCAGGAAACCGGCCGCCGGGGCGCCGACGACCAGCAGGATCAGGACGATCAACAACGTCCATGCCTCGACGACGTCCGAGCGTCGGCGCAGCGGATTGCGCCGCCACCGCCACCCGAACAACCGGCCTCGCATCTCACCCTCCCTCACCGGTACGGCCCTCATGTACGAGAACCCCGGTTAGGACTGGTCCGCACTTCCGGTGTACCCGATAGAAGCCGCTATGGCATGGTTTGCGCCAGAAATCATGGCGCCGGGACCGGGTCGAGGGCCGGTGCGGAGGGGGTGGG
>NZ_LIRK01000628.1:0-141 GCF_001419765.1 Streptomyces torulosus
CCCTGCGTGTGGGGGCCTCCCGCGACCGCCGATGCCCCGGCCGCGGGAGGCCCCCACACGCAGGGACCGGGGGCCACCCCGTCGCCCGGGACCGCTCTCTCCACCGAGCCCGACGCGTCCGGGGCGCCCGAGTCCGAGACG
>NZ_LIRK01000628.1:147-6769 GCF_001419765.1 Streptomyces torulosus
CCCTTCGACCCCGACCGCACCGTCCTGATCACCGGCGCCACCGGCGCACTCGGTGCCCTGGTGGCCCGGCACCTCGTGGACCGGTACGGCGTGCGGCATCTGCTGCTGGCCGGACGCCGGGGGCCCGCCGCACCTGGCGCGGACGAACTGGCGGCCGAACTCGCCGAGGCCGGCGCCCGGGTCACCTGGGCGGCGTGCGACGTCGCCGACCGCGAGGCGCTGGCCGGGCTGTTGGCCGACGTGCCCGCCGAACACCCCCTCACCGCCGTCATCCACCTCGCCGGCGTCGTCGACGACGGGCTGCTCGGCGACCTCACCGCCGAACGGCTCACGGCGGTGCTCCGCCCCAAGGCGGACGCGGCGTGGCATCTGCACGAGCTGACCCGGGACGTCGACCTCACGGCCTTCGTGCTGTTCTCGTCCGCCGCCGGTGTCCTCGGCAGTCCGGGCCAGGCCAACTACGCCGCAGCCAACGCGTTCCTCGACGCCCTGGCGCAGCAACGGCGCTCGCTCGGTCTGCCCGCGCTGTCCCTCGCCTGGGGACCCTGGCAGGGCGTCGGCGGCATGGCCGACGCGCTCACCGCCGGCGAGCGGCCCCGACCGGGGGCCGGCGGAGTGCGGCCGTTCACCGCCGCCTCCGGTCTCGCCGCCCTCGACCGCGCCCTGGCGGCACCCGACGGCGCCCTGCTCGTGCCCCTCGGACTCACCCCGGGCGCCACGTCCTTCCCCGCCGACCGCATCCCGGCCGTCCTGCGGTCCCTGGTGCGCGGCAGCGTCCCGCGGCGGACCGTCGCCCGCGGCACCGACCGCGCCGACGCCTCCGCCCTGGCCGCCCTCGCCCCGGCCGACCGGGAGACCGCACTGCTGGAGCTGGTGTGCGCGGAGGCCGCCCGCGTCCTCGGGCACACCGGCACCGACGGCCTCACCGCGGACCGGGCCTTCGGCGAGCTGGGCTTCGACTCGCTCACCTCCGTCGAACTGCGCAACCGACTCGCCACCGCCACCGGCCTGCGCCTGCAACCCACCCTGGTCTTCGACCACCCCACGCCCGGCGACCTCGCCGCCGCCCTCGCCCGGCAGTTCACCGCCCCGGCGGCAGCGCCCACGCAGGCCGCCGCCCCGGCCGACCCGACCACGGCCGTCGCCCAGGCCGTGGAGTCCCTCTACCGTCACGCCGTCACCGTCGGCCGCTACGACCAGGCCGGGAAGGTCCTGATGAACTCCGCCGGTCTGCGCCCCGCCTTCGCCTCGGCCGACGCGGTCGGCAAGGCACCGGCCCTGGTCAAGCTCGGCGACGGAGGCCGCCACCCCGCCGTCGTCGGTCTGCCGTCCACCTCGGTCTGGGCCAGCGACCAGGAGTTCGTCGCCCTGGCCCGGCCACTGCGCGGACTGCGCGACACCCACTCCCTGATGATGCCGGGCTTCGTCTCCGACGAACTGGTCGCGGGCAGTGTCGAGGCGGCCGTGGACCACGCGGCCCGCACCATCGTCCGCACACTGGACGGCGCCCCGTTCGCCCTCGCCGGCCGCTCCTCCGGAGGCTCCCTCGCCTACGCGGTGGCCACCCGCCTGGAGGAACTCGGCACCCCCGCCGTCGGCGTGGTCATGCTGGACACCTATGTGGCCGGCACCCCGCAGACCGACTACATCGTCCACGCCATGGAGTCCCGCTCCCTCGAACGCGAGGCGGAGTTCGGCCGCATGACCGGCCTGCGGCTCACCGCGATGGCGTCGTACTTCTCCCTGTTCGAGTCGTGGCGGCCGCGCCCCATCGCCACACCCGCCCTCCTCGTCCGCGCCTCCGAACCCATCGCCGTCGACGCCGACGACCTGTGGGAGCGCCCCGAGGAGTGGCAGTCGACCTGGCCCGTCCCGCTGGACGTGATCGACGTGCCCGGCGACCACCACTCCATGATCGAGGAACACGGCGGGACCACCGCGAGGACCGTGCACGACTGGCTGATAGCGCACGGAGCCTGAACGACGGCGGGGCCCGGGGAGAATTTCTCCCCGGGCCCCGCCCCGTGGCGCCGAACCGGGTGCCCCTAACGGATCTCCCGCGCGCAGGCCCGCACCCGGTCCACCAGATCGCTCATGCCCAGCAGGTCCTCCTCGCGGTCCCGCGGCGGCACCCCGTCCAGCACGGCCGCCGCGAAACTCCGCACCACGGCCCCGTACTGGTCGTCGGCCGCCAGCGTGATCTCCCGTACGAGATCCTGCTGCTCCAGCCGCAGCACGGGCCGCAGCGTCGGCGGCGGGGTGAAGGCACGGTCGAGGACGATCCGCCCCCGGCCGCCCCACAGCGCGTACGAGCAGCGGTAGGCGTGCTCGAAGCCGAAGGACAGCTCGGCGGTGACCCCGTCCGGGGTGGTCAGCAGCACATGGCCCGCCACGTCCACGCCGAGGCCGACGTCCACCCGCAGCACCGCGCCCACGGGGTCGAGTTCGGGGCCCAGCAGCAGCCGTGCCGCACGCAGCGGATACACGCCGACGTCCAGCAGCGCGCCCCCGCCGAGGTCCGCCCGGTGCCGGACGTTCCCGGCGGGCAGCGGCGGGATGCCGAACACGGCGCTGAACGAACGCAGGGCTCCGATCTCACCGGCGGCGACCAGACGCCGTACCTCCTCGTGCTGACCGTGGTGGAGGAACATGAAGTTCTCCATCAGCCACACCCCGTGGGCGCGGGCGGTGTCCAGCATCACGGCCGCCTCGGCGCGGCTGGTCGCCAGGGGTTTCTCCACCAGCACGTGCAGCCCCGAGCGCAGCGCCCGCACGGCCCATGCGGCGTGCAGTCCGGTGGGCAGCGGGATGTAGACGGCGTCGAGGTCGCCGCGGTCGAGGAGACGGTCGTAGCCCTCCACCGGTTCACCGCCGAAACGCTCGGTGAACCGGCGTGCCTTCGCCGCGTCCCGGCTGGCCACCGCGACCAGCCGGGTCCTCGGTTCGGCGGCGATCGCGGGCAGCACCCGGCGCCAGGCGATGTCCGCGCAGCCGAGGACACCGACCCGCACCGTACGCTCCGGGCCGTTCCCGGACGGCCCGCTCACCGCAGGGCCTCCGCGCAGGCCACGAGGGTGCGCGCCTCGATGTTGACGTAGTGACTGTGGCGCAGCAGCTCCTTGAGCTGGCCCAGGGTGACCCAGCAGTACCCCGCCGGCACCCCGTTCGGGAAGTCCTCGTCCAGTTCCGCGATCACATAGCGGTTCTCCGCGGCGAGGAACCGCCCGCCCTCCTCCGACAGGATCCGGTCGTAGCGGATCCGCTCCGGGGGGAGCGAGCCGAGCACGTCGAGGTACGGGGGCCGGTCCTGCGGCGGCCGGTCGCGGTGCTCGTCCGGGACGCAGTGCACGGTCGGCCCGATCTCCAGCCTGTCCAGACAGCCCTCCTGGGCGTGCGCCCGCACCAGGAAGTGCGGGACCCCGCCGATCGCCCGGTGCAGCAGGGCCGCGAGTCCGCGGGCGCAGGGCGCCAGCATCGGCTGCGTCCAGTGCGGCACCTCGCGGTGCGGGGCGGTGACGTCGACGGCGATGATGCGGAACCGCCCGCCGTCCTCGGCCGCGATCTCGGTCGGCGTACGGCGCCAGCCGGGGAGCCCGGTGAGCGGCACGACATCGGCGGTCAGCTCGCACCGCGTCTTGGCGTCGGTGAACCAGCTGGTCAGCTCCGTCATCGGGTGCAGGGCGCCCTGCCGGGGCCCGAGGGCCGCCGCCGAGGCCGCCCACGCGGAGCCGGGTCCGCCCGGCCCGTCGGCCTCGGGGCCGGAGCGGGGCAGACACGACAGCACCGTACGGGTGTCCATGTTGATCAGGTTGTCCCGGTGGAGCAGGGCTCTGATCTCGTCCAGGGTGAGCCAGCGGAAGTCGTCGTGGACGGGCACGTCCTCGTCGACCTCGACGACCATGTTGCGGTTCCGTTTGTGCAGGAACCAGGAGCCCTGCTCCGACTGCAGGACGTCGACCAGCACCCGGCCCCGGCGGTCGGTGAAGTACTCCAGGTACCGCACGGACCCGCCCCGGTGGACCCGGGTGTAGTTGCTTCGGGTCGCCTGCACGGTGGGGGACAGCTGGATGCCGTCCACGTTGCCGGGCTCGGCCTTCGCCTGGAGCAGGAAGTGCCGGACGCCGTCGAAGGTCCTCGCGAGGATGCCGAGAACGCCGATCTCCGGCTGGTGGATGATGGGCTGCGACCGCTCCGGGACACCGCCGTCGCCGCCGGGCCGTACCCGGAGGCCGCGCACGCTGAAGAACCGGCCGGTGTGATGCCGCAGATCACCCGTCGCCCCGTCGAACCCCCAGCCGTCCAGGTCCGCGAACGGGATCGGCTCCACGCGCTGGTCGTTGACCCGTGAGCGCTCGGCGAACCAGGTGGCGAAGTCCGCGACGGCGGGCGCCGCGCTCACCATGTGACGGGCAGGCAGGCGGGACCGCGCAGGACGCCCCCGGTGAACTCGATCGCGTCCCGGGGGATCGCGAGCGCCAGCTTCGGGAAGCGCCGGAGCAGGGATCCCGCCGCCACCTGGAGCTCCACGCGGGCGAGTTCCGCGCCGATGCAGCGGTGGGCGCCGTGCCCGAAGATGAGATGGGGATTCGTGGAGCGGTGGAAGTCCATCTCCGTCGGGTTGTCGAACACGGCCGGGTCGAGGTTCGCGGCCTGGGTGTCGATCACCACGGCCTCGCCCTTGTGGATGGTGCCGGCGCTCAGCTCGACGTCGTCGACCGCGATCCGTACGAACCCGCCGGTGACCGAGAGCGGCGCGATGCGCAGCACCTCCTCGACCGCCGCCGGCACCAGTTCGGGCGCGGCTCGCAGCTGCGCCAGATGCTCGGGGCTGCCCAGGACCAGGGCGGCGAAGTTGGCGATCTCATGGGCGGTGTTCTCGAACCCGCCGACCAGCAGGGTCAGCGCGAGGTTGACGAGCTCCTCCTCACTCAGCCGGTCGTCGTGGTCACGGGCCTGCACCAGCCTGCCCAGCAGATCGTCGGACGGGGTCCGCCGGCGCTCCGCGACCAGCTCCCCGATCAGGCCCAGCATCTGCCCGACCGTGGCCTCCACCTCGCCCTGATCGGTGCCGGTGAACAAGGTGTGCGCCAGCGCGCGGAAGGCGTCGCTCTGCGAGTCGGGCACGCCGAGCATGTCGCAGATGACGGTGAGGGGCAGCGGACGGGCGAGCGCGGTCACCAGGTCGGCGGGCGGCCCCTGCTCCTCCATGGCGTCCAGCAGTTCGGCCACGGCCTTCTCGACCCGCGGCCGCATGGTCTCGATGCCGCGCACCGTGAACGCCTGCGCGACCAGCCTGCGCAGTCGCGTGTGCTCCGGCGGGTCGAGGCTGAGGATCGAGGTGTCGTGGAGCAGGGGAGCCGTCGGCCGGGGGATGTCCGCGCCCACCGTCGCGGCCCTGCTGAACCGGGGGTCCGACAGCACCGTCCTGACGTCCGCGTACCGGGTGATCAGCCGCGCCTCCACGCCGTACGCCATGCGTATCCGCGCCAGCGGCTCCTTTTCCTGGAGCTCGCGGTAGCACGGCGGATAGGCGAAGCCCGTGGGTTTGCTGATCGGAAACGAATGGATGTTCTCGGCTACGTCCATTACCTGACTCCCAGTCATCGAGAAAGAGGGCGCCGTGAAGGTGTTGCGGCGTTAGGGGGGCATGGGGTGCGTGGCGAGACCCGTGTGCGGGTGCGGCCGCTCGGCAGGCGGCCTGCGTCGTGGGGCACGAAGACCTCCGGTGCGGTGAGGACGTGGCATCCTCGCCGCACCGGAGGTCTGACCCGCTGAGGGGAACGACGGGTCTCAGGCGCGGTGGTCCGCCGTCAGCTTCTCCAGCACGGGCACGACGTCCGCCGGCGTGGGCAGGGCCAGGACCCGCTCGTCCCGCAGCCGCCGCGCGGACTCGCCGAACGACGGGTCCTCCAGCAGCCGCTCCAGTGCCGCACGTATCTCACGCCGCTCCGACACGTGGAGCCCCGCGCCGACGCTCCGCAGATGCCGGCCCAGGTGCAGGGCGTACCAGGTGTCGGCGACCAGCAGCTGCGGAACACCCGCCGCGAGGGCCGTGTTCCATGTGCCGCCGCCCGCGTGGTGGATCACCGCCGAGCAGCTCGGCAGGAGCGCCAGCAGCGGTACGAAGTCGACGAGCCGCGTGTTGGCGGGGATCGTCTCCTCCTCGCCCGGGACCTGCCGCAGGGTGGCGACCAGCTCGATGTCCAGGTCCTCGAACATCCGCAGGTCGGCGACGGCCAGGGCGTCGTGGCCCGCCTGGTTGCGCAGGGTGACCCCACCGGTCAGGCACACCCGGGGCCGGGTGGGCGGCTCGTGCAGCCAGCCGGGCACCGTGGCGGCCCCGTTGTACGGCACGTACCGCATTGGGACCCGCCGTACGTCCAGCGGGAAGCGTGCCTCCGCCGGAACCGTGTCGAGGGTCCACTGCCCGACAGCCATGTCCTCGGCGTACCCGCCCCCGCCGAACCGCTCCAGCAGCGGCCCGAGCCATGCCTCCAGCGGGTCGGCGCGCTGTTCCTCGGGCGCCTCGTGACGCAGTCGGAGGAACGTCCGCCGCATCTGCTGGAAATAGTCCGGGCTGAACACGAGCCGTGCGTGCGCCGCGCCGACGGCCCGCGCGGCG
>NZ_LIRK01000628.1:6814-7219 GCF_001419765.1 Streptomyces torulosus
GGGCGGCTCGACGGCACCGTTCTGTCCGAAGCCACCCGAGAAGTCGGCCTGGCCGGCCTCCTGGAGCCGCTTCAGGAAGGTGTGGTCCTCACCCACCGGTACGGCGGTGAGCCCGGCCCGGGTGATCTCCTCGGTCAGCGCGGGCTGCGACGCCACGTAGACGTCGTGCCCCGCCGACCGCAGGGCCCAGGCGAGCGGGATCAAGCTGTGGAAGTGGGTCTTCTCTGAGTGGGTCGCGAAGAGCACCCGCATCGGGCGGAAACCTTCCGTTCGGTGGGCGAAGAGGCCGCGCCCCGGGCTGCGGGACCGGCACCCGGCAGCAAGGCTGCTCCGCCGCGGCCCGCCCGCCAACCCCTATCGCCCCCACCTCCCCGGACCCCGCCCGACCCGTCAACCCTATGCGCG
>NZ_LIRK01000629.1 GCF_001419765.1 Streptomyces torulosus
GACCGTACGGTCCGGGGACGGGCGGTAGGAGGTGGCGACCCCGTACGACGCGGCGAGCCGCGCCAGCGGGGTCGTGTCCGACGGCTCCGCGGGGGCGCCGGACGGTGGTGGTTCTCCCGGGTCGGCCGGGCGTGGTGGCATCTAGACCCCCGATGCGGCGCCGTTGGACGTGGGTTCGCTGGTGAGGGGTGCGGCGTCCGCGAGGGGCGGCTCGCTGGTGAGGGGCTCGGCGTCCGGGAGCGGGGGCTCGCTGGTGAGCGGCGCCTCGGCGCAGGGACCCTCCGCGGTGAATACGCAGACATGGGGTTCGACGAGCCGGTGGGGCTCGAGGACGCGTTTGGAGCGGACGGCCTGGGTCGGAAGGTGTACCGGTGCGGCCACGGGGGCCTCCTTGTCGTCGTACGACGGTGGATGTGCGGGTCCGGGGTACTCCAGCCCTACCCCGTGGACGCCGCCGCAGACGTGGCGGGGCGGAGATCGTGGCCCGGCTCACGCCGGACGGGCTGACGGAGGCAAGAACCGGGGCCGCTATTCACTCAGTACATGTACTCAGTGCATACTGATCTCCATGAGCACCCGTCACATCCTGTTGGGGCTGCTCGCCAGGGGGCCGAGCCATGGCTACGACCTCAAGCGACGGCACGACGAACGCTTCCCGCAGGCCCGCCCGCTGGCCTACGGCCAGGTCTACACGACCCTCCAGCGGCTGGTCCGCGACGGACTCGCCGAGGTCGACGCCACCGAGGCGGACAGCGGCCCGGAGCGGACCGTGTACCGCTCGACGGACGAGGGGGCGCGCGAGCTGGCCGAGTGGGCCGGTGGGATCGCGCCGCCCGCGCCGTTCGTGACGAACGAGATCTTCGCCAAGCTCGTCGTGTCGATCCTCGCCGACGGCGACCCGGCCGCCTACCTCCGGGCGCAGCGCGCCGCCCACATGGAGCGGATGCGGGAGCTGACGGCCGTGAAGACCGCGCCGGGGGCAGACCTCTCGACCGTGCTCTCGGCGGACTACGCCCTCAACCACCTCGACGCCGACCTCCGCTGGATGAACACCACGGCGGCCCGGCTGACCAATCTGACCGCGGAGGTCGACCCAGCATGAGCGAGAACCACCCGGGCCCCGTGCCGCTCCTCGCCGCCCGCGGCCTCGTCAAGGCGCACGGCAGGACGCGGGCGCTGCGGGGCGCCTCGCTGGAGCTGCGCGAGGGCGAGATCCTCGCCGTCACCGGGGCCAGCGGCAGCGGAAAGTCCACGTTGCTGCACTGCCTGGCCGGCATAGCGCGGCCGGACGAGGGATCGGTGACGTACGCCGGCGAGCGGCTGGACCAGCTGCCCGAGAAGCGGCTCAGCGCGCTGCGCCGGACCGACTTCGGGGTCGTCTTCCAGTTCGGGCAGCTGATCCCGGAGCTGACCGCCGTCGACAACGTGGCGCTGCCGCTGCTGCTGGCCGGCACCGGCCGCGGCGAGGCGCGGGCACGGGCCGGTGAGTGGCTGGAGCGGTTCGGTGTCCGCGGCCAGGAGGAGCAGCGGCCGGGCGAGCTGAGCGGCGGCCAGGCCCAGCGGGTGTCGTTGGCGCGGGCCCTGGTGACGGGGCCGAGGGTGGTGTTCGCGGACGAGCCGACCGGGGCGCTGGACTCGCTGGCGAGCGAGCAGGTGATGGCGGCGCTGGTGCACACGGCCCGGGAGTCCGGTACGTCGGTGCTGCTGATCACGCACGACGCGCAGACCGCGGCGTACGCGGACCGCGAGGTCACGCTGGAGGACGGCGTCGTGGTCTCCGAGGCCGAGGCGCCGCTGGGGGTGTCGCGTTGAGCACCCTCGCGAACGATCTCCGCCTCGCCTTCCTGCTGACACAGGGCTCGGACCGCCGGGAGTGGTGGCGGGTCACGCTCACCGCCCTGGGCGCCGCGCTGGCGACGGGTCTCGGGTTGGCGGCGGCCGTGCTGGCCTCCCTCCAGGGGCGCTATCAGGTTCCGGTGGCCGACGGGCTGCTGAACAATCCCGGCCAGCGTTCCGGGGTGATCCTGACCCTGCTGCTCCTGCTGGTCCCGGTGCTCGGGTTCCTCGGCCAGTGTGCCCGGGTGGGCGCCGTGCACCGGGACCGACGGCTGGCCGGGCTGCGGCTGGCCGGGGCGTCGGTGGGGCAGGTGCGCCGGATCGCGGCGCTGGAGACCGGGATCGCCTGTCTGATCGGCTCACTGGTCGTCACCGTCTTCTTCGTGCTGTCGCTGCTGCGCGAGTGGCGAAGCCCTTCCGCCCTGGCCTGGGCGGGGATCGCCCTGGTGTCGCTGGGGGTGCCCGCCCTGGGCGCGCTGGTGAGCGTGCTGGCGCTGCGCCGTGTGGTGGCCTCGCCACTGGGCTGGGTCCGGCGGGTGGGGCCCAGGACGGGCCGGGGTCCGCAGTGGGTGCTCCTGGGGGCGATGGCACTTCTGGTGCTCGTGGCGCTGGTCGCCGTCGCCTCCACCTACATGGACATGCCGGACAACACCTTCAAGGCGGCACCGCTGACGTTGTTCGCCGTGCTGCTGGTGGTGGGCGCGGGCGCGGTCCTGCTGTCGGGCGCGGTCGCGAAGCTCACCGGCAAGGTGCTCGCCGGCCGCGCGGGGAACCCGGCGGTCCTGATCGCCGCCGAGCGGCTCCGCCAGGACCCCTGGGCGGCGGCCCGCACCCACGCGGCCGTCCTCATGGGGACCGTCGTCGGCAGCGGGTTCATCGGGGTACGGGCCACGCTGCTCGCGGATATCGCGAAGTACGACTACCTGACCGATCGCGCCGACTTCTACACCGCCGGTCTGAACCTGACCGCCACCGCGATCGTCGTCGGCTTCGCCATCACCTTCGCCGCGCTGGCCGTCGGCACCGCCGAGTCGCTCGCCACACGCCGCCGGGGCCTCGCCGCCCAGGTCGCCGCCGGGGTGCCGTACGAGGTGCTGGGGCGCGCGCTGATTCTGGAGACGGCCCTGCCCCTGGTGCCGTCGCTGCTGCTGGCCGGGGCCGGCGGCACGGGCATCGCCTTCGCCTACGCCATGGCCATGGCCGGGACTTCGGTCCTGCCGTTCGGCGCCCTGCTGGTCCCCGTCGTGGCGTTCGGCGCCTGTCTGCTGGCGGCGGCCACGTCCCTGCCCCTGCTGCGCCGGACGGTGCGGCCGGGCGAGCTGCGGTACGCGTAGCGGAGGGGGGCCGCGGCGGACACGGCCCGGCCGCTCGCCCGCGCTCTGGGGTGTACGGGGGTCCTCCCGGAGCGCGGGAAAGCAGTGGGGGCGCCCGGATCTCTCCGGGCGCCCCCACTGTCGTACACGGGCGGGCGCGCCGCGCGCCCTACTTCGTCGGCACGCCCGACGGGGTGATCGGCGTGGCCCGCTCCGACTGCGGGGAGGTCGAGTTGGCGTACACCGACGGGGGCGAGACGGCGGCTGCGGGATCGTCGGCCGGGCCGTCGGGCTGCGCGGGTATGCCCCCGACGATGCGGATGTCGGCGGCGTCGAAGGCCTTCTTGATGCGCCAGCGCAGCTCACGCTCGATGGTGAGGGCCTTGCCGGGCATGGTCTTGGCGCAGACGCGGACGACCATCGACTCCAGGAGCACGTCGTCCAGGCCGAGGACCTCGACCGGGCCCCACAGCAGCTCGTTCCAGGGCTCCTCCTTGCCCATCGTCTCGCCGACCTCCGCGAGCGTGCGGCGCACCTTGTCGAGGTCCTCGTCGGCACGGACGGTGACGTCGACACCGGCGGTGGCCCAGCCCTGGGAGAGGTTGCCGATGCGCTTGACCTCGCCGTTGCGGACGTACCAGATCTCGCCCTGGTCGCCGCGGAGCTTGGTGACGCGCAGGCCGACCTCGATGACCTCGCCGGAGGCGACGCCCGCGTCGACGGTGTCACCGACGCCGTACTGGTCCTCCAGGATCATGAAGACGCCGGAGAGGAAGTCCGTGACCAGGTTCCGGGCGCCGAAACCGATCGCGACGCCCGCGACACCGGCGGAGGCCAGCAGCGGGGCGAGGTTGATCTCGAACGTGGCGAGGACCATCAGGGCGGCCGTGCCCAGGATCAGGAAGGACGCCACGGAACGCAGCACCGAGCCGATGGCCTGGGAGCGCTGGCGACGGCGCTCGACGTTGACCAGCAGCCCGCCGAGGGTGGAGCCCTCGGTGGCCGGCACGGAGCGGTTCATCCGGTCGATGAGCTTGGTGATCGCCCGTCGGACCATCACTCTGAGCACCGCCGCGATCACCACGATCAGCAGCACGCGCAGACCGATGGCCAGCCATGTGGACCAGTTCTCCTCCACCCAGCTGGCGGCGTTGGTCGCGCTCTCCTGAGCGTCCTCCAGGGTGGGCACCGCGGGCGTCGTCGGCGTCTCCGAGGGAGACGGCGACGGCGACGCGGCGGCCAGTAGGAGGGGCAGGGACGAAACGGGCGACACGGCGGGTACCTCCAGGTGCGTTATCCGCCCCCCGGTACGGCGGTCAAGATCGATCAGGTCACGGAAAGGTCACCGGAGGGGCAGACCCACCACACTAACGGGGCATTGTGTGGAGGCCGTAGCGATGTTCGAGGGAGACAGGGCGCTCACCAGGGAGTGAAGGGCGCACGCAGCGGGGGATGAATCAAGGTGTGGTCGAAAACACTCCCAGCCCGTTACCGGGACATGGTGGCGCTTCCACCAGGCCTGAGGGGAGACTGACTACGGATCGTCCACGGCGCGAGCCACGCGCCGCCGGCGTACAAGGAGGCATCCGTGCCGCATGTCCTGGTCCTCAACGCGTCGTACGAGCCGCTCGGCGTCGTACCGCTCCGCCGCGCGCTCGTCCTCGTCCTGGAGAACAAGGCCGTCTCCTTGGAGGAATCCGGCGCCTTCATGCACAGCGCGACCGTCACAGTCCCCGCACCCAGCGTGGTCCGGCTCAAGCGATTCGTCCGGGTTCCCTATCGGGGGCCCGTTCCTCTGACCCGTCGGGCGCTGTTCGCGCGTGACGGGGGCCGGTGCATGTACTGCGGTGGCGTCGCAACCAGCGTCGACCACGTCATCCCGCGCAGCCGCGGGGGCAAGCACGTCTGGGACAACGTCGTCGCGTCGTGCCGTCGTTGCAATCACGTCAAGGCCGACCGTCATCTCGTCGAGATCGGCTGGCGACTCCGCCACAAACCCGCTCCGCCCACCGGTCTGGCCTGGCGCATCATCGGGACCGGCCATAGGGACCCGCGCTGGCTGCCCTACCTCCAGCCGTACGGCGCGGACGACGCTCTGGCCCGGATCGACGGCATCTCCGCCTGACGGTCCGGGCCTTCGCATCGCCGGATGCCCCCGCCGGACGCCCCCGCCGGACAGGCGGCCGAGGGGCGTCCGGCACATGGCCGCCGGACGCCTCATCCGGAACACTCACGCCCATCTGACCAGGCGTTTTGTCGCCGCTTTCACAGCCGCCCCGCATTCCCCGCACATCGGTGATCGTTTAGTGTCACCCCAACAGCGGGCCCTTGTTCTGGAGCGCAACGCCCGGGGGTCCGTTTCGAATGTGGGGAATTCATGCGAAAGCTCGCCATAGGTGCCGTCGTCTCCGGCGCCCTGGCTCTCACCGGCCTCGCCGCGCCCTCCGCGCTGGCCGACTCGCCGCACCTGAGCTTCGGCGCCGTCACGGTGAACAACGGCAAGCCCATCGTGGTCGGCGTCAAGGACGCGGTGACCGTCCCGGTCACGTACAGCTTCACCCGCCCGGCGGACCTCGTCATCGATCACGAGAACAACGTCCTGGCCATCGCCCTGTACCGGGGCCGGCTCGCCAGCCCCGCCAACGGACTGGAAGGCTCCGCGAAGCAGCCCGTCTGCACCACCACGGCCACCACCGACACCACGGTGACGCAGTCCTGCGCGACGAAGATCACCGTCGACCCGCGCGAGAACCTGATGGGCGCCGAGGACGCCACCACCTGGAAGGCCGCCGCCGTCTACGGCCACACGTCCGTCGACGAGGACGACTCCGACGACCACATCAGCTTCGAGAACGGCGTCGACATCTGGGGCGACCTCGGCACCGCCAAGCTCCAGCGCGCCGCGAAGCTCACCGTGAACGCCACCCCGGAACCGGTCGTCAAGGGCAGGACCCTGACCGTCAAGGGCGCGCTGACCCGAGCGAACTGGGAGACCCGCGGCTACACCGGCTACCGGGACCAGAAGGTGACGCTCCAGTTCAAGGCGGCCGGCACCACGTCCTACACGGACGTGAAGACGGTGACCTCCGGCACCGGCGGCGCCCTGTCCACCACCGTGAAGGCCACCCAGGACGGCTCGTACCGCTACACGTTCGCGGGTACGTCGACGACCGCCGCCAAGACGTCCGCCGGCGACTCCGTCGACGTCAGTTAACACCCCTCCCGCGTCGCGGGCACCGCCCCCAGGTAACGACTCCGTTGCCCGGGGGCTTTTTTCGTCCGACCCGTATTGACTCACCCCTGGTCTAGTCCTATCTTCCTGACATCCGATAGGAAACCTTCCTAATAGTTCGGCGGTGACGCTCCCCATGGCTGGAACCCCTCGCGTACTGCGCGCCATGAACGACCGCGCCGCGCTCGACCTGCTGCTGGAGCACGGGCCGCTGTCGCGGACCCGGATAGGGAAGCTCACGGGGCTGTCGAAGCCGACCGCCTCGCAGCTCCTCGCCCGGCTGGAGGCCGCCGGGCTCGTCATCGCCACCGGCACCGACACCGACGGTCCCGGCGACAGCGGCTCCGGCGCGGGCCGGCCCGGACCCAACGCCCAGCTGTACGCGGTCAACCCGACCGCCGCGTACGCCGCCGGCCTCGACGTCACCCCCGAGCGCGTTCTCGCCGCCGTCGCCGACATCACCGGCCGCACGGTCGGCGAGCACGCCGTCCCCACCCCCGGACGGCGCCCCGCCGAGCCCGTCGCCCGCCAGGTCACCGCCGCGCTCGACGGGGCGGTCAAGGCCGCCGGGCTCGTACGGTCCGACGTCCGCCGGCTGGTCATCGGCACCCCCGGCGCGTTCGACCCCACCACGGGCCGGCTGCGCTACGCCTCGCACCTGCCCGGCTGGCACTCCCCCGCGCTGCTCGACGACATCGCCGCCGCGCTGCCGATGCCGGTCGAGTACGAGAACGACGTGAACCTCGTCGCCCTCGCCGAACAGCGGCTGGGCGCGGCCAAGGGCCACGACGACTTCGTCCTGCTGTGGAACGAGGGCGGCATCGGCGCCGCGGTCGTCCTCGGCGGGCGGCTGCACCGGGGCTTCACCGGGGGCGCCGGGGAGGTCGGCTTCCTGCCCGTCCCCGGTGTGCCGCTGGTCCGCCATGTCACCAAGGCGAACAGCGGGGGCTTCCAGGAGCTCGCCGGTGCTCAGGTCATCCCCCGGCTCGCCCGGGAGCTGGGCATCACCCCGGTGCCGGACGGGCCGTACGCCGAGGTCGCGGCGGACCTCGTGGGGCGGGCCGCCGATGTGAACTCCGGTCCGCACCGGCGGCTCCTGGCCACGTACGCCACGAGCGTCGCGACCGGGCTGGCCTCGCTGGTGTCCGTCCTCGATCCCGAGCTGATCGTGCTGAGCGGCTCGGCGCTCACCTCGGGCGGGGAGCCGTTGCGGGCCCTCGTCCAGGCCGAGCTGGGAGAACTCGCCGCGTCCCGGCCCCGGCTCGTCCTCGGTGACGTGCTCGAACGCCCCGTGCTGCGCGGGGCGTTGGAGAGCGCGCTCGCCACCACGCGCGACGAGGTCTTCGACACGTTGACGCTCCGCTGAAACCTCCGGCCCCGAGGCCGCTCGACAGCTGCGGGCGGGCTCCGACGCCGCCGGACAACCGCCGGCCGACTGCGAGGCCGCTCGACAACTGAGGGCTCGTCGCCGCCGGTCGCGCCCACGCGGCGGAG
>NZ_LIRK01000063.1 GCF_001419765.1 Streptomyces torulosus
CCCCCGAACCCCCCGCCCCCCGTGAGCGCGTGTCCATGTTCCGGTCCCTGCGGGTGCGGAACTACCGGCTGTTCTTCGTCGGGCAGGTGGTGTCGAACATCGGCACGTGGATGCAGCGGATCGCGCAGGACTGGCTGGTGCTGAGCCTGACCGGGTCGTCGACCGCGGTCGGGGTGACGATGGCCCTGCAGTTCCTGCCGATGCTGCTGTTCGGGCTGTACGGCGGCGTACTGGTCGACCGGTTCCCGAAGCGGCGGCTGCTGTTCCTGACCCAGACGGCGATGGCCGTGACGGGGCTCGCGCTCGCCGCGCTGACCCTCTCCCACCAGGTCCAGGTGTGGCACGTGTACGTGGCCGCCTTCGCCGTCGGTATGGCGACCGTCGTCGACAACCCGGCCCGGCAGTCGTTCGTGTCCGAGATGGTCGGCCCCGACCAGCTGCAGAACGCGGTCAGCCTCAACTCCGCGAACTTCCAGTCGGCCCGGCTGGTCGGCCCCGCCGTCGCGGGCGTCCTGATCACCACCGTCGGCACCGGCTGGGCGTTCCTCTACAACGGCCTCTCCTTCATCGCCCCCATCACCGGTCTGCTGCTGATGCGGACCCGTGAACTGCACCCCACCCGCCGCGCGCCCCGCAAGAAGGGCCAGCTGCGTGAGGGCCTGCGCCATGTCGCCGGGCGCCCGGAACTGCTGTGGCCGATCGTGCTGGTCGGCTTCATCGGGACCTTCGGCTTCAACTTCCCGGTCTGGCTGTCGGCGTACGCGGACGACGTGTTCCACACCGGCGCCGGCTCGTACAGCCTCTTCAACACCCTCATGGCGGTCGGCTCCGTCGCGGGCGCCCTCCTCGCGGCCCGGCGCGGCACGGCCCGGTTGCGGGTGCTGATCGCGGGCGCCCTCGCCTTCGGGCTGCTGGAGATCGTGGCCGCGCTGGCACCGACGTACTGGATCTTCGCGCTGTTCATGGTCCCGCTGGGGATGTTCGGCCTCACGGTGAACGTCACCACCAACACGGCCATCCAGATGGCCACCGACCCCGTCATGCGCGGCCGGGTCATGGCCCTCTACATGATGGTCTTCCTCGGCGGGACACCGCTGGGCGCGCCGATCGCCGGCTGGGTCACCGACGCGTACGGTCCCCGGATCGGCTTCGTCGCCGGCGGTGTCGTCTCCACGGTCGCCGCCGTCACGGTGGGCCTGGTGCTCATCAGGTCCGGCGGGATGCGGCTGTCGGTGGGCTGGCAGGGCCGGCAGCCGAGGCTGCGGTTCGTGCCGAAGCGGCCGGCGACGGAGAAGGAGCTGGTCAGGACATAGGGCAGAGGGAGCGCTCGCCAGGTGATCCTTTCCCTGGAAGGGTGACGGGCATGAGTGCCATGAGACTGTTCGCGGCGGTGCTGCCGCCGGACGATGTGGTGGACGAACTCGGTCTGGCCGTGGCCCGGTTGAAGGGGCTGGCCGGCGCCGACCGGCTGCGCTGGACCGAGCCGCCCGGCTGGCACTTCACGCTCGCCTTCTACGGCGAGGTCGACCCGTCGCTCGTGCCGGAGCTGACGGAACGGCTCGCGCGGGCCGCGCACCGGAGCGAGCCGTTCCCGCTGGCCGTGGCGGGCGGCGGACAGTTCGGTCACGGGCGGGCGCTGTGGGCGGGCGCCGAGGGCGATACGCGGACCCTGCGGCTGCTGGCCGACCGGGCGGAGGCGGCCGGTCGCAAGGCCGGCGTCGACATGGGGCAGCACCGCCGCTACACACCGCATCTGACGGTGGCCCGCAGCCGGGAGGCGTTCGAGGTGCGGCCGTACGTCGAGACGCTGGCGGCGTTCGTCGGGCGCACCTGGACCGTCGCCGACCTGGCGCTGGTGCGGAGCCATCTGCCGACGTCGGGGGTGCCGGGGGAGCAGCCCCGGTACGAGGCCGTGGAGCGGTGGGAGCTGGGTCACTGACCGAGGGGCGCCCCGCAGGACACCGGGGCCGGGCGGTTAGGCTCGATGGTGTGGACCCGAAGACCCGTAACCGGATCATGGCCGGTGTGCTCGCGCTGATGTTCGCGGTGGTCGCCCTCGCGGCGGCGCTGGGCAAGTGACCGCCGTGGTGGCCGGACGACCGCCGGGGAACCGCCGACCGCCGGAGTGACCCGGGGCCCGTGACGCGTGGCCGGTGACCCCCGTGGGCCTGGTGGGTCGGAGCGGACCCCGTGGCCGGTGGCCGGTGACCCGCGCGGGCCCGCGGGTCGGAGTGACCCGGGAACCCGTGACCGGTACCGGTGCCCGCCCGGGCCCGGCGGGTCGGAGTGACCCGGGGCCCGTGCGGGCCGGTCGTTGCGGCTCCCCGCACCGCCTCGGGGCGGTTCCCCGCTCGCTTTCGGGGCGGAGCCCGGTGTTACCAGGCGAACGCCTCCGGGGACGGGCCCGGGCCCGGGAAGATCTCGTCCAGGGAGGCGAGCAGCTCCTCGCTCAGCTCCAGCTCGGCCGCCCGGATCGCGGACTCCAGCTGTGCGGCGGTGCGCGGTCCCACGATCGGGCCGGTGACACCGGGACGGGTCAGCAGCCAGGCCAGGGCCGCCTCGCCCGGCTCTACGCCGTGCTTGTCGAGGAGGTCCTCGTACGCCTGGATCCGGCCGCGCGCGGCCGGGTCGGCGAGGGTGTCCGCGGCGCGGCCCGAGGCGCGCCGGCCGCCCTCGGCCTCCTTCTTGAGGACACCACCGAGCAGCCCGCCGTGCAGCGGCGACCACGGGATCACCCCGAGCCCGTACTCCTGGGCGGCGGGGATGACCTCCATCTCGGCGCGGCGCTCGGCGAGGTTGTAGAGGCACTGCTCGCTGACGAGGCCGATGGTGCCCGAGCGCCGGGCGGCGATCTCGTTGGCCTGGGCGATCTTGTAGCCGGGGAAGTTGGAGGAGCCGGCGTAAAGGATCTTGCCCTGCTGGACCAGGACGTCGACGGCCTGCCAGATCTCCTCGAAGGGGGTGGCACGGTCGACGTGGTGGAACTGGTAGACGTCGATGTAGTCGGTCCGCAGCCGCTTCAGGCTGGCGTCGACCGCCCGCCGGATGTTCAGCGCGGACAGCTTGTCGTGGTTGGGCCAGGCGTCGCCGTCCGCCGCCATGTTGCCGTACACCTTGGTGGCGAGGACGACCTTGTCGCGGCGGTCGCCGCCCTGCGCGAACCAGTCGCCGATGATCTTTTCCGTACGGCCCTTGTTCTCGCCCCAGCCGTACACGTTCGCCGTGTCGAAGAAGTTGATCCCCGCGTCCAGCGCCGCGTCCATGATCGCGTGACTGTCCGCCTCGTCGGTCTGCGGCCCGAAGTTCATGGTGCCGAGCACCAGCCGGCTGACCTTGAGCCCCGTGCGTCCGAGCTGTGTGTACTCCATGGTCCCCCAGCCAAGGCCGTGGAGTGCGCTCTAGGCAAGGGCCCCGCGAGCGGCCGGTCAGCCCTTCAGCTCGGCCGTGTCGTCCTTCGGGGAGGGCCGCGCGGGCCGGTGGCGGGGGAGGAGCAGCGGGGTGGCGAGCATCAGGGCGCCGGCCGCGGCGAGGGCCGTGCGGGGGTCGGTGACGGCGGCCAGCAGGCCCCACAGGGCGGTCAGCGCGGCGATCGTCAGCTTGCTGGTCACCGACCAGGCGGACAGGGTGCGGGCGACCCGGTCCGGCGGGGTCTCGTCGAGGCGGTACGTGGCCATCACCGGGTTGAAGACGCCCATGCAGGTGATCAGGCCCAGCTCCACGGCCATCACCAGGACGAGCCCGGTGGCGCCGGGGTGGATGAACGCCAGCCCCACCGGCCAGCACGCCCGCAGCGTGCCCGTCGCCAGCAGCACCCGGTGCTGCCCGTGGCGGGCGACCAGCCGCCGGGCGAGCCGGGAACCGATCAGCCCGCCCACGCAGGGCAGGGCGAAGGCCAGACCGTACTGCCAGGGCGTGAAGCCCAGCTCGCCGACCATCAGGACCAGCAGCAGCGGGGCGGTCGCCATGATCAGGCCGTTGACCAGGATCGTGTTGAGGAACAGGGGGCGCAGCGCCGGGCTGGTGAGGATGTAGCGCCAGCCGTCGAGCAGGTCACGGGCGCGGAGGCGGGGCGCGGCCGGCTCGGGAGGTGTTCCGTCGGCGGTGGCTTCCCCGGGGTGCGCGGGGCGCTTCGATGGGCGCTCGACAGGGCGCTCGGTGTCGCCGATCGCCCGGAGGGCCGTCGCGGAGAGGAGATAGCTGACCGCGTCGGTCACGAGGGTGACCACCGGGCCGAGGAGGCCGATCGCGGCGCCGCCCAGCGGCGGGCCGAGCATGGTCGCCGTCCAGTTGGTGGCCTCGAAGCGGCCGTTCGCGGCGAGGAGGTGTTCCGGGGGGACCAGGGACTTCAGGAACGCGCCGCTCGCCGCGCCGAAGGTGATGTCGGCCGCGGCGACGACGACCGAGACCAGCAGCAGCTGCGGGAAGGACAGCAGGTCGAGGGCGTAGGCCGCGGGGACGGTCAGGAGAGCGCCGGCGCGGAGCAGATCCGTCCCGATCATCACCGGGCGCTTGCGGCGGAACTCCACCCAGGGGCCGAGCGGCACCGCCACCGCCGCGCCCACGGCCAGACCGGTGGCCGCCAGCGCCGAGACCTCCGCCGGGCCGACGTCCAGGACCAGGACCGCGATCAGGGGGAGCGCGTCGAACGCGAGCCGCGTACCGCAGGTGCTGACCGCGTACGCCGTCCACAGCCACCGGAACTCCCGGCCCAGCCGCTGCCCGGCCGCCCCCGCCACCACCTCGGGCCCACCCCTCGCCGCCGTACGCGACGCAGCCCTTGCTCACGCCGACCGCGCCATCCAAGCGAGCGGCGACGCCCCGGGCAAGCCCGCGCCCGGCCCGTGAACGGGTCTTGGCCACACCTTGGCGGCCCCTTGGCGAGGCCGGGCCGCGGCTCAGTCGCGGGGGAACTCGTCGGTCTTGAGGGTGAGGCCGACGACGGTGCGGGTGAGGTCCACGTCGTCCCCGAACGGGATCTTCGTCACCGTGGCGTAGTCGCCGTCCTTCGGCTGGGTGTAGACGTGGCACCTGCCCTGGTACGGGTCGGCGATGAGGTAGACGGGGACCCCGGCGACGGCGTAGGCGAGCTTCTTCGGGCCGTAGTCGTTGGCCGCGGTGCCCTGGGAGATGACCTCCGCCACGAATTCGATGTCCTGGTAGCGCCAGCGGCCCTTGGCGTCCGTCACCGACCGGGCGGCCAGGGCCGCGACGTCGCAGGCGAAGCCGTTCAGGTTTCCGGGGAAGTCGATGCGGACGTCCGAGGCCAGCCGCTTGCGGGTGTAGGTGCCGTACAACTGCTGCAGGATATTGAAAGTGATCTCGAAGTGAGTCTGGCGCTGCGGCGACATGAAGATGTTTCCCCCGACGATCTCGACCTTCGTTCCCTCGGGGATGGGCATCTTCTCCAGGCAGTCGAACATGACGTCCAGAGTCAGCTCGCGGCTTCCCTCGGCCATCTCGATCCTGTCTTCAAGGACGGTCATCGTGGCGCTCCTCCCCGGCTGCCGACGGGTAGCGAACAGCCGCGCAGTACAACGATACGCACGGTGACCAGGACACGTGCGGCGCCGCGGGGCTCGGTTGCGTAGCCGGGCCTACGGCAGCTCGTACGGGCCGCCCAGGTCCCACGCCTCGTGCATCGCGTTCGCGAAGGCCGCCGCGATGCGGTGTTCGCCGGAGGCGTTGGGGTGGGTGCCGTCGTAGGTGTCCAGGTGGATGTCGTAGGCCGGGGGCGGGGACGCCAGGAGCAGCTCGGAGCGGGGCTCGTCGAGGTCGGCGGCCGTCTTGGCGAGGAGCTCGTTGAAGCGGGCCACCTGGGCGGCGAAGGCGGCGTCGCCCTCGGCGCGGACGTTCGGGATGACCGGCAGGAGCACCATGCGGACGCGCGGGTCAGCCTCCCGCGCGGCGGCGACGAAGCGGCGGGTGTTCTCGATGGTCTGCTCGGCGTCCGTGTAGAAGCCCAGGTCGATGAGGCCGAGGGAGACCAGGAGGACGTTCGCGCGGTGGGCGCGGACCGCGTCGGCGATCAGCGGGGCCATGTGCAGCCAGCCCTCGCCCCAGCCGGCCAGGTGGGCGCGGGGGAAGCGGGGGTCGCCGTCGGCGTACTCGTACGACGTGGGGGCGTCGGTCGCCTTGTCGTAGAGCGACTCGCGCGGGCCGACGATCCGGAAGGGGCCGTCGTGCGACGCGCACAGGTGCTGCCAGAGCCGGTAGCGCCACGTGTGTTCGCCCGCGCTCCCGATCGTCATGGAGTCGCCTACGGGCATGAACCTGAGCATGGGCTCATCATGAACGATCGCTACCCATCGGTAGGAGGGACTGGGTCACACACCCCTGTGAGCATCACCACGTGGTGCGGGACCCCGGCCCCGCGAAGCTCCCCCAC
>NZ_LIRK01000630.1 GCF_001419765.1 Streptomyces torulosus
GTCGGTGCCGGCGTCGGTGCCCTTACCGGAGTCCGAGCCAGCACCAGCACCAGTGCCCTTACCGGAGTCCGAGCCGGAGCCAGCACCAGCGTCGGTGCCCTCGGCGGAGCCGGAGTCGGCATCGGGATCGACGGTGGAAACCGCGGACGACTCGGCCCCCGCCGCGCCGTCCACGCGGGCCACGGCCCCCACCGGCTGAGGCACCCGAGCCTCCGCCACGACGGCCCCGCCGGTTCGGGCACTCTCGCCGTTCTCGTCGTTCTCGCCGACCGCCACCGCGCCCAGCCGCGCCGTCCACCGTCGGGAGAACCCGGCCGCGGCCAGCAGCAGGGCGACCGCCGCCAGCTTGGCGAGGAGGACCTGGCCGTACGCCGTGGTGGTGAAGGCGGACCAGGAGCCGAGGCCGCGCCAGGACTGGTAGACACCGGTGACGACCAGGACGACCACCGAGGCGAAGGCCAGGCGGGAGAAACGGGTGACGACGGCGGCCGACAGCGTCTCCGGGGCCCGGTACAGCACCGTCAGCAGGGCGGTCAGGCCGCCCAGCCAGACGGCCATGGCGATCAGATGGAGCACGGAGGAGGTCATCGCCACCGGCACCTGGATGCCCGCGGAGGCGTGCTCCGCGGCGGCCCAGGTCCCGGCGAGCCCGATCGAGAGCAGCGCCCCGGCACCGGCCGCGCCCCGGCCCCAGCTCTCCTGACCGCGGACCCGGACGAGGAGGAAGAGGACCACCGCGAGCAGCGTGAGCCGAGCCAGCAGCGCGAGGCCCGGACGCGTCCCGACGGTGCCGCCGAGGACGGACGGGTCGAGGACGGCGCCGACGCCGCTGCCTCGTTCGTACGGTCCGCGCAGGAGCAGCAGGACCACCGAGGACAGCGTCAGGGCCAGCCAGCCGGACAGGAGCAGCTTGCGGAGCGTGTCGTTGGCCCGGCCGAGGACCGCGGTCACGAAGACGGTGACGCCGATGAGCAGGGCGAGGGCGCCGTACGCGAAGTAGCGGGTGATGTCGTAGAAGGAGGCGGTGAGGGGGTCCTCGGTGAGGTCGGCGGGGAGGGTCGCGGAGGTGGCGGAGGGTTCGCCGACGGAGAAGAGGAGCGCTCCGGAGATGGGGTGGCTGTCGGCGGAGATCACTCGCCAGGCGACGGTGTACGTGCCGTCGGCCAGCCCCGCGGGCAGGGTGACGCGGGCCGTGTCGGACCGGTCGCCGGACCGCCCCGGCTTGCTCGTGTCGACCGCGCGGTTCTCGGGGTCGATGACGCGGATGGAGTCCTGGAGGAGGCTCACCGGTTCCGTGAAGGTGAGGGTGACGTCCTTCGGCGCGGAGTCGAGGACGCTGCCGTCGGCGGGATCGGTGCCCTTGAGCGCGGCGTGCGCCGACGCGGTCCCCGCCCCGCCGAGGAGGAACAGGACCAGCACGGTGCCGAGCAGCACCAGGCGCCGGACATACGGAAGGCCCCTCACGCCCCTCCCACCGGTTCCGCCCTGTCGACTCTCGTCCCTGTCACTGCGTCGGCCCACGTCGTGCTCCGGATCCACTGTCGCCGGCTCGGATTCCTCCGAGTAGGTACGGGCGCAGGGAAGCGTGTGTTCACCACTCATCCCGGGCGTCCGCCCTCATTCCCTCCCCAGCTCCGCGATGAGCGCGGCCCGCTCGGGGTACCGCCGCGCCAACTCCCCCGCGTCGCCGTGCTCGTACCCCTCGAAGGTGAACCCCGGCGCCATCGTGCAGCCGAACAGCGTCCACGCCCCGTCGCCGCCCAGCACCCGCGCGCCCATCCAGGTCCCGGCGGGCACGACGTACTGCACGTGCTGCCCGCCGAGCACGTCCGGCCCGAGCACGACGGTGTCGGAGGAGCCGTCGGGGCGCAGGAGGAGCAGCCGGAGGGGGTCGCCGAGGTGGAAGTGCCAGATCTCGTCGGTCGGCAGCCGGTGCAGCGCCGAGTAGTCCCCCGGTTCGGTGGTGAGCAGGGCGACGATCGCGGTCCCCTCCGGCCGCCCGTCGCCCCGCTCGGGCCCCGCCCACGTCTGGCGGAAGCGCCCGCCCTCCCGGGGGATGGGCTCCAACGCGTAGTGCGCGATCAGGTCCTCAGGAGTCACCCGCCCACGCTACGTCCGAACCGGCGGCCCCGACACCGTCTCCCGCCGCAGGAACGCCAGTTGCGCCCGCTTCTCCGGCAGATACACGTCGGGCAGGTCGATCTCCGGCAGCACGACCACCGGCCCGCGTTCGAAGCCCTGCCGCAGGAACCGCGCGATCGCCTTCTCGTTCCGCACGTCCGGGTCGACGACCACCCGCCGCCGGTCGAGGCCCACCAGCACGAACGCCGAGAACGCCGCCAGCATCGAGGCCGACCAGCCGGGCCGCGCCCCGTCCCGCCCGGCGGGCGCCAGCAGGACGTGCACGCCGATGTCGCCGGGCTCGACGTCGTAGCACTCCCCGACCCGGTCGGCGTCCGGCTCGTACGTCTGGAGCAGTCCGACGGGCTCGCCGTCGTGCAGCGCGAGGAAGGCGTGGTGGGTGTCGAGGGTGTCGAGGTGGGCGTAGATCTCCCGGACCTGCTCCTCGGTGAGCCCGTTCATGCCCCAGAACGCGGCCCGGGGTTCGCTCACCCAGCCGTGGACGACACCGGCGTCGGCCTTCGGGTCCAGCGGCAGGACGCGGACGGTCCCGAAGCCGTCGATCACCTGCTCGTGGACGGCCACGCGCCCGCCGTACGCGTCAACGCTCATCGTCGTTCCCCTCGCTGTCCTGGCTGTTCTTGCTGTTCTTGCTGTCCTGGCTGTTCTTGTGGTGCTCGCCGTGGTCGGTGTCCCTGGTGAGCCGGTCCCAGTCGGTCACGACCGGTGCGAGCTCCCCGCGGAGCCAGAGGGGGAGCTGGTCGCGGTGGTGGGCGGAGCCGGTCACGCCTGACGCGCCGAACGGCACCACCCAGAGGCTGTCCTCACGCCCGGCCAGGTCCCAGACGTAACGGGCGGCGGGGCCGCGCGCGCTGAGGTCGGTGATCCCGGGGACGGCGGAGGTGCACAACACGCAGTCGTGGTCACCCGCGAGCCCCGGCTCCACGTGCGCCGCGGACGGGTCCGCGGGGCCGAGCGCCCGCCACGGCGCGAGCCGGTGGCTGTCGCCCCACGGCCCGAACGCACCGCCCGCCACCTCCTCCAGCGCCTCCCGCACCAGCCCCGCGCGGTCGATCCCGTACAACTCCTCGGCCCGCAGCAGATGTTCGAGCGCGAACCCGATCCGGACGGTGAGCGAGAGCCAGGGCCGGAAGATTTCCGGGTACGCCAGGGGCGCGGCCAGCGCCGCGAAGGCGGGCTGGGCGGCGAGCCGTCGTACGACCGCGCCGCGCACCGCCCCGTATGCCGTGGCCTCGACGCTGTCGCCCGCCATCCGCCGGTCCCAGCCCAGCAGCCGCGCGCGCAGGTCGGCGGCGGCAGGGGTGAGGCCCCCGGGGCCGCCCGAACCGCCCGAGCCCTCGGGACCGTCCGAGCCGTCTGAGCGGTGGGGTCCGTCGGGGCCGTCGGGAAGGGCGGCCAAGTGGTCCAGCAGGGGCCCGGCGGAGGCGAGGTGGGTGTCCATGTGGATGGCCGCCATGTCCGGTGCCGACCAGACCGGCCGCTCGGCCAGCAACTCCCGGATGCGGTCGGCCCGGTGGGGCGGCGCGAACTCCACGCCGAGCGGGGTCGCCGGGCCCCGCTGGTTCGCCATGACGGCGACCCCGTCCTCGAACGTGCCGTACGGCGTCTCGTGCCAGCCCTCCCAGGCATGGCCCGGCTCCCACGCGGGAACGACTCTCCGGCGGTTGTCCGCGCTCCGGACCGGCACCCGCCCCGCCACCCGGTGCAGCACGCCACCCCTGGTGTCCGCGGCCTGCACGACGTTCACCGGCTCGGCCCACAGATCCAGCGCCCGGTCCACATCGACGACCTCACGCGCCCGGAGGAGGGGGAGCAGCGCGCTCATCCCGAGGTCCTCGGTGACCCGCGGCGGGTAGCGGAGGCTGATGGGACCGACGGAGGGGATACCGGAAGGGGTGCCCGCGCCTGCGTCGGCCGCGGAGGCGATGCCCGTGCCGATGCCGGTGTCGGTGACCGTGCCCGCGTCGGCGTCGGTGGCTGAGGCGGTGCCCGTGCCGATGCCCGTGTCGGCGCCGGTGGCCGTGCCCGTGTCGGCGTAGGTGCCGGCGTGGTTGCCTGAGGCGGTGGCCGTGCCCGCGTCGCCGTCGGCCCCCGTCTCGCAGCCCCCGATGACGACCGGCCCCCGGGCCGTCTCGACGACCTCCACCTCGACGGGGGCCCCGCCGGCGACCTCGACGATCTCCACGTGCCGGTGCGCGGCGCGCCACCGCCCGTCCGGGTCGAGCGCCTCGACGCCCCCGGTCGCGGTGCGGCGCAGGCGCTCCCGATAGAGGTCCTGGTAGTCGGCCATGGCGTTGGTGATCGCCCAGGCCACGTGCCCGGTGTGGCCGAAGTGGGCGATGCCGGGCATGCCCGGGACGGCGAGCCCCACCACGTCGAACTCGGGGCAGGAGAGGCGGATCTGCTGGTAGACCCCGGGTTCCTCGATGAACCGGTGCGGGTCACCGGCGATGACGGCCCGCCCCGTGGCCGTACGGGACCCGTCGACCAGCCAGCCGTTGCTCCCGGCGGTGCCGGGCCCGTCGGTGGCGAACAGGCCCACCGCGTCGGTGCCCAGGTGGCGGACGACCTCCTCGCGCCAGAGCTTCGCGGGGAACCCGGCGAACAGGATGTGCGTGGCCAGCCACACCCCGAGCGGGTGCCAGTCCTCCCAGCGCCCGGGGGCGAGCCCGGCCCGCTCGAACTCGGGCGCGCGCCGGGCCCCTTCGGCGAGCCCCTCGTTGACCCCGTCGACATACGCGCGGACCCAGTCGGCGGTGGCGGGGTCCTGTCCCTCCAGCCGGGCGAAGCAGCGTCTGGCGGTGTCGTCGAGTCTCGCCCGTCTCGCGAACAGGTCCCAGCCGAGCGCGTCCGCACCGAGGAAGGCCGCCGAGGTGCCCTGGGAGCGGTGGCGTTCGACCTCCAACTGCCAGGCCCGGTCATGTGCGGTGACCCGGCCCTGGGCGCGGGCGAGCGCACCGGCGTCGGCGGCGCGGAGATGGGGGATGCCCCAGGCGTCCCGGTAAGTCTCGGTGCTCATGTCTGTCCCTGACGTGCAACTGTGGTTTAGGTTAGCCTCACCTAAGCAATTGTGAGGGAAGCGTACGTGAAGGGTGCAGGCGTCATGGGGCAGGGTCACGGCTGGGAGGGCGCGGTCCTCAAACTGCTGCGCGCGAAGGACTTCGTCTTCACCGTCACGGGCGCCGAACAGGTCACCGACGACTACCGGCGGATCCACCTCACCGACGGCGGCATGCTCGCGACGACCGGCGTCCACCCCACGATGTGGGTACGGCTCTGGTTCGCGCCCACCGGGGAGACGGGGGCCGCCGCCCGCCCGCACCAGCGGGCGTACACCCTGGTCGACCCCGACCCGGCCGCCGGGACCTTCAGTCTGGAGTTCGCCCTCCACGAGGGCCGCGCCAGCGACTGGGCGCGCTCCGCGAAGCCGGGCGACACGATCGAGGCGACCGTCCACGGCACCGGCTTCACCGACCCCGCCCCGGCCCCCTCCCACATCCTCGCCATCGGCGACCCGGCCTCGCTCCCTGCCATCAACTCCCTGCTGGGCGCGCTGCCCTCGACCCCCACGACGATCTGGTTCGAGACCCCGGCCGAGCACGGATCCGACGGTGTGGGCGGCCTCCCGCTCCGCCGCGACCCCGACCACCACGACCTCCGCCCGGTCCCCCGCCGGGACGCCGGCGCGCACCTCGTCACCCGGGTGCGATCGGACGCGCCCGCGCTGCTGGAGGGCACCCCCGACCCGTACGTCTGGATCGCCTGCGACACCGCCACGACCCGCTCCCTCACCACGTACTTCCGCAAGGAACTGGGCCTGCCGAAGCAGCGGATACAGGCGCTGGGGTACTGGCGGCCGTAGGGGGACGCCGGGCTGCGGCGGGTAGGCGCTGGGGGTGGCCGGCTGCGATGGGTCGGCGCCCCGGGGGTGGCCGGGCTGCGGCGGGTCGGTGTCCGCGCCATCATCAGGGGCATGGACGTCACCCTTCACCTCGCCCAGGATCCCGAGGCCGACGCACTCCTCGGGCGCAGTCCGCTCGCCGCGCTGGTCGGCATGCTGCTGGACCAGCAGGTGCCGATGGAGTGGGCGTTCAAGGGCCCCTCGACCATCGCCGGGCGGCTCGGCGCGGACGACCTCGACGCGCACGAGATCGCCGCGATGTCCCCGGAGTCGTTCGCCGAGATCCTCTCCACCAAGCCGGCGGTCCACCGCTACCCCGGCTCCATGGCCAAGCGGATCCAGCAGCTGTGCCAGTACCTCGTGGAGCACTACGACGGTGACGCGAGTGGGGTCTGGAAGGACGCGGGGACGGGCCGGGAGCTCCTGGCCCGGCTGGAGGCCCTGCCCGGCTTCGGCCGCCAGAAGGCGCAGATCTTCCTCGCGCTCCTCGGCAAGCAGCTCGGTGTCCAGCCGGAGGGGTGGCGGGAGGCGGCGGGGGCGTACGGCGAACCGGACTCCTTCCGTTCCGTCGCCGACATCAAGGGGCCCGAGTCACTGGCCAAGGTCCGGGCCCACAAGCAGGAGATGAAGGCGGCGGCCAAGGCGAGGAAGCAGAGCGCCGGGTAAAGGGGCCGCGCCGGGTGGGGGAGAACCACAGCCGGGGGCTACTCATCGAGCGTCGCTGCGAGCCGTCCACCGACTGCTGGGCCCTGCCGGGCGGACACATGGACCCAGGTGAGGGCCCCCGGGAGACTGCCGCCAGCCGGGCGGGGGGAGCCACGCGCCGAATGAGGGGGGGGCCGCGCCGAGTGAGGGGGCCGCGCCGGTGAGAGGCAGGCCGAGGCAGAGCTCCGTCGGCCATCGCGTACGGGGCCCTTCGCCGCGAGGGTGCCGTCGACACGCCGTAGGGGTGGGGTGGCCGGGGCTGTGTGGCGGGTGCGAGGCGGTCGGGGTCGGGCGCGCAGTTCCCCGCGCCCCTGAAGGGGGCCTGCGGCCCCCTTCAGCACCCCCGCCCCACTCCTCTGCCTCAGGACCAGAAGTCCGCTTCCTTGTCCAGGTCCTCCTGGCACTCGTCGATGTCGGTGATCTTGTCTCCGACGATGCGGAAGACCAGGCAGCCGTTCTGTTCGATGCGCTTGTCGCCGCGCTCGGCGGTGTAGCGGTGCACGGAGACGGCGTGGCCCCGGCCGTCCACGCACACATGGCTCAGGTCGACGCTGAACGTTCCACCGGTCTCCTCGTAGAGCCGCTGGTACAGCTGGATGATCGAGTCCTGGCCCTTGTGGTCGCCCGAGAGCAGGTGGCTGCCGGGGACGTGATGCGTACAGTCCGCCGCCATCAGGCCGCGGAGGGTGTCCATGTCACCGCGCGTGAAGGCGTCGTAGCCCTTGCGGACGAGCGCTGCGTTGGGGTGTTCAGCCATGAGGTATCGCCGGCTTTCCGAATGCTTGTTATGCCCTCATTGGTCCGATAAGGGAATTATCCGCGCTGGAGTGGGCCTTCGCGAGTGCGCCTCCGCCCCCGTTCCGACGGCCGTGCGGCGCCGGGGTTACTGCAGCATGCCCGGGATGATGTCGCCGTTGACCGGCTGCGCGTCCGTCGTCGTGATGCCCTTCGTCGAACCCCGCAGTACGAGCGAACCGTAGTTCGCGGAGATGTACAGGTCGGCCTTGCCGTCGCGGTCGGTGTCGCGGAGGCGGACCGTGTTGCCGAAGGACTCGTCGTCCAGGCCGCCGGGGACGCCGGGGGTGTCGCGGGCGAACCACTGCGAACCCGTGCCGGTGAGGCCGGACTTGGAGCCGAGGAGGACGTGGACGGCGCCGGCGTACGCGTGGGTGCCGAGCTTCTCGCCGTACGCGCCGACGGCCAGGTCGCGGTAGCCGTCGCCGTTCACGTCGCCGGCGGAGACGGACGCGCCGAACGCGTCGTCGACCTCGGGGGTGTCCTTGATGCCCTTCGTGGCCTGGGTGAAGCGGGCCGTCCTGGAGGAGGGGCCCGTCGAGCCGCCGTACCAGAGGGTCACGCGGCCTCGGTACCTGTCGTACAGCGGGGTGCCGATCGCGATGTCGCCGTAGCCGTCCTTGTCGAAGTCGGCGATCACGCCGTCGCCGCCCCGCTCGGCCTGGCCGCCGTTGCCCTTCACCGACTCCAGACGGAGGGTCTTGCCGGGGTACAGCTTCGTCTTGCCGCCCTTGATGAACCAGGCGTCGGAGGCGATGTACGTGTCGGTGACGACGTCGCCGATGACGACCAGGTCGGTCTTGCCGTCCTTGTCGATCCTCCCGGCGATGACGGCGGTGGAGTAGAACGACGAGGTGTCCTTGTCCAGGACGGTCACCGAGCCCTTCACACCCGACTTGGTGATCGCGCCCCGGTAGACGTACGTCTTGTGGTCGCGGACGAGGGCCAGGTCCTGGTTGCCGTCGCCGTTGAAGTCGCCGGTGGCGAGGTCGGAGGCGAGGCCGGACGCGCCCTTCGCGCCCTTGCCGGGCAGGGTGGTGCCGCCGGACAGGCCCTTCGCGCCGCCCCACAGGACGGTGACCGTGCCGTTGTCCTTGTACGAGCCGACGTTCTCGCCGTTGGCCGACACCGCGAGGTCGCCGTAGCCGTCCTTGTTGAAGTCGGCGGCCGTGCGGACCTCGCCGAAGAAGTCGTCCTTCTCGTCGGTGCCGGGGACGCCCGCGCTGGACTGGTCGATGAACTGCGTCTTCGTGCCGGGGCCGTCGGCCGTGCCGAAGGTGACGAGGACACCGCCGCCCTTGTTGGCCTCGTCCGGGCCGTACGAGTAGACGGCGTAGTCGCGGAAGCCGTCGCCGTCGAAGTCGTCCGCGTACGTCGCGGGGGCGGCGGACGCCGGGGCGGCCGTGACGATCGTGAGGAGGCCGCCGGTCAGGGCGGCGACCGTCGTCGCGGCCAGGGCGGTCCGGAAGGGGCGCTTCATGAGGTTGTCTTCCTTGAGTGAAGGTGAGGGGGAGTCGGTGAGGGCGCGGGCGGTCAGCCGCGCAGGGGGGAGCCGAAGGACGGGGTGCCGGTGGTGGAGATGCCGAACTTCGCGGGCCCGAAGGACTTCGCGCCCGACGTCGTCGCCGACTTCAGCCACCAGATCGCGCCGTCGCCGCCGTTCTCGCCGGTGCCGCCCACGCTCAGGTCGGCCTTGCCGTCCTTCGTGGTGTCGGAGAGCAGGACGCGGTCGCCGGACTCGGCGCCGTCGGGGACACCGGAGGTGGACTGGGAGAGGGCGCGGGCGCCCGTCGGCAGGTAGCCGACACCGGTGCCGCGCAGAAGGGTCACCGTGCCGGTGTCCTCGGCGCCGCCGAAGGACTCGTAGGGGGCGCCCACGGCCAGGTCGCCGTAGCCGTCGCCGGTGAAGTCGCCGATGGCGACGCCGCCGAAGCCGTCGCCGGCCTCCGCGGCGCCGGGGACACCGGAGGCGCCCTGGGCGATCGCCGCCATGGAGCGGGCGTTGACCCACTGGGACTCGGGGGCGCCGATCGCCAGGTCGCGGTAGCCGTCGCCGTTGAAGTCGTACGGGGCGGCCGTACCCGCCGCGTGGGCGGTGGGCGCGGCCAGCGCCAGCGTGCTCGTGAGCAGGCCCGCGGCCAGGAGGAACGGACGGGTGCGCAAGAGGAACTCCAGAGGGGAGCCGGGGCCCGCGCCGGCCGGGGGCGGGCCCAACTTCCGTATGCCGTGCGGCATGTGACGTGACAGATGCTGTGTGAGAAGAGGGACGTACGAGGTGTGCGAGCAGAAGACCCTTGGAGATACCGGAGGGTTGTACGGGAGTTCGGTCAATTCTTGATCGGTCCCCGTCAGCGGCCCAGGGCCGATCCGAGGGCCGGGGTCCCGGCGGTGGAGATGCCATCACGGCGGCCGTCGCCGTTGAAGTCGTACGGGGCGGCCGCGCCCACCGCGTGGGCGGGGGCCGCCAGGGCAGGCGTCACGGGGCGAGGGTCCAGCCGAAGTTGGACTGGCCGCGCAGGCCGACCTGGCGGGCGGAGACCGTCTTCGCGGCCTTCGCGGCGAGCCCCGAGGCCGTGCCGCGCAGCACCCACAGGGCGCCGGCGGCGTCGTTCTCGCCGTAGGCGGTCGCGACCAGGTCGGCCCTGCCGTCGCCGTCGACGTCGGCCAGGCGGACGGCCGAGCCGAACCAGTCCTGGGACTCGGCGGCCCCGGGTACCCCGGCCGTGGCCTGCGTGTACGTCGCCGCACGCTGCGTCGTCAGGCCGGCGGCCGAGCCGTACAGCACGGTCACCGCGCCCGTGTTCCGCTTGCCGCCGACGTCCTCGTTCTGCGCGCCGACCGCGACGTCCGCGTACCCGTCGCCGTCGATGTCGCCCACGCCCACCGCGCAGCCGAAGCAGTCGTCCGACTCGCCCTTGCCGGGTACCCCGGCGGTGTCCTGGTGGACGGTGGTCGGCGTCTGCGCCGGGGCGGGGCCGGTCGGTCCGCCGTACCAGACGCTGATCTCGCCGCCCTTGTGGGCGCCCCGGGAGATGTCGCCGAGGACCAGGTCGCCGTAGCCGTCGCCGTCGATGTCGCCGATCGAGCCCTGGTCGCCGTCGGCGGTGTCGAGGTCGGTCCTCTCATAGCCCGTGCCGGTCCAGCGGAGGTAGCGGACCGCGCCGCCCTCGTCGCCGTCGAAGCCGAACGGGTAGAGCCGCTCGGCCGCGCCGTCGCCGCTCAGATCCCCGGCGATGACGGTCTGCGTCGAGCCGAGCTCGTCGAGGTCGTACTCGACCTTCGGGGCGCCCGTGCGCTTCCAGGGGCCCTCGTAGACACGGGTGGTGGGCCGGCTGGTGACCGTCAGGTCGGTGTCGCCGTCGCCGTCGAAGTCGGCCGCGGCGAGGCCGGTGGCGTAGCCGCCGCCCTCGGTGAGCCAGCCCGGCTGCGGCACCCGCGCGCCGCCCGACAGGCCCGACGCGCCGCCCCACAGGATCGTG
>NZ_LIRK01000631.1 GCF_001419765.1 Streptomyces torulosus
GTTTCGCGTGAGGACGGAGGGCTCGGCGCCTGGCGGCCGAAACACCTCGGCGGCGAAAGTGTCGAGGGGGCTCAGCGCCGGGCCGTGCCCGTGCCCTCGACCGCGAAGAGCTGCTCCTCGACATGATCGAGCGCGAGCCGCAGCGCGCCCATGGCGACGGCCGACGAGGCGGCGGTGGGCAGGCGGCGCGGCGACGGCGGGCCCGCGGGGCGGCGGCGGTGGCCCGGCGGGGCGCTCGGCCAGGTCGGGGGCTGTGGACACTCGCCGGGGTCCCCCTTGGCGAGTACGATCCGGCAGACACGCGTGCTAGCTGGGAGGACGGACGTTGGGGCAGCTGACCGGCGGGGATCCTTCTCTGCTCCGGAGAATCAACTCGGCGGTGGTGCTGCACGCCCTGCGCGCCACGGATCACGCCACGCTCACCGAGATCACCCGGGTCACCGGGCTGTCCCGGCCCACGGTCGAGGGCGTCGTCGAAGGGCTGGTCGAGGCCGGTCTGGTGGTGGAGCGGGCCGCCGAGGAAGGGGCCGCCAGGCGCCAGGGCCGGCCCGCTCGCCGGTACCGGTTCCGGGCGGAGGCGGGACACCTGCTCGGGCTGGAGGTGGGCTCGCACGGCGTGACCGCGCTGCTCGCGGACCTCGACGGGCGGGTGCTGGGCTCGCTGGCCAAGGACGTCGCCGAGACCGCGCCGGCCGATGAACGGCTGGAACGGCTGCGGTCGACCGTCGCGGAGCTGCTCCGCAGGTCCGGTGTCGCGCGGGACTCGCTGCGCGCGGTCGGTGTGGGCACCCCCGGCATCGTCGAGACGGACGGCACCGTACGGCTGGGTACGGCCCTGCCGGAGTGGACGGGGCTGAACCTGGGCGAGCGGCTGAGCCGTTCCTTCAAGTGCCCGGTCCTGGTGGAGAACGACGCCAACGCCGCCGCGGTCGCCGAGCACTGGAAGGGCGCGGCCACCGAGTCCGACGACCTGGTGTTCGTGCTGGCCGGGCTGAGCCCCGGCGCGGGTTCGCTGATCGGCGGGCGGCTGCACCGGGGCTACGGGGGCGCGGCCGGGGAGATCGGCGCGCTGCATCTGCTGGGCCGGGAGGCGACCCCGGAGGCGCTGCTGTCGACCACCGGCGAGCCGCTGCACCCGCTCGACGAGCAGGCCGTCGCCGAGGTGTTCCGGCACGCGCGCGAGGGCGACGAGCGGGCCCGCGCCGCGGTGGAGCGCTTCATACAGCGGCTGGTGCACGACGTGGCCGCGCTGGTGCTGGCGCTCGACCCCGAGCTGGTCGTCGTCGGCGGCTGGGCGACCGGCATCGACGACGTCCTCGACCCCCTGCGGCACGAACTCGCCCGCTACTGCCTGCGCCCGCCCCGGGTGGCCCTGTCCCGGCTGGGCGAGACGGCCGTCGCCATGGGCGCGCTGCGGCTCGCGCTCGATCATGTCGAGGAGCAGCTCTTCGCGGTCGAGGGCACGGGCACGGCCCGGCGCTGAGCCCCCTCGACACTTTCGGCGCCGAGGTTTTTCGGCCGCCAGGCGCTGAGCCCTCCGTCCTCAGGCGAAACGCCGTGCCCCGGAGGTGTCCGGGACACGGCGGGCACGGCTCGTCCGCGCCGGTGTCCTCAGAACGCTCGGCTCGGAACGCTCGGCTCGGAACGCGCGCGGCTCAGGCGCGCGACTCCGAACCCCGCGGCTCAGGACGCGCGGCGTTCCGGGCCGTGGTGGATCTCGACGTCGCCCGAGGCGCCGAAGGTCAGGCGGCAGGTGTCGGCACGGTAGGTGGCCAGGGAGACCGCGGCGGCGCGTCCCTCGGCGAAGAAACGGGTCGTGACGACGAGGACGGGCGCTCCCGGCAGCCGGTCCAGTTCCTTCGCGTCCTCCGCGCGCGCGGAGCCCAGCTCCACCGAGCGGTCCTGCCCCTCCAGTTCCAGCCGCTGCAACTCGCGCAGCACCGCACGCGCGCGTGCCGCGCCGGAGGGCGCGTCTATGGCGGAGAGGGCGGGCACCGAGGCCGCCGGGATGTAGAGCAGCTCGGCGGCCACGGGCTGGCCGTGGGAGACGCGGGAGCGGCGTACGACATGGACCTGCTCGCCGTGGAGGGTGTCCAGGATCTCGGCCACCGCGGTGGGCGGCGCCGCCTCCGCGCAGTCCACGGCCTGCCAGGCGTCCCCGGCCGTGCCCGGCCAGGCGTGCTGCTCGCCGCCGACGGAGACGCCCACGCGCGGCGGGGCCACCGTGGTGCCGACGCCGCGCCGGCGCTGGAGCCGGCCTTCCAGTTCGAGCTGTTCCAGTGCCTGGCGGAGCGTGGCCCGGGCGACGCCGAAGCGGGCCGCCAGGTCGCGCTCGTTGGGCAGGATCTCGCCCACCGAGAACTCGGAGTCCAATGCCTCACTGAGCACGGTCTTCAGGTGCCAGTACTTCGGTTCCGGCACCGATTCGAGCTGCTGGGTCCCCACCCTGTCCTCCGCTGCTTCGCCGTGTCCCGGCGGCGTTTTTAGCGCCCTTGTTTATTAAAGGTTGTTGCACTTTCTTGCGACCATAGGCCCGCCCCCACCCTTGGTCAAGACCAATCCTCGAAGCCTCGGGCATCCGCCGCGCGGGGCGTGGCACAGCGTTCACGGAGCCTTCATGAGGGCATGCCGAACCGCCGTACGACCGATCACCTGACGGGTCGTACGGCGGTTGACGGGCTGGTGCCCGACGGCCCACCGGCTACTGGTCGAGCGGCAGGGCGAGCAGCTTCTCCGGGTTGCGGACGATGTGAATGCGCTGGATCTGTCCGTCGGCGACGTCGAGCTGGAACACGGCGTCGGGCTTGCCTGCGGCGAGGACGACCAGCGCGAAGCCGCCGTTGATCTCCATGAAGCGGAACGAGGCGTCTTCGACGCCCTGGCCGGACACGCCGTGCAGGAAGCGCCCCACCTTGTCGGCGGACTCGATGATCCGCACCGGGGCCTTGGCGAGGCCACCGCTGTCGGCGACGAGACGGACGTCGGGGGCGAGCAGCGCCATGAGCCCGTCGAGGTCGCCGCCGGCCGCCGCGGCGAGGAACCGCTCGGTGAGCTCACGGCGTTCGGCCGGGTCGACCTCGTAGCGCGGGCGCCGCTCGTCGACGTGCCGACGGGCCCGTCCGGCGAGTTGGCGCACGGCGGGCTCGGTGCGGTCGAGCATGCCGGCGATCTCGGCGTAGGGGTAGCCGAAGGCCTCCCGGAGCACGAACACGGCGCGTTCCAGGGGCGAGAGGGACTCCAGGACGACGAGGACGGCGAGGGAGACGGTATCGGTGAGCACGGCGCGTTCGGCGGTGTCCGGGACCGTGGCCTCGTAGTCGGTGACGTACGGCTCGGGCAGCCACGGGCCGGGGTAGGCCTCGTTGCGCGACTGCACCTGGCGGAGCCGGTCGATGGCGAGGCGGGTCGTCACGCGGACCAGGTAGCCGCGGGGTTCGCGTACGTCGGACCGGTCGGCGCCGGTCCAGCGCAGCCAGGCCTCCTGGACCACGTCCTCGGCGTCGGCGACCCTGCCGAGCATGCGGTAGGCGACTCCCATGAGGACGGGACGGTGCTCTTCGAAGACGTCGGTCGCGGTGTCAGTGGTCACCGACCCATCCCATCCGACGCGCGGGCCGGTGTCCAGGGCGTTTGTTACCCACGGGGACTACCCGTCGGTAGCGGTTGCTGACAAGCTGTCTAGGAATGCCGTACGACGGCGCGCCCACCCTCCCAGACGAGGAGCTGCACCATGTCCGCCACGGTCTCCTTCCAGGTCCCCTCCCCGCTCGGCCCGCGGTCCGTGACGGTCTCCTACGCGCGCGAGGGCACCGGCGAACCCCTGCTCCTGTTGCACGGCATCGGCCACCACCGGCAGGCCTGGGACCCGGTGGTGCACCTGCTGGCGGCCGAGCGCGAGGTCATCAGCGTGGACCTGCCCGGATTCGGCGCGTCCCCCGGGCTCCCGGACGGTCTCACCTACGACCTGCCCACGACGACCGCCGTGTTCCGCGCCTTCTGCGAGACCCTGGACCTCGACCGCCCCCATGTCGCGGGCAACTCCCTCGGCGGTCTGCTCGCCCTGGAGCTGGGCCGGGAGAAGCTCGTACGGTCGGTCACGGCGCTGTCGCCCGCCGGGTTCTGGAACGAGGCCGAGCGGCGCTACGCCTTCGGCATCCTGCTCACGATGCGGCACCTCTCCCGGCGGATGCCGCTGCCGCTGGTCCGGCGCCTGTCGCGTTCGGCGGCCGGCCGGGCCGCCCTGACGAGCACCATCTACGCGCGCCCGAGCCGCCGTTCACCCGAGGCCGTGGTCGCCGAGACGCTCGCGCTGGCGGGGGCCACCGGGTTCGACGCGACCCTCCAGGCGGGCGGCAGCGTCCTGTTCACCGACGACGTCCCGGAGCTGCCGGTCACCGTGGCCTGGGGCACAAGGGACTGGCTGCTCGTCCCGCGGCAGGGCGTCCGCGCCAAGCGGATCATCCCCGGCGCCCGGCTGGTGCGACTGCCCGGCTGCGGCCACTGCCCGATGAACGACGACCCGGCGCTGGTGGCCCGCGTCATCCTCGACGGCAGCCGCTGACCCGCGGCGCGCGGCCAGTCCGGAGCCCAGGGCGACCCCGGCGCCCACCAGGGCGCTGCCCGCGGCCTGGGCGGCGCCGTAGGAGCCGGTGCCGACGAGGGGCGCGGTGCAGGCGGCGGCCACCGGGATGAGGCCGGAGAAGAGGGTGGCGCGTTCGGCGCCGATGCGCTGCATGCCCATGTACCAGCACACGAACCCGATGACGGTGACGACCGCCGCCTGCCACACCAGTGCGGCGGCTTCCGTGCCGTCCGGGCTGCGCAGCCAGGCACCGCCGTCGACGCACAGCCCCACGGCGGCCGACTCGACCGCGGCGACACCGCACACGGTCGCCGACAGCAGCCGGGGGCCGAGCGGCCGCAGCACCGGCACGGCCAACACCGCGAAGCCGACCTCGCCGGCCAGCGCGCAGACGGAGAAGGCGATCCCGGCGCCGTCCGTGCGGCCCCAGCCCTGGACGGTGAACGCGCCCGCCGCGACCAGCGACGCCCCGTACAGGACGGTCCGTCGGGGGCGCCGCCCGTCCGACAGGGGGACCAGGACGGCCACGAGGACGGGGGCGCAGCCCACGAACACGCCGGGCACGGCCGGTTCCGCCGTGCGCTCGGCGGCGAGCACGGCGAGGTTGAAGCCGACCATGCCGACCGCCGCGAGCAGCGCCAGCCGCAGCCACTGCCGGGCGGTGAGGCGCCGCAGCGGGGCCGTGCCGCCCCGGCCGAGCAGCGGGAGCAGCAGCAGGAAGGCGAGCCCGTAGCGGAGGAACTGGCCGCCGGCGTACGGGTAGTCGCCGAGGACGCTGTTGGCGGTGAAGGAGCCGCCGACGAGGACGCAGGCGAGGGCGGCGAGCAGGGCTCCGCGAGCCGTGGTGGCGTTCATGACGGTGACGCTAGGGACGCGGGCGGACCGGTTTAAGGTCCACTTCCATGACGTCATCGGGGACCAATTCGCCGTCGGGGACCAATCCACCGCCGGACACCGCGCCCGTGGACGGCGAGAGGTCCGCGCCCTGGGCGGCCGCCTGGGAGTTGCTGCTGCCGGTCGCCTCCGCGCCCGCACGCGCGCGTGGACGCACGTTGCAGGCCGCGCTGCGGGAGGCGATCCGTACGGGACGGCTGGCGCGGGGAACACGGCTGCCGTCGAGCCGGGACCTCGCCGCCGATCTGGGGGTGTCGCGCGGGCTGGTGACCGAGGCGTACGAGCAGTTGGCGGCGGAGGGGTATCTGCGCAGCGGCCGGGGCGCGGGGACCTGGGTGGGGGCCGCGGTCCGTGGCGGACCGCCACGCGCGCGTGATCTCGCGCCCCGCTCCCCCGGCGCCCGCGCCGACTTCGTCCCCGGCACACCCGACCTGTCGCTGTTCCCGCGCGCCGCGTGGGCCGCCGCGCAGCGCGGGGTGCTCGCGGAACTCCCCCACGACGCGCTCGGCTACCCGGACCCGCGCGGACTGCCCCGGCTGCGCACCGCGCTCGCCGAACTGCTCGCCCGGCGCCGGGGCGTGGTCGCCGACCCGGAGCGGCTGGTGGTGGTCTCCGGGGTCGCCCAGGCGATGACCCTGCTGGGGCTCGTGCTCCACGCGCGCGGGGAGCAGGCCCTGGGCGTCGAGGACCCGGGCAGCCCGGAGCACGCGTCCCTGTACGCCGCCGCCGGGATCGGCACCGTGCCGCTGCCGCTGGACGGGGCGGGTCTGGCCATGGGGCCGCTGCGCGAGTCGGGTGTGCGGGCGGTGGTGACGACGCCGTCCCACCAGTTCCCCTCGGGCATCGCCTACTCGGCGCGGCGCCGGACCGAACTGCTCGACTGGGCGCGGTCGGTGGACGGTCTGATCGTCGAGGACGACTACGACGGCGACTTCCGCTACGACCGCGCCCCCGTGGGCGCCCTCCAGGGACTGGACCCGGAGCGGGTCGCGTACACGGGTTCCGTCAGCAAGTCGCTCGCGCCGGGGCTGCGGCTCGGCTGGCTCCTCGTACCGGCGTCCCTGGCCGAGGAGGTCGTCGAGCGCAAGCGGACCATGGATCTCGGCCATCCCACCCTCGACCAGGCCCTGTTCGCCCGGTTCGTGGAGCGCGGCGACCACGACCGGCAACTGCGCCGCTGCCAGCGGGCCTACCGCGAACGCCGGGACACCCTGGTGGCCGCCCTCTCCGAGCACCTGCCCGGTACGCGCGTGTCCGGGATCGCCGCCGGGCTCCATGTGATCGCCACACTGCCCGAGCGGTACGGACCGTGCGACCGCTTCGTGGAGCGGGTCACGGCGGCCGGGGTCGCGGTGCGGGAGCTGGGGCGGTACGGGCGCGTGCCGGACGACCTGCCACGGCTGGTCCTCGGGTACGCGCACCTGTCACCGGCGCGGATCCGGGAGGGGGTACGGCTGATGGCGGAGGCGGCCCGACAGGACGGCCGCCCGTGATCCCGGCCGCCTGACCGGGCTCGGCGCGACACGCCCCTCTCGGGCCCGGCTTACCACACCCCTCCCAGGCCCGCGCACCAGACCCCGCGCGGCGCGCCCGGCTCGGGCCCGCGCGACACCCTCCCGGACTCGTGCGACACGCCCCGCTCGGGCGTCGCGGCGTGCTTCCCCGCAGCCCCGGTCAGTTGTTCACTTGTCGTTTCCGCGTGCGCCTCGGCGCACCAGTACTTGTGGCACTGCGCATTGGCCGAATCCGTCCCAGGAGGCTCATTCATGTCACACCGTCCGCCGATCTCCCTGCCCGGCCGCCGCAGTGTGCTGCGCGGTTCCCTGGCCGCGTCGGCGGCCCTGGCCCTGCCCGGCTCGCTCGCGGCGGCTCCGGCGTTCGCCCTGTCGGGGCGGCCGCGGGCCGGTTGGGGTGTGCAGGCCGGAGACGTGAGCGCGCACTCCGGTCTCGTGTGGGTGCGCTCGGACCGGCCGGCGCGCATGATCGTGGAGACGTCCGCCACCGAGTCGTTCCGCAACCCGCGCAGGTGGCACGGCCCCTTGCTCGGCGCCGGCACCGACTTCACCGGGACGACCCGGCTGCGCGGCCTGCCGGCCGGTGAGCAGATCCACTACCGGGTGCTCCTCGCCGACCCGGACGACCCGCGCCGCACCGGCGAGCCGGTGACCGGCACGTTCCGTACGACGCCGGTGAAGCGGCGCTCCGGCGTGCGGTTCCTGTGGTCGGGCGACCTGGCCGGGCAGGGCTGGGGCATCAACCCGGACCGCGGCGGCTACCGCATCTTCGACGCGATGGGACGGCTCGACCCCGACTTCTTCCTGTGCAGCGGGGACACGATCTACGCCGACGGCCCGATCGCCGCGACGGCGGCCCTGCCCGACGGCGGGACCTGGCGGAACATCACCACCGAGGAGAAGGCCAAGGTGGCGGAGACGCTGGCGGAGTTCCGCGGCAACTTCCGCTACAACCTGCTGGACGAGAACCTGAAGCGGTTCAACGCGCAGGTGCCGTCGATCGTGCAGTGGGACGACCACGAGGTCACCAACAACTGGTGCCCGGGAGAGATCCTCACCGACGCCCGCTACACGGAGAAGAGCGTGGACGTGCTCGCGTCCCGGGCACGGCGCGCCTTCAGCGAGTACTTCCCCATCTCCACGCTGCGGCCGGGCTCCCGCGAGGGCCGGGTGCACCGGGTCATGCGCCACGGCCCGCTCCTCGACGTGTTCGTCCTGGACATGCGGACGTACCGCGACGCCAACTCGCCCGGCAAGCAGACCACCGACCCGGTGGGCATCCTCGGCGCCGAGCAGTCGCGGTGGCTGAAGCGGGAACTGTCGCGCTCCCGTGCCGCGTGGAAGGTGATCGCCTCCGACATGCCGCTCGGCCTGGTCGTGCCGGACACCGGCGACGGGAAGCCGAACATCGAGGCGGTGGCCCAGGGCGACCCGGGCGCGCCGCTCGGTCGGGAGCTGCAGATCGCCGAACTGCTGCGGTTCATCAAGCACCGGAAGATCACCGGGACGGTGTGGCTGACGGCCGACGTGCACTACACCTCGGCGCAGCACTACCAGCCGTCGCGGGCCGCGTTCACCGACTTCGAGCCGTTCTGGGAGTTCGTCTCCGGGCCGCTCAACGCCGGTGCCTTCCCGGCGAACGCCCTCGATAACACGTTCGGTCCCGAGCGGGTCTTCATCAAGGCGCCGACCACGGCGAACGTGTCGCCCGCGGGCGGTTACCAGTTCTTCGGCGAAGTCGAAATCGACGGCCACAGCGGAGAGTTGACGGTGCGGCTGCGCGAGCAGGACGGCACCGTGCTCTACACCAAGACGCTCCAGCCAGGGCTGGTGGGACAGTGACCCGCACGGGCTGAAACGGGGGGGGGTGACCCGGGACCCTGGTCAAGTGGCGGACGGCTCGGCAACACCGGGCCGGCCACCGCGTTTTCGCAGGTCATCGCCCGTTGTCAGTGGTCGCTCCTACGGTTTTCCCATGACGCGATCTTTGCAGGCCGTGGCCTATACCCGACCCTCCGTGCTGGAGTCCGCGGCGGGCGGACACCGGCTGGGGCTGGAGACCTCCCGGGGTGCGACCCCGACGGGGTTCCAGGACCATCCGCGGTTCTTCACGGGCTTCCTGACCTCTCCTCAGGTGGCCGCGGCCGCCCTGCTGGCGGTCGCCGACGTGGCGGCGGCGCGCTACTACCAGCAGCAGCTGCGGGCCTCCCTGGACCCGGTGGTGACGGGCAACGGGGACCGGCTGCGCTTCGAGTCGTTCTCCGGCTGCGGCGGGGTGTACGCCCGGCTCGACGTCCTGGAGCCGGGACTCGACGGGGGCGAGGTCGGCCACGGCACGACCAACGTCGACGTCAACAACCCGCTGCGCGAGGCGCTGTCCCGCGTCGGCTCCGACGATCCGCTGCATCTGCGGGTCGGCCCGGACGAGTTGGCGGTGACCACCCTGGACGGCTCGGTGGTGGAGAAGAAGGTGCCGTTGCCGGACCGCTGGCTGCGCGGTTTCGCCGAGGCGCAGGTGATCGCCGCCGGTTTCGATCTGCGGGCCGAGCTGCCCGCCGCCGAGGCCGTACGCTTCCTGCGGTCGCTGCCGCGCGGTGGTGCGCGAGGCGCGTCGCGGGGCGCCCAGTGGGTCGTGCCCTCGGGCCGGGTCCTGCGCCCGACGACGCGGCCGGTGCCGGGCGCCGTCTGTCTGCCCGGCCCGGAGCGGCTGGTGGCCCTCCAGCGGGTCCTGCGCCACGCGACCGCGCTGCGCGTCTACGGCCCGCCGGCCACCGGGGCTGCGGCCCTGGCGAGCGCGTGGGAGGTGGAGCTGCCCGGTATGCGTCTCACCCTCACGCTGTCCCCGGAGGCCGCGCGCGGCTTCTCGGGCGAGGGTGGCGTGCTGGAGTCCCTCGCCACCGACGAGGCCGCCGAGGACGCGGAGCTGATCTCGGTCCTCCTCGCCTGGGAGCCCCGCATCGACGTCGGCGACCTGGCCGCGTCCTCCGGCCTCACCGCCGAGCGGGTACGGGCGGCGCTGACCCGGCTGGGGACCTCGGGACGCGTCGGCTACGACACGGCGGAGGCCGCCTACTTCCACCGGGAACTCCCCTACGACGCCGACCGCGTCGAGCGGCACAATCCGCGCCTGCGCTCGGCCCGCGGCCTGGTGGCCTCCGGGGCGGTCTCCCTGGACGGCTCGCTCGGCACGGTGACCGCCGAGGACGGCCATGTCCACCGGGTCCGCGACGACGGGGGCACACTGAGCTGTTCCTGCCTGTGGTGGGCGAAGTACCGCGGCGGCAGGGGCCCTTGCAAACACGCGCTGGCGGTGCGGATGGTCCGCCGGGGCGCGGACGCGGGGACCGGAGGGGCACCGGCCCCCGGTGAGCAGGACAGCACGACGACCGACATGGAACCGAGCGGGACGAGCATCGACGGGGGTGCGCGATGACGGCGACGACGCTGGTCAACGCGGTACGGGCGGGAAACACGGGTGACGTCGTCACCCTGGCGGACGGTATGACGGACGCCGAACGACGGGCGTGCATGCCCGAGTTGAAGGAGCTGCGCAAGAAGCTGCGGTCCGAGCCGTGGGGTTCGCCCCTGCAGCGCGCGTATCCGGCGCTGCACGCGGCCGGCGCGGCCTGTCAGACGGGCGCGGCGGCGGTGGCCGACTGGATCGCGGGGTCCGACATGCGCTGGCGGCAGGCGCCGGCGCCGGTCCTGATCGATGTGCTCGGCGACCGTGAGCCGCGCTGGCTCGACGACCTGGTGCATCGGCTGGCGGAGCGCCCGCTGACCGCGCAGGTGCCGTACGAGCTGATGTCCGGCCTGGTGCGGCTCGCGGGCTGTGCGGTGCCGACGTCCGAGACCTATGTGCGGGGCTGGATGGAGCACATCGGCCGGGCGCGCTGGAAGGCGGGCACCGTCATCGGCAACCTGCGCAAGGACCCGCATCTCGCGGAGCTCGTCACCGCCCTGTTCGACATCGCGGAGATCGGCGCCCGCAGCGACTGGCGGTACGGCGAAGGACTGAACAACTGGACCTACGCCCTCACCCAGCTCGCCGAGGAGGACCTCCTCGACCGCAAGATCCTCATCGACGGCTGTGTGTCCCGGCTGCTGCGCGGCGGCGGCTCCACGGCCGACAACAAGGTGTTCCTCGGTCTGCTGACCTCGCTCGACCTCACCCGTGACGAGCGGTGCGAGCGGATCGCGGACTGGATGTCCCTGTGCGCGGACGCCCCCTCCTCGGTGGCCGGGCACGCCCAGTCCGTCCTCGCCGACTTCGCCCTGGACGGCGAACTGGGGTCACGCCGGCTCATCGAGATGTCCGGCGCCGTGCTCTTCCGCCCCGAGCGGAAGCTCGTCCGCTCCCAGCTGATCCTGCTCGGCAAGGTCCTGAAGCAGGACCCGTCCACCGCGGGCGCTCTGCTCCCCGTGGTCGCCCAGGCGTTCGGGCACGAGGACACGGAGGTGCAGGAGCGTGCGCTGAAGCTCGTCGAGCGGCACATCGGCGACGTCCCCGACGAGGAGGGAGCCGCGCGCGAGGAGATCACCGGCGCGGCCGCCGATCTGAGCCCCGGCCTGCGGACCCGCGCCCAGAGCGTCCTCGGTGTCTCCCCGGCCGAGGAGTCCCCGGAGGCGTACGAGGAGCTGCTCCCTCCCGTGCCCGAGCCCACGCGACTCGTGCCGGCGCCGGAGACGGTCGCCGAACTCGCCGAGGAGGTCAACGCGCTGCTGGCCTCGGACGGCGACATCAGCGCCTTCGAGCGGACGCTGGACGGGCTCGTACGTCATGCGCACCGGGATCGCGAGGCACTCGTGGAGGCGTTGGGTCCGGTGGTGGCGGGGCGTTGGTGGGCGGAGATGGAGCCGGCGTACGTCGACCGGTACTTCCGGGAGTCGCCGCACGACCTGGAGATCGTCCTGGCGGCGCTGTTCGAGCGGGTCCGCCTCTCCGTCCTGCACGAGGCGCGCTCGCACGCGCCCACGTCCGGGGGGTGTGTGCACAGCGGCCTCGCCGGGGTCCGCGACGCCCGGCTGTGGGAGGTCGCCCATCGCGTCCGCACCGAGCCGCTGCCGTTCCTGCTGGCCACGCCCACCTGGAGCACGGGGTCGTTGGAGCCCGGGGAGCTGGTGGCGAGACTCGACACCTATCGGCGGCTCGGGGCCCGGCCCGGTCGAACGGACTTCGCGCAGGCGCTGCTGCGGGTGCGGCGCGCCGACACGGCCGCTTCGGAGGCCGCTGCGCTGGCCGCCCGGGAGCTGGGCACCCCGGAGGGCGACCGGCTGGCGGAGTGGCTGGCGACCGATGTGCCCTCCCAGCCTGTGCGGAGCAGCCGTACGGAGGGGCCGAGGTTCCTGGTGGAGTTCGGGGAGCTCCCGGAGTTGCAGAGCGAGTCCTTCCCGCCGGAGGTCCGCCGGCTGGGGCGCCCCCTGTCCGAGTACCAGGGCCGCTGGTACTGCTCCCACTGGGACGACTCCGAGTGGCGGCAGTGGCTCGCGGTCGTGCCGGGACGCCCGGAGCTGGTGGCGGCACGCGTGCTGCGGGATCTGTCGCAGGGCGTCATCGAGGACACCGGGGCCGGGTTCTCTTTCCTGCCGACGCTCGCCGAGGCGGAGGGCGAGACGGGCGAGGCCGTGCGGCTGTGCGTGGTGTACGGGCTGGGCGCCAAGCGCCCGGAGGACCGGCTCGCCGCCGTGGACGGCCTGCTGGTGCTGGCGGCCCGGGGGCAGCTCGACGTCGAGCAGGCCGGCGCCGACCTCGGTCAACTGGCCGTGACCAGCTATCTGAAGCCGCTGCGGATCGCCGAGGCGATACGCACGGCGGCGTCCACCGGCGCGTACGGCACGGCCTGGGCGCTCCTGCGAGCCGCCCTGCCGTACCTGCTCGCCGAACTCTCCGACGGGCAGGGCGGCTCGGGTGGTTCGCACCATTCGGGCGGCAAGCAAGGCGGGAACAATGACCAGGGCGAGAGCGCCGGCAAGGGCCGGGCCAAGGCCAGCACGCCGGTTCGGGGGCTCGGGGAGCTGCTGGCCGTCGCCGCCGAATGCGTGGAGCGGTCCGGGGCGCGCGGGGAGCTGCCCCACCTCGATCTGGCGGCGGACCGGAGGGGCTCGTCCCGGCTGGTCACCGAGGCACGGCGACTCCGCGCGGCGCTGGCGGTCTGAGACCGGTCCACCCGTCATCCGACCTGCCGCGGCCCCACCGATCGTCCAACCTGCAACAAAAGGGACGGAACGATGCTTTTACCGGCCGGTCACAGAGCGTTCGTGATCACGCAACACCCTTCCTTCACAGTGGCCACATGACTCCAGACATGTCTGATGTGACGCGGGCGAGGAACGGTCGCCCGGTGCGCCACGGGCGGCAGGCCGTGGTCGGTCTCGCCGCGCTCCTCGTGGCGGCGGCCGTGGCCGACGCGGTGGTGGGCTCCACCGCGCAAGGCAAGGGCGGTGCGGTGCTGTTGGCGGTCGCGGCGGCCGTCCTTTCGGCCGCTGTCGGGTTCCACGTGTGGTGGACACGACGCCACGGTCACGCGCCGCCCACGAGCGATACCGGCGCCCGGCCGTCGCTCCCCGCGGAGCGGCAGGCCGGGCCGGCCGTAGGGGGCGAGGCGGGTGAGGCGGCCGCCGGTGCCATGGCCGGGGCGACCGTGCTGTGGCGGATGCGGACGACCGTGAAGGACGAACCGGGGTCGCTCGCGGCGCTGTGCACGGCGCTGGCGGCCCACCGGGTCGACATCCTGAGCCTGCAGACGCACCCACTGGCCGAGGGCACCGTGGACGAGTTCCTGCTGCGGGCGCCCGAGGGGCTGTCCGCCACGGAGATCAGCCGGTCGGTGTCCGACGCGGGCGGCAGCGAGACCTGGATCGAGCGCGGCGACGCCCATGACCTGGTGGACGCGCCGACGCGGGTGCTCGGCCTGGCGACGCGTACGGCGCTGGACGCCGCGGAACTCCCACTGGCGCTGCGGCAGTTGCTGGGGCGCTGCACCATCCGTTCGCTGCCCGCCACCGCTCCCGGCTCGGGCCGGGTCCAGGAGGGCGCCCCGGTCGAGGGGGCCCTGGAGGGCACGGTGATGCGGCTGCGGGCGCCGGAGGGCGGGACGATCACGGTGGAGCGGCCGTATCTGCCGTTCACGCCCACGGAGTTCGCGCGGGCGCGGGCCCTGGTGGAGCTGGACACGCGGCTCGGTCCGCGGATCCCGCGCAGCCAGGACGTGCTGACGCTGCCCGAGGGCAACGACATCACGGTGCGCCGTGCCGACGCGGGCGATCTGCGCGCGGCGAAGGCCATGCACGACAGGTGCTCGGCGCGGACGCTGAGCATGCGGTACCACGGGCCGGTCGGCGACGCGGACCGTTACCTCAAGCATCTGCTGAGCCCCCGTTTCGGGCGGACGCTCGCCGCGCAGACCACCTCGGGGCGCCTCGTCGGACTGGGCCATCTGCTCTGGGACGGCGACGAGACGGAGATCGCGCTGCTCGTCGAGGACGACTGGCAGCGGCGCGGTATCGGCAGCGAGTTGCTCCGCAGGCTGGTGGCCATGGCGGGCGACGCCGGCTGCGGGAACGTATACATCGTGACGCAGTCGTCCAACACGGGGATGGTCGCGGCGATGCGGGCGTTGGGTCTGCCGCTCGACTACCAGGTCGAGGAAGGGACGCTGGTGATCACGGCCCGTCTGGACGCCGTGACGGCGCACCGGGCCGAGGGCGCGGAGGGGCTCCGCAAGGGTCGGTGACCCGCCCCGGCGGCAGGAGGGCCACAACAATCAGCGCGGGAGCCGGTGACGGGCTCCCGCGCTTCGCTGTGCCCAGTTGCTGTCGCCGTTCTCCGGCCGACACCTGGGCACGTTCATCGCCTCCGAGCACGCCGACGGACTGCGGGACCTGACCGCGCTCATCGAGGCGGGCACACTCGGCGCCGTCGTGGACCGCGTGTACCCGCTCGCGGAGGCCGCCGCGGCCGTCCGCCACCTCCTCGACGGCGGCGTCACGGGCAAACTGGCGCTCACCGTCCCCGCGGAGTGAGACCCGGGGTCCGGGCGCGGAGCTCGGCCCGCAGGCCCCCGGCGCACCGGAGGCGGGCACAGAGCCACGGCCCCCGGCGCACCGAGACGCGGGCCCAGAGCCACACGCCCCGGAGTTCCAGTCCCAGAGCCCGGTGGCGGGAGCGGTCCGGCCCCGGGCCCTCGACGGCCGCTCAGCGGCCGGACGCCGACCCCAGGCCCGCCACAGGCCGTTCGGTGTCGACGTCGACCCCCGTGGTGGCGGCGTCGACCGTGGCGCCCAGCGCCCCGTCCAGGTCCGCCCACAGGTCGTCCACGTCCTCCAGGCCCACCGACATCCGCAGGAGCCGGTCGCTCACCCCGGCGCCCCGGCGGTCGGTCTCGTCCACGATGCGGTGGCTGATGGAGGCCGGGTGCTGGATCAGGCTGTCCACGCTGCCGAGGCTGACGGCGGGGGTGATCAGCCGGACGCCCGCGATGACGTCATGGGGGTCGCCGTGGACCTCGAAGGCGATCATCGCGCCGCCGACGCGGGGGTAGTGGACCCGCGCCACTCGCGGGTCGGCGTCAAGGCGGCGGACCAGTTCCGCGGCGGTCGCGGAAGCCGCCCGGACCCGCACGGGGAGGGTCGCGAGGCCGCGCAGGAGGAGGTAGCCGGCCAGCGGGTGGAGGACACCGCCGGTCGCGAAGCGTATCTGCCGCAGCCGCCCGGCGAACTCCTCGTCGCAGGCCACGACCCCGGCCATGACGTCCCCGTGACCACCGAGGTACTTGGTGGCGCTGTGCAGGACGAGCCGGGCCCCCTGGTCGACGGGCCGCTGGAGGACCGGCGTCGCGAAGGTGTTGTCCGCGAGGAGCGGGACCGAGCCGCAGGAGTGGGCGAGGGCCCGCAGATCGAGTTCGGCGAGGGTCGGGTTGGCCGGGGACTCGACCATCACCAGGCCGGTGTCGGGCCGCAGCGCGTCCGCGACGCCCGCCGGGTCGACCCACGTGACCTCGGAGCCGAGCAGCCCCGCGGTGAGGAGATGATCGCTGCAGCCGTACAGGGGTCGTACGGCGACGACATGGCGCAGGCCCATGGAGGCGCGGGCGAGGAGCACGGCGCTCAGCGCGGCCATGCCGCTGGCGAAGGCGACGGCGCTCTCGGTGCCCTCCAGGCGGGCCAGGGCGGTCTCGAAGCGGGCGACGGTCGGGTTGCCGAGCCGTCCGTAGATCGGGGTGCCCTCGGGTTCGGCGCCCTCGACGGCGAAGGCGTCGATGCGGGCGGCCTCACCGCGGCTGTCGTACGAGGGGTAGGTCGTGGACAGGTCGATGGGCGCGGCGTGCAGGCCCTGGCGCGCGAGATCGTCGCGGCCGGCGTGCACGGCCTCGGTGTCCAGCGCTCTCGGCGTGGTGCGTGCGGGGTCGTACGCGTGCGTGCTCGCTGAGTTCATGGGCGTCAGGGTGAACATCGGCCGGGCCGCACGGGTCGGTCTCCGTGTTACGTTCGAACAATGGCCGAATCTGTCGTACTGGATCCGGTGGACCTCCACCTTCTGCGCCTGCTGCAGAACGACGCACGGGCGACCTACCGCGATCTCGCCGCCCAGGTGGGGGTCGCGCCGTCGACGTGTCTGGACCGGGTGACCCGGCTGCGCCGCTCCGGAGTCATCCTCGGGCATCAGCTGCGGCTGGATCCGGCCAAGCTCGGGCGGGGGCTGGAGGCGCTGCTGTCGGTTCAGGTCAGGCCGCACCGACGGGAGCTGGTGGGGCCGTTCGTGGAGCGGATCCGGGTGCTGCCCGAGTCGCGGACCGTGTACCACCTCACCGGACCGGACGACTACCTGGTGCATGTCGCCGTCGCGGACATGGCGGATCTGCAGCGGCTGGTCCTCGACGAGTTCACGTCGCAGCGCGAAGTGGCGCGCGTGGAGACCAGGTTGATCTTCCAGCAGTGGGAGTGCGGGCCCCTACTCCCGCCGGACGCCGAACGGCCCGCCTGAGCGGTACGGGTGCTGCGCCCTGAGCGGAATCCGGCCGCCGTAAGGCTCAACACCCGGTCAAGCAGCTGACGGCGACCTCGCGGGGCAGGGGACTCTTGATGTCAGACATGCGGACAATCTTGGTACGGCGACCGGTCGCCGTCAGCTGCTTGACCGGGTGTTGAGCCTTACGGCGGCCGGATTCCGCTCAGGGCGCAGCACCCGTACCGCTCAGGCGGGCCGTTCGGCGTCCGGCGGGAGTAGGGGCCCGCACTCCCACTGCTGGAAGATCAACCTGGTCTCCACGCGCGCCACTTCGCGCTGCGAC
>NZ_LIRK01000632.1 GCF_001419765.1 Streptomyces torulosus
CCCTTGTTCCCCGACCCGGAGGTCCCCCGATGTCCGGCGCCAGCGCCGCCAACACCACCAGCGAAAAGGTCCCCGTCCGTGTCCACGGCGGCCCGACCACCCTGATCGAGTACGGCGGGCTCCGGTTCGTCACCGACCCGACCTTCGACCCGCCCGGCGAGTACCCCATGCCCCTGCCCGGCGACCACAAGCTCGTCAAGACCGAGCCCTCCCCCGTCACCCCCGCCGACCTCGGACCCGTCGACGCCGTGCTGCTCTCCCACGACGAGCACGACGACAACCTCGACACCGCCGGCCGCGCCTTCCTCCCCGAGGTGCCGGTCGTCTTCACCACCGTCAGCGGCGCGGGCCGCCTGGGCGGCAACGCCCGCGGTCTCGCGTTCTGGCAGAGCGCCGAGCTCAAGCGGCCCGACGGCGGCACCGTGACCGTGACCGGCGTACCGGCCCGGCACGGCCCCGAGGGCTGCGAGCCGGTCTCCGGTGACGTCGTCGGCTTCATGCTCACCTCCGACGACCTGCCCACCGTCTACGTCAGCGGCGACAACGCCGCCCTGGAGCACGTCAAGGAGATCGCCGCAAGGTACGCCGCGGTGGACACCGCGATCCTCTTCCTCGGCGGCGCCCGCATGCCCTTCGCCTTCGACAACGCTCTGCTCACCCTCGACAGCGCCCTGGGAGCCGAGGCCGCCAAGCTGCTCGGCGCCCGCCGCGTCGTCCCCGCCCACTACGACGGCTGGGCCCACTTCCAGGAAGGCCGCGCCGCCATCGAGGCCGCCTTCACCGAGGCCGGGCTGACCGACCGTCTCGACTTCGCCCGATGACCCCGCCGAATCCAAGGAGAACACGATGACCACTGCCCACCTCGACGTGGCCCGCGCCTACTTCCACGCCGTGCAGACCGGCGACATGGCCACCCTCGGCGCCCTCCTCGACGAGGGGATCGTCTGGCACCAGCCCGGCAGCAACCAGTTCTCCGGCGACCACAAGGGCCAGGGCGCCGTCTTCCAGATGCTCGGCAGCATGATGGAGGCCAGCCAGGGCACCTTCGCCATCGACGCGGTCCACTCCCTGATGGACAACGGCGATCTGGTCGCCGCCCACATCCACTTCACCGGCCGCCGCGATGACGTGTCCATGACCATGGATGGCGTGGACCTCCTGCGCATCCAGAACGGCAGGATCACCGAGATGTGGCTCTTCTCCGGCGACCAGAGCGCCGAGGACGCCTTCTGGGGCCGCTGACACCCACGTGTGCCCCGAGACGCCTCGGCCTCGGGGCACACGAACGTCTCCCACCTGGGAGTGTTCACCACCGAGAGCGCCCACCGGAAACGGCTTCGGGTGTGTGGTGGGGGGCGGGTGGACCAGCGTCACCGCGTCACCTGCTCCCGCCGACCGCCCGAAGTCCTGCCGTGGGCAGCGTGCTTCACGGTGTCGCCGACCGGCCGGGCTGCTTCGGCGCTCGCACCGCGGGCGCCGGTGCCTGTCCCGCGGCCCTCCGCTCTGCGTCCAGAGCACGTCCGGCCGCGCGCAGCGTACGGAGGACCGAGGCCAGCTCCCGCACGGACTGCTCGGGGATCACCGACCCGATCCGGAGTTCCAACTCCTCCTCGAACACCTTCGCCGCCCCGTCCACCAGCTTCCGCCCCTCGGCGGTCAGTTCGACGATCGACGAACGCCGGTCGTTCGGATTCGCACGGCGCTCACACCAGCCCGCCGCCTCCAGGCGGTCGACCACCTTGCTCGTACCGCCCACCGTGATGGAGAACTCCTCGGCGATGTCCTGGATACGCCGCCCGGGCCGGCTCCACAGCAGGTGGAGCACCTCGAACGACGTCAGCGGCAGGTCGTACTCCGCCCGCAGGCGCCCCTCGATTCCGTTCCACAGCTCGATCTCCAGCGAGACCAGTTCCCGGTACAGCCGCTTCAGGTCAGCCATGACACATCTTCCGTAGAGATATCTTCCCTGGAACTCACCCTAGGGCGTCGAGCAAAGGTACGGAGCCGCAGGTGCGGGGGCGCCGCAATGCGTGAGAATCGGTGCATGCTGAGCATCGGATCCGTGGTGATGGGGGCCTCCGACGTACGGCGGGCCGCCGCGTTCTGGACGCGGGCGCTGGGTTACGTGCCACGCGAGGAACCGGAGGACGACTGGGTGGTGCTGGTCCACCCGGACGGAACCCGGCCCCAGCTGTCGCTCGGGCTGAGCGAGACGCCGGTACAGGCGCGGCCCCGGGTGCATCTGGACCTCTACGCCGGGAACGCGGCCGACCAGGCGGCGGAGGTCGAGCGGCTGGTGCGTCTGGGCGCGCGCCGCGTCGACTGGGAGCTGTACGAGGACGACTCCGACTTCGTCGTCCTGGAGGACACGGAGGGCAACCGGTTCTGCGTGATCGACACCGGCCGGGGTTGACCTGAGGCCGGCGTTGACCCGAGGCCGGGGGCGCCCCTCAGGCCGGGGGGCCATGGGCCTGGGGCCGACATCGGCGCCGCCTCACACCGGCAGCAAACGTGTCACCAGTTCCCCGAGGCGCCGCGCGTTGCGGCAGGCGTGCATCTCGACGACCTCCGCGTAGACGTGCGCGGCGGAGTCGCCCGTGGACCACAGCTCGGGTGACTCGGGGTTGAGCCAGTGGACGCGGCGGGCGCGGCCGGCGACGCGGCGCAGGGCGGCCGCGTTGGGGTCGAACCCGTTGGTGCGGGCGTCACCGAGGACGATCACCGACGTGCGCGGCCCCACGGCGTCGAGGTGGCGCTCGGCGAACTCCCCGAGCGCGGTCCCGTAGTCGCTGCTGCCGTGCCAGCCGCTGATCGTCGCCTCCTCGGCGATCCGGCGGCCGAGTTCCGCCGGATCGGCCTCACCGGTGGTGACGAGGTGGGTGACCTCGTCGACCTTGTTGACGAAAGCGAAGACCCGCACCTTGCTGAACTGGTCCCGCATCGCCTGCACCAGCAGCATCGTGAAGTTCGCGAACCCCGCGACCGAACCGGACACGTCGCACAGCAGCACGATCTCCGGGCGGGCGGGCCGGTGCCGCCGGTAGGCCGGGCGCAGCGGAACTCCCCCGGTGGACAGTGAGCGGCGCAGTGTGCGCCGGATGTCGATCCGGCCCCGGGCCGCCCTGCGCCGCCGCGCGGCGAGGCGGGTCGCCAGTTTGCGGGCCAGCGGCTGCACGGTGCGGCGGAGTTCGACGAGTTGTTCGCGGTTCGCGATGAGGAAGTCGACCTGGTCGGCGCTGCGGGCGATGCCCCGCTGGGCGATCAGCGCCGCGCCCCGCCGTTCGGCGACCCGCCGCCGTGCCTCGGTGCGCACCCGTTCGCGGAAGTCCTCGATACGGCGCCGGATCTCGTCCGCGTCCAGTCGGTCGGTGAACCCGCCGGACCCTGAGCCGCCCGAGCCCGAGCCGGCTCCAGCGCCGCCCGCACCACCCTCACCGGCGCCGAACCCGCCCCCGGCACCGTTCCCCGGTCCGAAGCCGGAACCACTGCCGCCTCCACCACCTCCGCCGGCCCGCTGTGCCGCGAGGATTCCGGCGAGCAGCGTCTGGGGCCGCAGCCGGTCCAGCGTCTGGTGGGCCGACCAGCCGTCCGACTCGGACGACGTGCCGTACCGGCCGAGCAGTTCGACCGCCTCTCCGGCGAGCCGGTTGAGGGCGGCGACGTCACCGGCGGCGAGCGCGGCGGCGATTCGTGCGCGCAACTCGTCCCGGTCCGCGGCCGGCGCCTCCCACGCCCCCGTCAACTCGCCCACGCCGAGCGGAAAGTACAGCTCGAAGGCCGCGTCGAACACGGTCCGCTGACGGTCGGCACGCAGCAGCGCCGCCGCCAGGCCCTCGCGGATCCGCTCCCGGTCGGCGAGGCCCAGCACCTCCAGAACGGCCGCCGCGTCCACGGTCTCGCCGGGCCCGATCCGAATGCCGTGGCCGCGCAACGCCCGCACGAACCCCGTGAGCCGCTCGGCGAGCGGAGCGCCGGAGGGGACCGCACCCGAGGAGGCCGTAGCGGAGGGAGCCGCATCGCGGGAAGCCGCGCCCGACGAGGCCGTACCGGAAGCAGCAGCCGTACCCGAGGAGGCCGTAGCGGAGGGAGCCCCGGCGCCGTCCACCGCGGTCATATCAGGGTCAGCTTCCGCGTGGCCTTCTCGATGTCGTCCCGGTGCTTGAGGATCACGCCCAGGCTGTCCCGGACTACGGTCTCGTCGAGGGTGTCGGCGCCGAGCGCCAGCAAGGTGCGGGCCCAGTCGATGGTCTCGGCCACCGAGGGCGCCTTGCGCAGGTCCATCTCCCGCAGCGCGCCGACGACGCGGACCAGGGAGTCGGCGAGCACGGCGTCCAGGCCGGGCACCTTGAGCCGGACGATCCGCTTCTCCAACTCGGCGTCGGGGAAGTCCAGGTGGAGGAAGAGACAGCGGCGCCGGAGGGCCTCGGAGAGTTCGCGGGTGGCGTTGGAGGTGAGGACCGTGAAGGGGCGCCGTGTGGCGGCGATGGTGCCCAGTTCGGGGACGGTGACCTGGAAGTCGCTGAGCACTTCCAGGAGCATCCCCTCGACCTCGACGTCGGCCTTGTCGGTCTCGTCGATGAGGAGCACGGTCGGCTCGTCGCCCCGGATGGCGGTCAGCAGGGGCCGGGTGAGCAGGAACTCGTCGCTGAAGATGTCGTTGCGGGTGTCGTCCCAGCCCTCGTCGCGTCCGGCGCTGATGCGCAGCAGCTGCTTGGCGTGGTTCCACTCGTACAGGGCGCGGGACTCGTCGATGCCCTCGTAGCACTGGAGCCGGACCAGACGGGCTGCGCCGACCCGGGCGACGGCCTTGGCCAGCTCGGTCTTGCCGACGCC
>NZ_LIRK01000633.1:0-5551 GCF_001419765.1 Streptomyces torulosus
GCGCGGGCGGGGTCGTCATCAACGGTTCGCGGGGTTCTCACAGTTCCCGGCGAACCGGCGCCCACGGGCTCCTGGTAGCTTGCCGCTGTCGCCGCGGCGACCGGATCCGGCCATACCTTGGGGAGACCTCAGTGACTACGGCGATGACGGCAAGGACCGCGACGAGGGGGACCTCGACCCGCCGGCGCGTGCGGGCCGGGGCCGCGGCCGCCGGGCTGGCGGTCGCGCTCGTGCTGACCGGGTGCAGCAGCGACGACGGCGACTCCGCGGCGAAGGAGCCGAAGGCCACCCCCACGGCGACGGACGCGACCGACGGCGGCACCGACTCCGGTGGCTCCACCGGCGGCGACAAGAAGCTCCAGGGCAACTGGCTCGCCACGACGGGCGGCAAGCCGGTCGCCCTGTTCGTGAACGGCGACGAGGCCGCGCTGTTCGTCGTCGGCGGCACGGTGTGCAGCGGCAAGGTCTCCGACGAGGCGAACATGCGGATGATCGAGCTGAAGTGCACCGACGGCACCAAGGACCGCACCTCGGGCATGGTCGACTCCGTGGACTCCAAGTCCCTCACGGTCACCTGGGAGGGCGAGGTCGGCAAGGAGACCTTCCAGAAGACCGAGGGCGCGCTTCCCTCGGGCCTTCCGACGGACCTGCCCACGGCGGCCTCGGGGTCCTGACCCGGCCGCCGGGCGGCTCCGGCCGCGGGACGGCGGGATCGTACGGGTCCGGGGCCGGGGCGTCCGATCATGGGCGGGCGGGCCGTGGAACCACCGGGTTCCGCGGCCCGTTCGTACCTTCACACCAGCACAGGCTGCGACAGCCACGAACTCTCGGGAACTCCATGCGTACCGCTCCGACCGCCATCGCCGCCGCGCTCCTCGCGGCTCTCACACTGACCGCCTGCGGCGGGAACGACGGGGGTGACGCCGGGGACGGGGGCAAGACCGCCACCGCGTCCCCCTCCGGCGACGGGAAGGGGGCGGGCTCGGGCTCCGCGTGCGTCGCCGCCGGGGCCGCGTTCGAGGTGGGGCCGAGCAGCGCCGCGCCGGCCGCCGGTGACGAGGGCGCCGTGCCGGTCACCGTCACCAACAAGAGCGGTGCCCCCTGCACCGTGAAGGGCCTCGCCCATGTCGAACTGCTCGCCGGCGGGAAGTCCTGGCCGCTCGCGCCGCAGGAGGGCGCGGCGAAGGACGCCGAAATGACCCTCGCGCAGGGCCAGTCGGTGACCTTCACCATCGCCTACGTGCGCGGGGTGGCCGGGGACGCACAGAAGAGCGCCGACGTGGAGAAGCTGAGCTTCAGCCTGCCGGGCGAGAAGAAGGCCAACACCTACGACTGGCCGGACGCGGAGGTCGCCTTCCAGTCGGGCGGCACGCTGGACGCGACGGTCGGGCCGTTCACGCCGGTGGGCGACTGAGCGGCGACGCCGTGGGGTGACCCGTGCGGTGACCGGCGGCGGCCGGCCGTACGGACGGGGCGCCCCCGCGCGCTCATGGCGGCAGCCGGGACGCGCTCATGACGGCAGCCGGGGCCGGGCCCTGACCTGGGCGCGGTCGGCCGCCTCGGCTCCCTGTTGCCAGCCGGCGGCGTCGCTGACGCCTCGTACGCGGGTGGTGACGGTGTCCGGGAACATCCGGGTGAACCGGTCGCGGACGGCGACGCCGCGGGCGGCGAGCACGGGCAGCAGGTCCTGTTCCGGGGTGCCCTCGGCCTCGGTCCGCTCGGTCCGTTCGACCTCGGCCTCGGCGGCGGCCGCCAGCCAGTCGCCTATCCGGTGGGCGTAGGCGGCCAGGAACGACTGCCGGAAGGTCTTGGTCCGTTTGCGGCCGCCCTTGCGCTGGGCCGCCTCCGCCTTCGTCATCGCGGTGGTGGCCTGCACGAGGAGCGAGGTGTAGAGCAGCTCGACCGACTCCAGGTCCGCCTCGAACCCGACGACCGTGGAGAAGCCGAGGGACTCGTTCCACACCGCCTCGCAGCGGTTCGCGCGGGCGACGGCGTCGAGGAGCACCGCCTTGGCCGTCTCGTACGGCGCGTCCACCCCGATCCGGCAGGCGCCGGGCGCGTCCTTCGCGTGGGTACGGGCCGCCAGCAGCGCCTCGTCGATGCTGTGCCGGGCCATCAGCTCCTGCGCCTTCGCGCTGAGCGCCTCCGCCTCCTCGGGGAAGTCGGTGGCCTCCGCCTTGGCGAGGAGGGAACGGATCCGGGTGAGCATCCGGGACTCGGGGTGGTGGGACGGGTGCGCGCCGGTGTCCCTGGGGCGGTCGAGGGGTTCCAGGGTGGGCAGCCGCAGGAGCAGGCGGTACAGCTCCAGCGCGGTGGTGGCCCGGGAGAAGCGGTCGCCGCGGGGCCCGCTCTCGGCTGCGGTCCCGGCTTCGGCGAGGGCCCGCGCCTCGTCCAGCTGGACGGCCCAGCGAGGGCTCGGGGGCTGCCGTCGTCCACCGCCGGGTGGCCGCCCGTTCCGGTGCTCGTCGTCCCGCCCCTCCTCGTGCTCGTCGACGACGAGGCGCGCGGCCAGCCGTACGTGGGCGTCGTCCAGCTCGCGCCGGACCAGGCGTACGACGTCGGCGGGCTGCCAGCCGCGTCGCCAGGCGCCGGCGACGAACTCCCGGCCCCGCCGGGCCACCTCCGCGTCGGTCGCGGGGTCGGCGGCGAGCAGGGAGGCGCCGGTGTCGAGGGCGGCGTCGGTGTCGGCGTAGAGGGCCGCCTCGAAGGCGCGGTCCACCGTGCTGGTCGTACTCACGTGTTCGATCGTGTCATGGCGTGGGCGGGGCGGAGGTAGTGCTGGCCCTACCTCGGGACGCCCTCCAGTGGTCGTGTGCGGGCGGACCGCGGACGGTTCGCTTGGAGGCATGACCAGGACAGAGGAAACGGGCACGTCGGGGGCACCCCGGAGGACGGCACGGCCGGGACGGCCGGGGTGGCTGAGGCGGCCGGCGGGAACGTACGGGACGTCAGGGGCACCGGAGGCACCGGCGGCGGCCGGGGTGTCGGTGGGAGCGTCGGCCGCCGAGGGCTCGGCGGCCGTGCGGGTGCGGGGGCTGCGGCGGGTGTACGGGGATGTCGTCGCCCTGGACGGGGTGGATCTCGACTTCGCCGCGGGGACCTTCACGGCGGTGATGGGGCCGTCGGGGTCGGGCAAGTCGACGCTGTTGCAGTGCGCGGCGGGGCTGGACCGGCCGTCGGGCGGGACGGTGCGGGTCGACGGGGTCGAGCTGGGCGGGCTGGGCGAGCGGCGGCTGACGCTGTTGCGGCGGGACCGGATCGGCTTCGTCTTCCAGTCCTTCAACCTGCTCCCTTCCCTGACCGCCGCCCAGAACGTCGCCCTGCCGCTGCGGCTCGCCGGGCGGCGGCCGTCACGGGGCGCGGTGCGGGCGGCGCTCGACCGGGTGGGGCTCGGCGAACGGGCCGGACACCGGCCGGCCGAGCTGTCCGGCGGACAGCAGCAGCGGGTGGCGCTGGCGCGGGCGTTGATCACCCGGCCCGCGGTGCTGTTCGGCGACGAACCGACGGGCGCGCTCGACACCACCACCAGCCGCGAGGTGCTCGGACTGCTGCGCGACCTGGTGGACCGGGAGGGGCAGACCACGGTCATGGTCACGCACGACCCGGTGGCCGCGTCGTACGCGGACCGGGTGGTGTTCCTCGTCGACGGGCGGGTGAGCGGGGAGCTGACCGCACCGTCCGCGGAGACGGTGGCGGCGCACATGGCGGGGTTGGAGCGCGGCGCCGGGGCCGGCGGGTCGGGTCCGGCGGCGGAAGGGGCGGGCGCGCCAGGCATGGCAGGTGCGGCAGGCAGGCCAGGCATGACGGGCGCGGCAGGTGTGACGGGCGTGGCGGGCGTGGTTGTGGGGAGGTCGTCGTGCTGAGTCTGGCGTCGTTGCGGGCGCGGTGGGCCGCGCTGGTGGGGTCGTTCGTGGCCGTCGCGCTCGGGGTGGGAGTTGTGGCGGTCATGGGGCTGGGGGTCGCCGCCACCCTGGACCCGCCGGTGCGCGAACCCGAGCGGTTCGCCTCCTCCCCCGTCGTGGTGGCGGGCATCGACACGCTCACGGTCGAGGTGGAGCGGGGGTCCGGTACGGCGAGGGTGTCGAAGAAGCTGGCCCGTCCACACCCTGTGGACGAGCGGCTGCTGGCCGAGCTCCGGAAGCTGGGGCCGGTGCGGACCGACGGCACGGCGGCGCGGGACGCCGTCGGGGTGGACGCCCCCGTCGCGGACGTACGGGCCGTCGTCGGCGAGCGGGCACGGGTGCTGACCGGGGACGACCGGCGGCGGGTCGACCCGTCGTACGAGCGGGACGCCGAGGCGCTGGTCGCCGTCAACTCGCTGCTGGGCACGGCCGCCGGGGTCACCGCGTTCGTGTCGGTGTTCGTGACGGCGTCGACCTTCGCCTTCGTCGTGGCGCTGCGCCGACGGGAGTTCGGGCTGCTGCGGATGGCGGGCGCGACGCCGGGGCAGGTGCGGCGGCTGCTGCTCGGGGAGGCGCTGGCGGTCGGGGTCACGGCGTCGGCGGCCGGGTGCGCGCTGGGCACATGGGGCGCGCCCGTGCTGATCCGGGAGCTGGTGGCGGGCGGGGTGGCGCCGTCGTGGTTCGCGCTGCCGGGCTCGGTCGTGTGGCCGTACCACGTGGCGTTCTGGACGGGTGTGTCGGTGGCGTTCGCGGGGGCGTGGGTCGCCGCGCGGCGGGCCGGGCGGATCGGTCCCGTCGAGGCGTTGCGCGAGGCGTCCGTGGACACGGCGGTGCTGCCCCGGTCGCGCCGGGTGATCGGTGTCGCCCTGCTGGCCGCCGGGCTGGGGCTACTGGCCTGGAGATGGGGCACCGACCCGGCGGAGCTGCTGAAGCGGAAGACGTACACGACGCAGCCGATGCTGCTGATCACCGCCGTCGCGGCACTCGCACCCCTGCTCGTCCGGCCCCTCGTACGGCTGCTGGGCGCGGCGCTGCCCGGTGCCGTCGGTCTGCTGGTCCGCGAGAACGCGGCCACGTCCGTACGGCGCACCGCCGCCGTCGCGGCCCCGGTCCTGGTGACCGTGGCGCTGGCCGGCTCGCTGCTGGGCTCCTCGGCGACGGTCGCCGGGGCGAAGGCCGCGGAGGCGGAGGCCAGGACGCGGGCGGACTTCGTCGTGACGGGCGCGGCGGGCCGGCTCGGCGAGTGGGCCGGGCGACGCCATGGGTCCGGCGGGGCGAGCGGGGGCGGTGCGGTGGCGGCCGAGTCGCGAGGGGTGGTCGCGCCGGGCACGTCGGTGGTGTCCGCGTCGGCTTCCACCGCCGTGTACGTGAAGGAGGAGCGGACCGCGCTCGTCCGGTCCGACGCGCGGGCGGTGACGGACGTGGCGGCGTTCGCGGCGGTGTCGCGGCTGCCGGTGGTCGCCGGTGACGTACGGGACCTCGACGACCGTTCCATCGTCGTGAACGAGGAGTGGGAGCGGCCCGAGGTGGGCCGGTCGGTGCGGGTCTGGCTCGGCGACGGGCGCCCCGTACGGCTGCGGATCGTGGCGGTGCTCGCACGCGGGACCGGCGACAACGGGGTGTACGTGACCGCCGCGAACGCCGGCGGT
>NZ_LIRK01000633.1:5579-5708 GCF_001419765.1 Streptomyces torulosus
CGGGGCCCAGACCCGGCTCGGACTCTTCGTGGTGCTGGGGATCGCGCTGCTGTACGCGGGGATCGCGCTGGCCGGGACGCTGCTCATGGCCACGTCGGCACGCGGGGCGGAGCTGCGGTCACTGCGGCT
>NZ_LIRK01000634.1 GCF_001419765.1 Streptomyces torulosus
GTGCGTGCTCTGGGGGTACCCCCTGCTCGAAGAGCTTGGGGGAGTGCCGGGCGGAAGCCCTCGTAGCGGAGCTACTAGGGGACTGCAAATCGTTCGGTGTAAGAGCTCGGCTCGGTATCGGCACCGTGAGGAACATCTGGCGGACCACGTTGGTGCAGGATGCCACCGGAGCACGGCAACCTGCTCGACGCCTGCCCGCCTCTTCGTGCCGCCAGGCCGAAGCCCTCGCCGCACGCTGGCGTCGCGCACGTTTGTCGCAGTGATGGGGGCGGCGGTCAGGCACTGGCAGTGGGAAACAGACTGCCCGGCCACTTTCGTGATCCGTGGAAAGGGTCAGGAGCAGATCCGCCGGTACGGCCGATCCGGAACGTAGGTGCGCCACTGCGCCCGGGTCAGTTCCCTGCTCCCGGCACGGGAGCAGACAAGGGACACCGCTCGGTCAGGATCCACCACGTACCGCTGGAGCGGCACGTGCCGGCCGCCCGCGTACAGCAGGGTGCTGTCCGGGCTGAACGCGAGCGTGTCGACGCTCTCACCGGAGGTGGGCAGAGAAGGACCGAGAGGTTGCTGGGTGGCGGTGTCCCAGAGTTGGAGGGTGCCCGCGTTGCCGCCCACGGCGAGCGTGCTGCCGTCCGGGCTGAAGGCGAGGGCCGTGATCGCCTCGGCTGAGTCGGAGGACTGATCGACGGGCCCCAGAAGGACGTTCCTCAGGATGCCTGCTCGGTGCCGGAGGGCGCCGTCCCAGAGGGCCACCCGCCCTGTCCCGTCGCCGGCCGCCAGTCCGGAGCCGTCGGGAGCGAAGACGATTTCCTCGATGCTGTCGCGCTGGACGAGGTCATGGGCGTGGGACCGGCCTGCTCGGACGACACGGTTGTCGGTCACGAGAAGCCCACCGTCCCGGCTGACGGCCAGATGGTTGCCGGCCGGGCCGGGGAGGCGCACCGTCCTCCGCCGCCGCATGGTGTCCCATGTCTCGTTGACGATGCCGTCGTCGGTCAAACGGGCGGTGAGGAGTGTACGGCCGCCCGGTCCCAGGGCGATCGCGTCCGGCGGCATGGCGGACGCCGTCGCCAGGTCCACCGTGGTCTTCGCGCGTCCGGCGGTCACGTCCCACACCGTCAGACGCTGCGACACCACGTTCCAGCTGGGGACGGAGATCCCATAGGCGAACATGCCTCCGTCGGGGCTGAAGGACAGCAAAGGCTCGATGATGTCCGCGGGGACCGTCGGTATGCCGGTGCTGAAGACGGGAAGTGACGGGGTCGGCAGGGTTCGCAGCAGACGGCCGTCGCGCGTGTTCCGCAGCTGGAAGACGTAGCGGTCACCGATACGCTCGGCGGTGGCGAGCATCCTGCCGTCGGGGCTGAGCCGGACCCCCGTGAGCGGACTCGTGCGCCAGGTGCGGGTGAGCGTCGTGGTGAGGTCGAGGGTGTGGACCGTGCCCCCTTCGAGGTACCGCAGCAGGGGCCGCGAGGAGTCCCAGGCGAGACCGAAGAGCGACGCGTTGGCCAAGGAGTGGCGGAAAACGGGAGCGCCGCCGGTGGGCAGACGCCACACTCTGATCTCCTGGCCGCCGCCGGTCGCCAGAAAAGAGCCGTCCGCGCTCACGACGGCGGAATCGGCACCCGGGTGGGCGACGTCGGCGAGCTGTCGTCCTGACGTGGTGTCCCACACACGCGCCCGGTCCTCGGTGAGAGAAAGGAGCCGGCCGCCGGTGAAGCCCAGGAAGCCTTCACCGCAGACGCCGCGGGCGTTGGTCCAGGCACCGCGCCGCACGGTGCGCGTGGAGGTGTCCCAGATCTGCGGGGACCGGCCGCGCGGGCAGACCGCCAGCAGCCGGTCGTCGTCGGCCGCAGCGTGAACGAGCTCTCCACCGCGGGCCGACGGGGTCCGGAAGACGACATGGCCGTCGGTGAGGGAGTAGAGCCGAGCGCGGCCGTCCCGGCTCTTCACCCAATAATGACGGCCCCTCACCCCGAAGCCCACGGTGTACCCGAACAACGGCAACGGGTCCCCGACCCAGCGCCCCGTTCGGGTGTCCCACAGCCGCTGGGTCCTGGCAGCGGTCCAAATGAGGAGCACCCGGCCGTCCGGACTCGCCCTGACTACCGTCCCGCGAGGTACCGACCCCGAGGCGATACGGCGGTGCGTGTCCACATCCCACGTCCGCCAGGTGTTGTCGCTGATGCTGAGCAGAGTGCGCCCGGAGGTGTCGAGGAACCGGTCTGGGGTGTCGCTGGGCGCCGGGTCGGTGAAGTTGCCCAGTTCGGGCTGGGCCAGCGCGCCCAGCAGGGCTCGGCGGGACTCCGGCAGGGGAGAGAGGCGCCATGCGGCGACGCCGAGCAGCATCGCTGTGCGCGGGTCGGTGCCCCGCAGGGCGTCGGCGACTGCGGCCACCCGGCGGGCCGCGGTGTCGGTGGTCTGCTTCTCGCTGTCCTGACGCAGGCGTACGGCGGTCAGGCCGACGACCAGGGCCACCGCCAGCACGGCGCAGAGCGAGGCCGTGAGTGTGCGGCTCCGGCGCCGGGCCCGGGTGGCGGCCCGCTCCTCCGCCGCCCGCTGCTCCGCCGCGGCGACCAGGAAGGCCGTCTCCTCGGACGTCAGCCCGTCGTGGCAGCGGTCTTCGCTCGTGAACAG
>NZ_LIRK01000635.1 GCF_001419765.1 Streptomyces torulosus
GGCCTGCTCGGCGGCGAGCCGCACGGCCTCGCGGTGGACCTGGTCGAACGCGCGGGCGACCTCGCCGATCTCGTCCGTGGTGGTGATCGGGATCGGCGCCACCCGCGTGTCCACCCGGCCCGGGTCGGTGCGCGAGAGCTGGTCGTACAGAACGGGCAGCCGCTGCTCCGCGATGGTGAGGGCGGCGCTACGCAGCCGGCGCATCGAGCGGCTCATCTGCCGGGCCATGAGCGCGGTGACGAGGAACGCGGCGACCAGGGCCACCACGACGACGACGCCCTTGATGAACGCGGCACGCCGGGCATCGGCCGCGATGTGGGCGGCCTCGTCCACCGCGGCGTCGATCAGCTGCTTCTCGACCTTTCCGTACGCCTCGAACTTCCGGGTCGAGGCGGCCATCCAGGTGGCCGGGGTGATGCCCTGCGCCGCGAGGACGGCGGGCCCCTCCCCGGCCGCGATCCGCTCCGCCATCCGTTCCAGGCCGGGTAAGGCCGCCCGACTGCGGCCCGCGGCCGTCGTGCGGTGCTCTCCGCCGGGCACCAGCCGTCCGGGTCCCTCCAGCCGCTCCGTCTCCCGCTCCGTACGGTGCCCCGCCGGCCGCTTCGCCTGTCGCTGCGCCGTGCCGGAGGTGAGCCGGCCGACGGCGACGTCCGTCCCGGTCGCCCCGTACGTCCGGGCCGCGATGGTCTCCAGACGGCGGTACGCCAGGAACGCGTTGAGCTGCTGTTCACGAAGCGGCCCGGTGTCGCCGGGCCGGACCATGAGGTGCACGCCGACCGACCGCTGGAGAGACGCGGCCTCCCTCGCCAGGGCGAGGGAGTACACCATGCGGCCGTACGACGCGGAGTTCTCCATGCCGAACCCCAACTCGTTGGCCAACCCGATGATCAGCCGGCCCAGGACGGCGTAGCCCTCCTCGGTGGCCACCGGGTCCGTACCCGTGGTGAACGCCTGCGCGCGCAGCGCCCCCAGCTGGGGCCAGACCCGCTCGACCTGGCTGATCCGCTGCTCCAGGCCGTGCCCGGCGGGCAGCGCGGCGACCTCCCGCCGGAAGTCGGCCGCGCGCAGGTCGGTGACCGCCCGTACGTCCCGCACCAGCGTGCTGTCCCGTCTGCCCTGGAGCAGGGGAGCCACGGACAGATCCCGCTCGTCGAGAAGCGCCGAGTGGTAGGCGCTGCCGGCGGCGACGATCCGCGCCACATGCTCCGCGACCTTGGCCGACTGCCAGGTCTCCACCGACGACTGCACCTGCATGCCGCCCAGCACCAGATTGGTGAGCACCGGGACGAGCAGGATGACGGTCAGCCGCGTGGACACGTGCCACCGGCGCGGGAGCACACCACGGGGCGCCGAGGCTTCGCGTGCCGATGCCGCCGCCAAGATCTGTTTGCTTCGCCTCATTCGAAACCCTCACCTCTCGGCGTCGGCGCGCGGGGCACCCGGGGAACCCAGCAGGGCACGTTCCACCTTGACTTACGCCTTTGGCGGGCCCTTCGAACGCGCCTTTCCGGACTTCCTCTGGGCCGGCCGATGCTTTGCTCTGGCTGATTCGCAACCTCGGGCGCCCTCGTATGCGCACGGACCGCCCCTTCTCCGTCGAAATATTTCGGAGTGGGTACCGAATCTTGCGAGAGGTATTGACGCCGTTCACCGGCTCTCTATGATCCGAATTGGTCGACACTCCGCCCCTTGTTCGAAATCGCGTACAGGTCACAGGCTGTTCCGCTCGGGCGGCGGGGCACCTGCGGGCCGCGCCCCATCGAAACAGTTCGAGCCGCAAGGAGTACGTCGCTCATGCGTATGTCATGCCCTCGTCACTCCGGCGAGGTGGATCGCACAGAGCCACGGGGACCCCGGTCGCCCCCGTGCTCGCGGACCGCCGTCAGCCGCACCGCATCGACAGTCCGGCCGCCTCTCCGACAGGGCCGGCCGGGAACCGTTCACCCCAGAATCGAGAGGTCGTCATGCGCAAAGGAACGTTCAGCCGCAAGCGTCTGTCTGTGGTGCTGGCCGCCGCGACCGCGGCCCTGATCTCGGCGGCGTCGCTCGTCGCCAACCCGGCTCAGGCCGCCACCAGCGCCGCCTGTGCCCTCCCGTCGACGTACCGGTGGTCGTCGACGGGTGCGCTGGCACAGCCGTCGAACGGGTGGGCCTCGCTGAAGGACTTCACCCACGTGATGTACAACGGCAAGCACCTGGTCTACGGGTCGAACTTCTCCGGATCGTCGTGGGGCTCGATGATGTTCACCCCCTTCACGAACTGGTCGGACATGGGCTCGACCCGCCAGAACGGCATGAGCCAGGCCACGGTGGCGCCCACGCTGTTCTACTTCGCGCCCAAGCGGGTCTGGGTGCTGGCGTACCAGTGGGGTGCGTGGCCGTTCATCTACCGCACGTCCAGCGACCCGACCAACCCCAACGGCTGGTCCGCTCCGCAGCCACTGTTCACCGGCCGTATCTCCGGCTCCGACACCGGTCCGATCGACCAGACGCTGATCGCCGACGGTCAGAACATGTACCTGTTCTTCGCCGGTGACAACGGCAAGATCTACCGGGCGAGCATGCCGATCGGGAACTTCCCGGGCAACTTCGGGTCGTCGTACACGACGATCATGAGCGACACCAAGGCCAACCTGTTCGAGGCGCCGCAGGTCTACAAGCTCCAGGACCAGAACCAGTACCTCATGATCGTCGAGGCCATGGGGGCGAACGGGCGCTACTTCCGCTCCTTCACCTCCTCCAGCCTCAGCGGTTCGTGGACCCCGCAGGCCGCCAGCGAGAGCAGGCCCTTCGCGGGCAAGGCCAACAGCGGCGCCGGCTGGACCAACGACATCAGCCACGGTGACCTGATCCGCAACAACCCCGACCAGACCATGACCGTCGACCCCTGCAACCTGCAGCTTCTCTACCAGGGCAAGGCCCCCAACGCGGGCGGTCCCTACAACCTCCTGCCGTACCGGCCGGGCGTCCTCACGCTGCAGCGCTGACCGGCCTGATCCGGGAAGCCGACCAACGGGTGCCTGACGGGGTTCTCCCACGTCAGGCACCTTCGCGTGGGGGTGCGGAGCGACGGGGTGTGGTCGTCGGCGGCCAAGGGACCGCCGGTGCCGTGTGTTAGCGTCATGCGTTTGCGTGGTCGTCGCGGTGGGTGGTTCCGCTTCGGCCGGCACTGGTGCGTGGGCCGTTCGATCCTGCCGGGCCTTCCCCATACGTCCTCTGCGGAAGGCAGTTCATGAAGCATCCCGATGACTCCGGCACGGCTCACGGCGGTTCCGACCGGCCCGCGGCCACGGCGACCCCGGAGCCGGCGCCCCCGGCCGTCTCCTTCGCCGGTGCGGGACTGCCGGCGGAGGTGCTGCGGACCCTGACCCGACTCGGCGTACGTGAACCCTTCCCCATCCAGGCCGCCACCCTGCCCGACGCGCTGCAAGGGCGCGACGTCCTGGGGCGCGGGCGCACCGGCTCGGGCAAGACGCTCGCCTTCGGTCTGCCGCTGCTGACCCGTACGGCCGGACGGCGCGCCGAACCGAAGCAACCGCACGCGCTCGTCCTCGTGCCCACCCGGGAGCTGGCCGAGCAGGTCACCGAGGCGCTGGCCCCGTACGCCGAGGCACTGCGGCTGCGGATGGCCACGGTCGTCGGCGGCCTGTCGATCGGCCGGCAGATCGCCGCGCTGCGCCAGGGCGCGGAGGTGGTCGTCGCCACCCCCGGACGCCTGCACGACCTGATCGAGCGCAAGGCCTGCCGTCTGGGACGGGTGAGGATCACGGTGCTGGACGAGGCCGACCAGATGTGCGACCTGGGATTCCTGCCGCAGGTCGTCGACGCCCTCGACCAGGTGCACCCCGACGGCCAGCGCATGCTGTTCTCGGCCACGTTGGACGGCGACGTCGATCAGCTGGTCCGCGGCTACCTCCGTGACCCCGTCGTCCACTCGGTCGACCCGTCCGCGGGCGCGGTCACGACGATGGAGCACCACGTCCTGGTCGTCCACGGCCCCGACCGCTACGCCGTCACCACGGAGATCGCCGCCCGTGACGGCCGCGTCCTGCTGTTCCTCGACACCAAGCACGCCGTCGACCAGCTCACCCGGCATCTGCGGGCGAGCGGGGTGCGCGCCGGGGCGCTGCACAGCGGCAAGTCGCAGCCCCAGCGCACCGGGACGCTGGCGCAGTTCAAGGACGGCCGGATCACGGTTCTGGTGGCGACCAATGTCGCGGCGCGCGGCCTGCACGTCGACGACCTCGATCTCGTGGTCAACGTCGATCCGCCCACCGACCCCAAGGACTATGTGCACCGGGCGGGCCGCACCGCCCGCGCCGGCGAGTCCGGCAGCGTGGTCACGCTCGTCCTGTCGGGCCAGCGCCGTGAGGTGAGCCGGATGATGGCCGGGGCGGGCATCGAGGCGACCGTCACCAAGGTGCGCTCGGGGGAGGCGGAGCTGAGCCGGATCACCGGCGCGAAGGCACCTTCCGGGACGCCCCTCGACGGCGGGCCCGCCGTCCCCCGCCCCAAGAACACCAACGCACCCTTCCGTGGCCTCGGCACCAGCAAGGACACCTCCCGCGGCGCCAGCAGGTCCCGGAAGGCCGGCGAGGCCCACAAGCTGGCCGAGGCCCGCAAGGCAGCCCTCGTGCGTCGCAACGGCTGAGAGACCGAAACACGAGCACGATGACGGTGGCGGCTTACGCACCGTGCCCGGCATGACAAGCTGTGCCTGCCCATCCCCGAACCAGGAGGTCACCATGACCGCAGAGCCCGTATCGACGGAAGGTTCGGAGCCGACAGCCGCCGAGACGTCCCCTCTGGCGCCGGACAGCGACGGCAACTACGACCTCAAGCGCAAGTTCCGCGAGGCCCTGGCGCGCAAGCGCGGCGCGCAGGCGGACGCCGCCGATGTCGCGGCCAACTCGGATGCGTCGAAGGTGCGCGCGGCACACGGCCCGGCTGCCGGCCAGCGGTCGTTCCGGCGCAAGAGCGGAGGCTGACTCCCGCGC
>NZ_LIRK01000636.1:0-221 GCF_001419765.1 Streptomyces torulosus
GGTCAGGAGCCCGCCCGTGCCCTCCCACACCTTCACCGTCAACGGCGAGACCGTCACCGTCGAAGCCCCCGACGACCTGCCCCTGCTGTGGGCGCTGCGCGATCTGCTCGGCATCCGCGGCCCGAAGTACGGCTGCGGCATCGACGTCTGCAAGGCCTGCACCAGCCACCTCGACGGGGAGGCGGTACGGCCCTGTGTGGTCCCGGTGTCCGAGGCCGCCG
>NZ_LIRK01000636.1:235-3674 GCF_001419765.1 Streptomyces torulosus
GAACGTCTGCCGCTGCGGCACGTACTTCCGTATCCGGGAGGCGATCAAGAGCGCGGCGGCGAAGATGGAGTGACGGGCGGGGCGCCCACCGGCGCGTCCGCCTGATGGACCTGCGACCGGGTCGCGCGCCCGGACGTGGGAGGATCGGAGGTGGCGGGCCGGGGCCGCGCACCCGGTAGCCGTCGCCGTACGCGAGGACGCGCGTACACGCAGGCAGGACGCAGTACCAGGGCGCGAGACTGAGGAGCACCGTTGAGCAGGTTGCGCTGGCTGACCGCGGGGGAGTCCCACGGTCCCGCACTTGTCGCGACGCTGGAGGGCCTTCCCGCCGGCGTGCCGATCACCACGGAGATGGTGGCGGACCACCTGGCCCGCCGGCGCCTCGGCTATGGACGCGGTGCCCGGATGAAGTTCGAGCGCGACGAGATCACGTTCATCGGCGGTGTCCGGCACGGGCTGACCATGGGCTCGCCGGTGGCGATCATGGTCGGCAACACCGAGTGGCCCAAGTGGGAGCAGGTCATGTCGGCCGACCCGGTCGACCCCGAGATCCTCGCCGGCCTCGCCCGCAACGCCCCGCTGACCCGCCCCCGCCCCGGCCACGCCGACCTGGCCGGCATGCAGAAGTACGGCTTCGACGAGGCCCGGCCGGTCCTGGAGCGGGCCTCCGCCCGGGAGACCGCCGCCCGCGTCGCCCTCGGCGCCGTGGCCCGGTCGTACCTCAAGGAGACCGCCGGGATCGAGATCGTCAGCCACGTCGTCGAGCTGGCCGCCGCGAAGGCCCCCTACGGCGTGTACCCGACCCCCGCCGACGTAGAGAAGCTGGACACCGACCCGGTGCGCTGCCTCGACGCGGACGCCTCGAAGGCGATGGTCGCCGAGATCGACCAGGCCCACAAGGACGGCGACACGCTCGGCGGCGTCGTCGAGGTGCTGGCCTACGACGTGCCGGTGGGACTCGGCTCGCACGTGCACTGGGACCGCCGCCTCGACGCCCGGCTCGCCGCCGCGCTGATGGGCATCCAGGCGATCAAGGGCGTCGAGGTCGGCGACGGCTTCGACCTGGCCCGGGTGCCGGGCTCCAAGGCGCACGACGAGATCCTCGCCACCGACCAGGGCATCAAGCGGGCCACCGGCCGCTCCGGCGGCACCGAGGGCGGTCTGTCCACGGGCGAGCTGCTGCGCGTGCGCGCCGCCATGAAGCCCATCGCGACCGTGCCGCGCGCGCTCCAGACCGTGGACGTCATCACCGGCGAGGCCGCCCAGGCCCACCACCAGCGCTCCGACGTGTGCGCGGTGCCGGCCGCCGGCATCGTCGCCGAGGCCATGGTCGCGCTGGTCCTGGCCGACGCCGTGGCCGAGAAGTTCGGCGGCGACAGCGTCACCGAGACCCGCCGCAACGTCCGCTCGTACCTCGACAACCTCGCGATCCGGTGAGCCCGGTGCCTCTGGTCGTTCTCGTCGGCCCCATGGGGGTCGGCAAGTCCACCGTCGGGCAGCTGCTCGCCGAGCGGCTCGGCGTCGCCTACCGCGACACCGACGACGACATCGTGGCCGCGCAGGGACGCACGATCGCGGAGATCTTCGTCGACGAGGGCGAGGCCGCGTTCCGCGCCATCGAGAAGCAGGCCGTGCACACGGCGCTCGCCGCGCACGACGGGGTCCTCGCCCTCGGCGGCGGCGCGATCCTCGACGAGGACACCCGCGCCCTGCTCGCCGGGCACCGCGTCGTCTATCTCTCGATGGACGTCGAGGAGGCGGTCAAGCGCACCGGCCTCAACACCGCCCGGCCGCTGCTCGCCGTCAACCCCCGCAAGCAGTGGCGGGAGCTGATGGAGGCCCGCCGCCATCTGTACGAGGAGATCGCCACGGCCGTCGTGCCCACGGACGGCCGCACGCCCGAGGAAGTCACCCGAGCGGCCCTGAACGCCCTGGAGTTGAAGGAAGCATGAGCGAGACAGTGACCCGGATCCAGGTCGGTGGCACGGCGGGCACCGAGCCGTACGAGGTCCTGGTGGGCCGCCAACTCCTCGGTGAGCTGGGCGGGTTGATCGGTGACCGGGCCAAGCGGGTCGCGGTGATCCACCCCGAGGCGCTGGACGGGACCGCCGAGGCCCTGCGCGCCGATCTGGCCGGGCAGGGCTACGAGGCCGTCGCCATCCAGGTGCCGAACGCGGAGGAGGCGAAGACCGCCGAGGTCGCCGCGTACTGCTGGAAGGCGCTCGGCCAGTCCGGGTTCACCCGCACCGACGTCATCGTGGGCGTCGGCGGCGGCGCCACCACGGACCTCGCCGGGTTCGTGGCGGCGACCTGGCTGCGCGGCGTCCGCTGGATCGCCATCCCCACCACCGTCCTCGCCATGGTGGACGCGGCGGTCGGCGGCAAGACCGGCATCAACACCGCCGAGGGCAAGAACCTCGTCGGTTCCTTCCACCCGCCCGCCGGGGTGCTCTGCGACCTCGCCGCGCTCGACTCGCTGCCGGTCAACGACTACGTGTCCGGGCTCGCCGAGATCATCAAGGCCGGCTTCATCGCCGACCCGGTGATCCTCGACCTCGTCGAGGCCGACCCGCAGGCCGCCCGCACGCCCGCCGGACCGCACACGGCCGAGCTGATCGAACGGTCCATCCGGGTCAAGGCCGAGGTCGTCTCCGGCGACCTCAAGGAGTCCGGCCGCCGCGAGATCCTCAACTACGGGCACACCCTCGCCCACGCCATCGAGAAGAACGAGCGCTACAAGTGGCGCCACGGCGCGGCCGTGTCCGTCGGCATGCACTTCGCCGCCGAACTCGGCCGTCTGGCGGGCCGGTTGGACGACGCGACCGCCGACCGCCACCGCACGGTCCTGGAGTCCGTCGGACTGCCGCTGCACTACCGCTACGACCAGTGGCCCAAGCTGCTGGAGACCATGAAGGTCGACAAGAAGTCCCGCGGCGACCTGCTGCGCTTCATCGTCCTCGACGGCCTCGCCAAGCCCACCGTCCTGGAGGGGCCCGACCCCGCGGTGCTCCTCGCGGCATACGGCGAAGTGGGCCAGTAACGCCCGTTCGGGCAGCTCTTGCCTGATTCGCCTTGTGGTCATGGCCACTTGGGCACTCCGGGACGCCCCCGGCCGTTCACCAAACGGCGGCCGGGGGCGGTACCGTTCGGTGAGGGCGGGGGTCCGACAGCCCCGCCTGCCAGTGTCGATGTGACTGTACGAGACGGAGTGGCACCGGATGCAGCACGCAGTGGGAGCTCCGCTGCCGCCGCCCCACCGGCCGGGGCAGGACCCGGCGACCCCCTGGTCGCCCACGGCGAACCACCAGGGACACCCCGCCGCACCGCACCCGGGAGCACCGGGCGCCACCCCTCCGGGCCACCCCGGCGCGAGCCACCCCGTGCCTCCCCCCGTGCCGCCGACCCCGCACCCCGGCCCCGCGCCGGGGTGGCCCGGAGG
>NZ_LIRK01000637.1 GCF_001419765.1 Streptomyces torulosus
GCTTACCGTTTCGGATCAATAAGCACGAGGGAGTACGTCTCACCTTCCCCCTCGACTTCAAGGCGGCGCATCTGCGACGTCCAGCCTCCTCGCAGCGTTGCCACAGCGCGAATCCGGTCTCCAGGACGGAGACTGCGCTCCACCCATGCACGGGTGTTGGACCAGTACAGGTCATCGCCTTCAGCCTCAACAACTGCGCCGCTCCCACCCTCAGTCATGACAGCAGCCTAATGATCAGGAAGGAGCGGTTTCACGGCGAACCTTCAAAAACAGCCACTTAGGCAGGGGAGAATCCGGCCGGCCCGCAGCCGCCCTCGGCCCAGCTCTCCAGCAAGGAACGCACCGGACGCACCCGCATGGCCTGCGTCACCGCCTGCTACGACGCAGCCCCCGCACCCCGCACCGCCGCCGACATCCTGCCCCGCGACGCATCCGAACGCGCCGAGCGGAAGAAGGGACCGGCCGCGAGGAACAGGCACATGAACGCCTCACTCGAGCACTCCACCGCCACCATGGTCACCACCATGTTCGACCAGGCCGAGTGCCGCGACCCCGAACACCTGCGCCGCTGGATCGTGCTCGTGGACGGCGCCAACCACCAACTCGACTGCCTGACCCAGGAAGCGGCACGGCGCGGCGTGAGCATCGACATCATCGTCGATTTCGTTCATGTGCTCGAATATCTGTGGAAGCCGCGGACGACCTCCACCCCACCCAGCCCAACCGCGCCGCCTTCGTCCAGCAAGCCGCCCGCGACCTGCTCGAAGGCCACGCCCCCCGCGTGATCGCCGACCTGCACGCCCACCAACGCGCCCACATCGCCGCCGACCGGCCGACCCCCGGCCTGGACCGCGCCGCCGCCTACCTGGAAGCCAAACAGCCCTACCTGGACTACCACATCGCCCTCACCCCGGGCTGGCCGATCGCCACCGGCGTCATCGAGGGCAGCTGCCGCTACCTCGTGAAAGACCGCCTCGATGTGACCGGGGCACGATGGAGCCTGCCCGGCGGCGAAGCCGTCCTGCTCCTGCGCGCTGTCATCGCCAACGGCGACTTCACCGAGTACTGGCAGCACCACATCCGCTGCGACTACCAGCGCACCCACACAGCCCTCTACCAGGAACAACTCGACATCGCCGCATAACCGTTCGAAACCTGCTCACTCAAACAGAAACGCACCCCATTGCGGGGCCGCCGGCCGACACGCACGGCAGCCGACACAAGGCCTCTTGTCAGGGCAAATCAATTGATTTGTTACGCGCTTGGTTACGGTGCTGCTTGCACCGGGTGGAACAGCATCCGTATGGGGCAGTGATGATGCTTGTGCCGATGCCGGCGGACGCCCGTACGGACGGGCTGTCCACCGGTTCTACGAGTCGGCAGCCACCGCGCGCGCAAGCCTCCGGGCGACTTCCGGATCGAGGGCGGCGACCGTGGCGAGCAGGTGCCGCTGCAGGGCCTCCTGCGCTTTCTCCGGCCGGCCGTCCACGCATGCCTGCAGGATCTGTTCGTGTTCCTTGCGGCGGCTGAGGACAATCTCCGCATCCGCTGTGCTGGAAGCGCGGTAGCGCTCACTGTTGTGCCAGGTCGGCGCTATCGAGCGGAACAGCCACATCGATCCGGCTGCACGGTAGATGCCGTGGTGGAACCGTTCATGGGCTTCGCGGGCCGCTGCGGCGTCACCGGTCTCGAGTGCCTTCTGCTGATCGGCGAGCGCCTTGCGCGCCGCCTCATCGGCGGCGGTGTCGAACCGGGTGGCTGCCCGGCGGACCAGGATTCCCTCCAGGGTGATCCTGGTGAGGTAGGTGTCTTCGAGGTCGTCTGCCGACACGGCGCGCACCCGGGCGCCGCGATGTGGTTCACTCTCGACGACACCGATGGATTCCAGCTGCCGGATCGCTTCCCGGATGGGCATCATGCTCATGCCCAGGCTCTCGGAGAGATCCTGGAGACGCAGGGGCGCGTCGGCCGGAATCGTGCCGTCGAGGATCGCGGCGAGAATCGACTGGTACGCCTGTTCCGTCGTCGTCGTCCGCTGCGGCCTGCGAATTCCGGCAGCACTCATCAATACCTCCCGCTGAGCAGTTCTCCGGCGTCCGGAACGAAGGTCTTGAGGTCGAGCTTCTTGAGGATCTGATAGGTCGTGGCGACCGCCGCCGACAGTACCGGCTTGCCGATCCTGTCCTGGACCTTCTGGATGGCGGCCAGGGACGGCATCTGCACGCACGCGGAGAGAATGACCGCGTCGGCACGGCTGTGGTCAAGTCGGTCCACGATCTTGTCGAGAGCCATCGGGTCCCGCGCGCCGACCTCCAGATTGTTGGGGATCTCAAGAGCGATGTGGTCCGTGACCTCATAGCCCTCGCCCGCGATGTAGCCGACGACCTGTTCGGTGAGCGGCTTCATGTACGGCGCGATCAAGGCGACGCGCTGGACGCCCAGCGCCTCCAGGCCGTCGATCAACGCGCCGGCGCTGGTGACGACGGGCGCGCCGGCACCGTTGTCCGCGGCACGCTTGAGCAGGCGCTGCTCGGAAACGCGGTGGTACCCGGCCCCGCGAGTCATGATCGCGACAAGGCAGGCGTAGCCGAGGACGTCGACCGCGGCGTCGGAGAGCTCTACGGCGCAGCGGTCCGACTCATCGTCCATGGCCTCCAGTTGCTCCTTGGTGACCTCCTTCATGCGCATGCGCGACGAGTGGAAGGTGAACCGCTCAGGCTCGGTCTCCCCCCGGGCCCGCAGCATCGCGGGTACCTCGGTCTCCATGGTGATGTTCGAGCTGGGCACGATCTGCCCGATGCGATAGGCGCGCCGAGTCATGTCAGACCGCCTTCACAGGATTGGAGAGGGTGCCGATGGATTCGATGGTGGCCTCGATGACGTCGCCGGGGACGAGGAACTGCGGCGGGTCCATGGCCGCGCCGACACCCTGGGGCGAGCCGGTGGCGATGACGTCGCCGGGTTCCAGGGTGACCCCGGAGGTGATGTCGGCGATGAGCTGCGGGATGCCGAAAAGCATGTGGCGGCTGTTGCCGTTCTGCCGCTGCTCACCGTTGACCGTCAGGGACAGTTGCAGGTCGTGCGGGTCGGGGATCTCGTCG
>NZ_LIRK01000638.1 GCF_001419765.1 Streptomyces torulosus
CCGCCGGCACCCCGGAGCGGGGTCTGGGGTGCCGGAAAGCGAGAGAGCCCGCTCCGGGGTGCCGGCGGGTGAAGGGGGCGTGGTCGGGTCGTGGCGTCGCTGTCGTACGTACGACGTGATCGCCGCCGTCCATACCGCCGCGACCACCGCCAGGCCCACCGGGCGGGTGAGGCCCGCGAGGGCGGCCAGGGCGCCCGCCGTCACCCAGCGGCCGGTCAGGACGGCGTACAGGGACCAGGCGGCCAGCGCGGTGAACAGCGCCTCCGTGTACGCCATCGACTGCACGATCCCCACCGGCAGCACCGCCCACAGCAGCACCGCGCACACTCCGGCCCGCCGGCCGTACACCAGGTCGACGACGGCGAAGATCCCCCAGGCCGCCCCGAGCGAGGCCAGCGTGCCGACGGCCAGCCCGGCGTGCGCGTACGACAGCGGCGTCACCGCCGACACCGCCCGCTCCAGCCACGGCAGCAGCGGGAAGAAGGCCAGGTTCGAGTGGACGTCGCCGTTGGGCAGGCGCACCTCGTAGCCGTAACCCAGCTCGGCCACCCTCGTGTACCAGAGCGCGTCCCAGCGGGCCGACAGCAGCGTCAGGGCGCTCTTGTCGCGCGCCGCGCTCCACAGGGTGAGCACGACGACCCCCAGGGCGCGCACGGCGGCGTACCCGAGGAGTGCGGGGGCGGCCCGCCGGAGGAGGGGCGGCGCCGGGCGCGTAGCAAGATCGGTCACGCGCTCGATTATCGGCGGTGCCCGGAACCGGCCGGGAGGTTCGCACGTGATGGTCGGTGAGGGGCCGTGACGGACGACCCACCGACGACCGGGGAACGGGCGATGGAGGACCCGTGGAGAACCCGTGGACGGTCGGCGGAGTGTCGCACGCCACACACCGCGGAAGCCGTCCATGAGACACCCACCACGCCTCACCGGCCAGAACTCGCGTACCCTGACGGCTCACTCGCCTTTCGTTGCGCGGGTCCGGGCCGCCGCTCTCCCGGGCCGTAGCCGCCGGGGAGTCCCCGCCCCGCGGTCCCGCCGAACGCGAGAGCATCTGGGAGGTACGTACATGTCCGGGACGCCCACGGCCGCCGCGCGATGCCGTAGGGAGGCCGGGGCCGGTGCAAACCGATGGGTCGTCCTCGTCGTCCTCTGCGTCAGCCTGCTGCTCGTCGCCGTGGACGCCACCGTGCTGCACGTGGCGGTGCCCGCCGTCACCGAGGACATCAAGCCCGGCGCCATAGAGCTCCTCTGGATCGTCGACGTCTACCCGCTCGTCTGCGCCTCGCTGCTGATCCTCTTCGGGACCCTCGGCGACCGCGTCGGCCGCAGACGCGTCCTGCTCCTCGGCTACGCCCTGTTCGGTGTCGCCTCCGGACTCGCCGCCTTCGCCGAGAACCCGCAGGTCCTGATCGCGGCCCGGGCGCTGCTCGGCGTCGGCGGCGCGATGATCATGCCGGCGACGCTGTCGATCCTCCGGCAGGTGTTCCCCGACCGGCGCGAGCGGGCCCTCGCCATCGGTGTCTGGAGCGCCGTCGCCGCGGTCGGCGCGGCCGTCGGACCCCTGCTCGGCGGGTTCCTGCTGGAGCACTTCTGGTGGGGCTCCGTCTTCCTCGTCAACATCCCCCTGATGCTCGTCAGCCTGCCCGTCGGACGCCTGCTGCTGCCGGAGTCGACCGGCGACCGCGAGGGGCCGTGGGACGTCGTGGGCGCGCTGATGGCGGCCGTCGGACTCTTCGGTGTCGTCCTCGGCGTGAAGCGGCTCGGCGGCGGGCACCCGCCGTTCGACCCGGGCACCGCGGTGGCGCTGCTCGGGGGCGGCCTCCTGATGGCCGCGTTCGTGCGCCGGCAGCGGCGCCGGAGGCATCCGCTGGTCGACCTGCGGATGTTCGCGCGGCCCGCGTTCAGTACCTCCGTCGGCTGCATCGTCCTCGCCATGCTCGCGCTGGTGGGCCTCGAACTGATCGCCGCGCAGTATCTGCAACTGGTCCTCGGGCTCTCCCCGCTGGAGACCGGGCTGCGGCTGCTGCCGCTGACCGTCGCGGCGATGGCGGCCGGGCTCGTCGGCTCTCATCTGCTGCACCGCTTCGGCCCGCGCCGCATGGTGTCACTGGGCTTCTGCCTCACCGCGTTCGCGGTGGTGCTGCTCACGGCGATGGGCCGCCAGGACAACGCGGCGCTGCTGCTCACCGGGTTCGTCCTGCTGGGCTTCGGACTGGAGACGACCCTGTTCGCGGCGTACGAGTCGATGCTGAGCGAGGCGCCCGCGTCGTCCGCCGGCGGGGCCGCGGCGATCGGTGAGACCTCCTACCAGCTGGGCGCGGGCATCGGCATCGCCCTCCTCGGCAGCGTGATGAACGCGGCGTACGCGCCCGGGTTGTCGTCGGTGCCGGGGGTGCCCTCGTCGGCGTCCGCGGCGGCGGGGCACTCGCTCGGGGAGGCGTACGAGATCGCCGGGCGGTTGGGCGGGCCCTCCGGGGAGGCGCTGCGGCACGCGGCCCGGGACTCCTTCGTGCACGGTCTGCATGTGACGTTGCTGGTGAGCGCGGGCCTGCTGGTACTGGGCGCGGTCATGGCGCTGCGGCTGCCGCGGGCCATGGAGTGCGAGGCGGACGTCCCGGGGCCGAGGGAGGCGACGGCGACGCCCGTGCGGGCGGAGTCGGTGCGCTGAGCCGTCGGGCACTGGGCGTGGCCGGGGCGTGTGGGTAATCTGCCTAGCGTTGCTAGTTTTAGTGAGCCGGAGGTTGCCCTCATGTCCGTGCCCGCGAAGTCGCCGTCCTTCGACCCCGCCGACCCGCTCGGCATCGACGACCTGCTCGAACCCGAGGATCTCGCGGTGCGGGACACCGTGCGCAGCTGGGCCGCGGACCGGGTGCTGCCGTTCGTCGCCGAGTGGTACGAGCGGGGCGAGCTGCCGGAGATCCGCGAGCTCGCCCGGGAGCTGGGGGCGATCGGGGCGCTGGGCATGTCCCTCGACGGGTACGGGTGCGCGGGAGCCAGTGCCGTGCAGTACGGGCTCGCCTGTCTGGAGCTGGAGGCCGCTGACTCCGGGATCCGGTCGCTGGTGTCCGTGCAGGGCTCCCTCGCCATGTACGCCATCCACCGGTTCGGCAGCGAGGAGCAGAAGGAGGCCTGGCTGCCGCGGATGGCGGCCGGCGAGGTCATCGGCTGCTTCGGGCTGACCGAGCCCGACCACGGGTCCGACCCGGCCTCGATGCGGACGTACGCCAAGCGCGACGGCACCGACTGGGTCCTCAACGGGCGCAAGATGTGGATCACGAACGGGTCCGTCGCCGGGGTCGCCGTCGTGTGGGCGCAGACGGACGACGGCATCCGCGGGTTCGCCGTACCGACGGACACCGCCGGGTTCTCGGCGCCGGAGATCAAGCACAAGTGGTCCCTGCGGGCCTCCGTCACCAGCGAACTCGTCCTCGACGACGTCCGGTTGCCCGCCGACGCCGTACTGCCGGAGGTCAAGGGGCTCAAGGGGCCCCTCAGTTGTCTGTCGCACGCCCGGTACGGGATCGTGTGGGGCTCGATGGGGGCGGCGCGGTCGAGTTTCGAGGCCGCGCTCGACTACGCCAGGACCCGGGAGCAGTTCGGGAGGCCGATCGGGGGCTTCCAGCTCACCCAGGCCAAACTCGCCGACATGGCGGTCGAGTTGCACAAGGGGATTCTGCTCGCCCACCATCTGGGGCGGCGGATGGACGCGGGACGACTCCGTCCCGAGCAGATCAGCTTCGGCAAGCTGAACAACGTACGAGAGGCGATCGAGATCTGCCGTACCGCCCGCACGATCCTCGGTGCGAACGGGATCTCCCTGGAGTACCCGGTGATGCGGCACGCGACCAACCTGGAGTCCGTGCTCACCTACGAGGGCACCGTCGAGATGCACCAGCTCGTGCTGGGCAAGGCGCTCACCGGACTCGACGCCTTCCGGTGACCGGGGGCACCGGAAGGCGGGGCGGTGAGCCGCCCTGCCTCAGCTCTGGTTGAAGAAGCCGTCGGCCGGTCGGCCGGCGGCCTCGCCGCTGACGATCTCCGTGTCGGCGGGGGTCAGCAGGAACACGCGGTTGGAGACCCGCTCGATCGAGCCGCGCAGACCGAAGATCAGGCCGGCGGCGAAGTCGACGACACGCTTGGCGTCGGCGGGCTCCATGTTCGTGAGGTTCATGATGACCGGGACGCCGTCCCGGAAGAGTTCGCCGATGTGCCGTGCGTCGCGGAAGCTGTCCGGGGTGACCGTGCCGATCCGGCGGCCCTGCTCGTGGGCGGACTCGGACGCGACCTTCACACGAGGGTCGGTGACCCATGCCTCGCCGGACCCGGACTCCCGCTCATCGGCGTAGTCGTCGTCGTAGTAACGCTCGTCGTCGTTGTCGTCGACGAGGCCAAGCCAGGCACTCGCCTTGCGCACCGATCCCATGGACGCCTCCTCTCACAGCGGTCTTTTTCTCTTTCCGCATCCCTATCGTCGTCCATGATGCGGATGTCTCGCCAAGTGGATAGACGCCGCACGGGGGTTTCGTGACGGTACTGGTGCAGAACGAATTCGTCGAGAGTCCATGTGCCCCAAGGGCTGCGCTGTACACGTCTGCTGACTGAGAGTGAAATAATATTGTTCGCGGCGTTTGGGTGAGTGTCGAGCGTCCGGGTGAACGTTCCGGCGGCTACGATGCGGCGCAGTTCAGGCACGTGCGCGTGGCCGTTCGGAGCGCGCGACAGACACGGGGGACGTCGTGTTCGGAATCGTGAGGCCCTGCGGTCATCGGCTCGGTGAGGGACTGAAGACCCAGTGGATGGCACATCTGTGCGGGCTCTGCCTCGCGCTGCGCGGGGACCACGGACAGTTCGCCCGCATCGTGACGAACTACGACGGCCTGCTGGTCTCGGTTCTGACGGAGGCTCAGGCCGAGCGGACCACCGACTGGCGGCGCACCGCAGGGCCCTGCCCGCTGCGGGGGATGCGCACCGCATCCGTCGCGCAGGGCGAGGGCGCTCGGCTCGCCGCCGCCGTCTCACTGGTCCTCGCGTCGGCCAAGGTGCGCGACCACGTGGCCGACGGTGACGGACTGTTGGCGCGCAAGCCGGTCGCGTCCGCCGCGCGCCGGGTCGCGACGAGCTGGGGGCGCGCCGGCGCGCGCACCGGCTCGGACCTCGGCTTCGACACGGCGGTGCTGGTCGACGCCGTCGACCGGCAGCTCGGCATCGAGGCGCTCGCCGGGCCGGGCACACCGCTGTTGACGGTGACCGAGCCCACCGAGACGGCGACCGCGGCGGCCTTCGCGCACACCGCGGTGCTCGCCGGACGCCCGGGCAACGTCGAACCGCTCGCCGAGGCCGGCCGGCTCTTCGGACGGCTCGCCCATCTGCTGGACGCGGTCGAGGACCGGGCCGACGACGCCGCCTCGGGCGCGTGGAACCCGCTGACCGCGACCGGGACGTCCCTGCCCGAGGCCCGGCGGCTCGCCGAGGACGCCCTGCACGGCATCCGGCTCGCCCTGCGCGAGGTCGACTTCGTCGACGGCAAGCTGGCCCATCTGCTGCTCGTGCACGAACTCCGGCGCTCCGTCGACCGGGCGTTCGGCACGGTGCCAGTCTGCGCGGCGCACCAGCACGGCGGGCCCCCGCAGCACGGCAACCCGTACGGGGGCGGCACCGGAAACCCGTACGGCGGGGCGGGCGGGAACCCCTACGGCGGCGGGAACCCGTTCGGCGGTGGCGGCGCGTACGGCGGCAGCGGTGGCGGGCCCGGCGGCTTCGGCGGAGTGCCGCAGCCGCAGCCGCCCAGGCGGCGGGGGTTCTGGGCCGGTTGCGGGATGTTCTGGTTGCTGTGCTGCACCTGCCAGTTGTGCTGTGCGAAGGAGTACGAAGGGCCGTGGTCCCGGAAGAAGCGGGAGGGCTGCTGCCGGGACTGCGACTGCTGCGATGCGTGTGACTGCTGCGACTGCTGACCCGCAGCCGGGCCGAGGGTACGGCTGCCGGCCGCGCGTGCGTCGTCGCGGGTGAGCGCGATGAGGGGTGCGCGTGTGAAGGCGAGCGTGCGGGATTGAGGGAGAACGCGAGCGGCGCCCCGGTCTACGGACGGGGCGCGCGGTGGGGTCGGCTCAACAGGAAGAGGACCACACGCGACCGAAGTCGATGTGGGAGCGCTTGACCAGCCACTGCTGCGAATGCATGAGCCCCAGTGGAACAGGCATACGGTTGCGCGTCAACCGACTTGAGACGTAGCGCTCACAGTGCGGACAGCCTTGACAGTGCGGGGAACCGCCCCCGTACTCTCGGCACAGACCGCTGCTGAGGGGCTCGGTCGTGCGCGTCCGGTACGCGCCGCGTGTGAAGGCACCGTGTTCGACTCGACGTGCCACGGAGCCTTTCGCATGCCCTCTCCCTTTTCTCCGCCCTCTTCCTGCCGCCTTGCCGCCGCTTCCGCCGCTCCCGGGCGTTTCGCCGGATCCCGGCGGTCGCGATGAGCGACGCCGGGGGGAGCCCGCCGCGACCGTCGCTGGTGATCGTCGGGGCCGGGCCGCGGGGGACCGGGGTCATCGAACGCATCGCCGCCAACCTGGGCGGGGCCCACGACGGACCCGGCTTCGACATCCATCTCGTCGACCCGTATCCGCCGGGCGCCGGACGCATCTGGCGGGCCGACCAGTCGTCGCTGCTGTGGATGAACTCGCAGGCCGAGGACGTCACGATGTTCACCGACGAGACGGTACGGATGGACGGCCCCGTACGGGAGGGACCCACGCTGCACGAGTGGGCCGGACTCGACGGGCGGCACTTCCCGGACCGGCGGATCCAGGGCGCCTATCTGAACTGGGTGTACGAGCGTGCCGTCGCCGACCTGCCGCCGGGAGTCACCGTCCGCCACCATCCGCGTCGCGCCCTACGGGTGGACGGTCCCCGTGACGGCCGGCAGCGGGTGTGGCTGGAGGGACGCCCCCGGCCGCTCCCCGCGGACCTCGTCATCCTCGCGCTCGGCCATCTGGACGCCGAACTCGACGACGAGCAGCGCGCGTTGGGGACATACGCCGAGGCCCACGGACTGGTCCATCTGCCGCCGGACTTCACCGCCGACAGCGACCTGTCCCGGCTCGCGCCCGGTGAACCGGTGCTCGTGCGGGGCTTCGGGCTCGCCTTCGTCGACCTCATGGCGCTGGTGACGGAGGGGCGCGGCGGACGGTACGAGGGCGACCCCGACGGTGAGCTGACCTACGTCCCGTCCGGGCGGGAGCCCGTCCTGCACGTCGGGTCGCGGCGCGGGGTGCCGTACCGCTCGAAGATCGGGTACGGGCTGGAGGGCGAGCGGCCGCCGCTGCCGCGGTTCTTCGGGCCGGCCGAGGTCGACGAACTGCGCGCGCGTCAGGGCGGGTTCGACTTCCGACGCGACGTGTGGCCGCTGATCGAGAAGGAGCTGGGGTTCGCGCACTACCACCGGCTGTACACCGCCCACCCCGAGCGGACGGCCATGGACCGGGCCGGTTTCGAGGAGAGATACGCGGCGATCGCGGACGCGGCGGAGCGCGCGGCCCTGGTGGCGTCCGCGGTGCCGGACCCCGCCGACCGGCTGGACCTGGCCGCGCTGGACAGGCCGTTGGCCGGGGCGCGCTACGGGTCGTACGCGGAGTTCCAGGAAGGGTTGCGGGCCCATGTCGAGGGGGACCTGGCGCGCCGTCACGACCCGGCGTACAGCCCTGACCTCGGCGTCTTCCTCGGGCTGCTGTCGGTCTACGGGCAGCTGATCCGGCTCGGGGACATCGGGCCCTGGTGGCACGGGTTCTTCAGCTACCTCGCGTCGGGGCCGCCCGGCCCCCGGCTGCGGCAACTGCTCGCGCTGTCGCGGGCGGGCGTCCTCCACTTCGTCGGCGCGGACATGGCCGTCGCCGCGGAGAACGGGGTGTTCCGGGCGTCGAGTCCCACGGTGCCCGGCGGGTCGGTCGAGGCGAGGGCGCTGGTGGAGGCGCGGCTGCCGGAGCCGACGGTCGCGCGGGCGCGGGACGCGTTGCTGCGCGAGCTGTACGACGACGGGGGTGTGGCCGAGACCCCGGAAGGGCTGCTCGCCGTGGACCCGGCGGACGGGAGGCTGCTGGACCGGAAAGGGCGCCCCCACCCTCGGCGCTTCGCGCTCGGGCCGTACACCGACAGCCGCGCACCGGGCGCCTTCACCCGGCCGCGCACCGGCGGCCCGGCCTTCCGCCAGAACGACGCGACCGCCCGCGCCGTCCTGGCGTTCCTCGGGGAGCCGTCGTATCGGGCGGTGGCGTGAGGGGAGGGGGAGGGGTCGGCTGCGGTGAGGCGCCTGTGAGGGCTGCGGGTCGGTGGGTCGACCCTGTGTGAGCGGGCGGTGAGGCGGGAGCGGGAGCGGGAGTCGGTCGGGAGTCGTCGGGCGGTGGTGGTGAGTGGTGGAAGGGGCTGGTCGTATGGGGTCGGGGTTCGGGCGGGGAGCG
>NZ_LIRK01000639.1 GCF_001419765.1 Streptomyces torulosus
CACCCCGGCCCGACCTGCACCGCCACCCCCGCCTGCGCGACGATCCTCGACCGCTCCGGCCCCCGCGCCGGACGATCACCGTTCACTACGGTTGCGCCATGACGATCACGTACCAGTGGCGGGGCGACGTCGACAACCCCGCTCTCAACGAGCTGCACGCGGAAGGGTTCGGCCACCCCGTCGGCCGGACGGACTGGGAGGCGAGGCTGCGGCGCCACAGCCTCGGCTGGGTCTGTGCCCGGGACGAGCAGGGCCGGCTGGTCGGCTTCGTCAACGTCGCCTGGGACGGGGGAGCCCACGCGTTCGTCCTGGACACGGTCGTGGCCCCCGCCGCCCGGTCGAACGGGGTGGGGGCGGCGCTGATCAGGGCGGCGGCCGAGGGGAGCCGCGACGCGGGCTGCGCCTGGCTGCACGTCGACTTCGAGGAGCACCTGCGGCCGTTCTACTTCGACGCGTGCGGCTTCAGGGAGACGGCGGCAGGGCTGATCGCCCTGTGAGGAGTGCCGACGCGGGGCTGCCGGGCCACGCGCACGGCTCACGCGTACGGGCTGGGAGCGCGGGCGGGGTCAGGCCGCGAGCCCCGCTCGCCGCAGCAGGGTCAGCCACTCGTCGTACTCCGCCAACTCGTCGTCGACCAGCCCGATCCGTACATACGCGACTGTCGCCAACCGCTCCACGAAGAACTCCTCCAGGCTGGGCGCCAGATGTTCGAAGCGCTCGGCGTCCGGCCATTCGCGGTGCTCGTCGGGGATGCCGAGGACACCGCCGTCCGCCCGGTCGACGTAGACCGGCGTCTCATGGATCATGCCGACGCAGAACAGCTTCTCCGGGGACAGCGGCAGGACGCAGTCGACGATCGGATCGCAGTAGAACTGGTGCCCGAGGGCCTCCTCCAGGCCGAAGAGCTGCACCGACGGGCTGCAGCTCGCACCGTCCAGCACACGGCAGAAGTCCAGGAACTCCGGGGGCACCCCGTCCCCCGCCGCGGCCCGCGCCTTCTCCTCGTCGACGGTCCCGCCGAGCAGATACGAGAAGAGTTCCGGGCTCTCCGCCTTGGCCGCGCGCAGAGCGTCCACCGTCACCCGCAGCCGCGCTCCCGGCCGCCTCGCATCACCGGCCCCACCACCACTGAACGTCACACCCCGCACGATAGCTTCGCGGCCCGCTCCGGGGCGGAGCTGTCGCACGGGTCCCCTTGGGACGGGTCACCTTGCTCAGCCGCCGGTCACGTTGGCGCGGGGGGACTCGTCGACGAGCAGGGTGAAGACGTCGGGGCGGGCGTAGTGGCCGGTGGTGTCGAGGTCGAACCGGGCGCGGGCGAGGTCGTCGAGATCGAGTTCGGCGGCCAGGATGCCCTCGCCGTCCCGCCCCGGCCGCGCGGCATCCGTCAGGCCAGTGGGTCGTGGCCCCAGTTCATGAGCGAGTACCTCCACCTGGTGTCCCTCGGGTCACCCGAGGGTCGTTGGGCGAGGTGCCGCCGGATGTAGCCGACGACCTTCCGCATGTGCCGGTAGTCGTCGTCCGAGAGGTCGCCCTTCGCCGTGCGCAGGATGCCGACGATCCGGCGCCCGGAGGCGTGGCCCGTGGACTCGCCGCCGTCCTTGTGCTGTCCGGCACCGCGCGACTCCTCCGAATCCAGCCACTCCTCCAGCTCGGTCGGCCTCATGTTGACCAGCTCGCGGAACTCGTCCCAGGTCTCTTTGCGCTCGGTGCCCTCCACGCGGCGTCACTTCTTCTTCAGCGCGGACGGCTTGTGCACCGCGGAGCGGCCGGACTTCTCGCTGCGGACCTGGTACTGCGGGTCCTCGGGCGAGGCGTCCACCGTCCTGCCCGCGGCTTCCGTCCGCTCGGTGATCTCCTTCTCCACCTCGCCCTCGGCCCGGCCGCCGTGACTGCTCCAGGCGACCTTGTCGCCCTCCTTCAGCCTGTTGCCGTTGCCCCGGTCCTTCGCCATGTCGGCCTCCTTCCCCCGCCCCGTGGACAGCGCGCCCCGACCTCCAGCGTGCGGGCATCTCGTCCCCGTCGCAGCTCCGACCGGGCCGCCGCCGCTCGCCGCCGGTGTGATCCGAGCGCCGCGCCCCGGCCGCCACCTCCCGTGCCTCCGACGGGCCGTCGCGAAAGGGCCTTCAGAACGCCGCCCGGATGATCCCCACCGTGCGTTCCAGGTGCGGCTCCGCGCGGTCGGCGCGGTGGGCGACGGCCAGCTCCACGCGCGCGTCGGCCCCGACCAGCGGCAGGTACGCGACACCGTCGAGGGCCAGCGCGGTCACCGGCTCGGGCACCACCGCCACGCCGAGACCCCCGGCCACCAGCGTGATCAGCGTCGACGTCTCGCCGACCTCGTGCCGGACATGCGGCTCTACCCCGGCGCCGCGCAGGAGGGCCATCACGACGTCGTACATCACCGACCTGCGGTCGGCGGAGTGCACGATCAGGTCGGTCCCGGCCAGGTCCGCCACCCGTAGCCGCTTCCGGCGGGCGAGCGGATGGTCGACCGGGACGGCGACGACGAGCCGGTCCCGGCGCAGGGCGTGCACGGTGAGCGTGGGATCGGCCGACGGCGGGCGCAGCAGCGCGACATCGATCGCGCCGGTGCGCAGCGCCTCCACCTGGTCGGGTGCGAGCATCTCGCCGCGGAAGGAGAAGTCGACACCGGGCAGCGCCTCCGAGAGCCGCCGCGAGAGCGCGGGCAGGAGGCTGTACGTCGCCGAGCCCACGCACCCGATCGCGAGATGCCCCACCGTGCCGGCGGCGACGCGCCGGGCGTGATGGCCGGCCTCGTCGACGTCGGCGAGGATCGCCCGGGCCCGCGCGAGATAGGCGCGACCCGCCTCGGTGAGGTCGACGCGGCGCGTGGTGCGGCGGAGCAGCTCGACCCCGAGTTCGGCCTCCAGCTGCCGGATCTGCTGGGAGAGCGGCGGCTGAGCCATGTGCAGCCGCTCGGCGGCCCGCCCGAAATGACGCTCCTCGGCCACCGCCACGAAGTACCTCAGGTGCCGCAGATCCATACGTCATCCATACGTCTTCCATATCAATCAGGTCGAATATGCGTACTTCAGAATATCGCAGCCCTGGATTAGCGTCGCTTCCATGAGTGCTTTCATCTACGCCGCGACGCGGACGCCGTTCGGCCGCTTCAACGGCGCGCTGGCCGGTGTCCGCCCCGACGACCTCGCCGCCGCCGCGATCACCTCGACGCTCGCGACGGTGCCCGGGCTCGACCCGGCCGCGATCGACGACGTGGTGTGGGGCAACGCCAACGGCGCCGGCGAGGAGAACCGCAACGTCGGCCGGATGGCCGCGCTGCTCGCCGGGCTCCCGGTAAGCGTGCCCGGCAGCACGGTCAACCGGCTGTGCGGGTCCAGCCTCGACGCGGCGATGACGGCCAGCCGGCAGATCGAGTCCGGCGACGCCGAGGTGGTGCTGACCGGCGGCGTGGAGTCGATGACGCGTGCCCCGTGGGTGCTGCCCAAGCCGGCGAAGGGGTTCCCGGCCGGCGACGTCACCGCGGTCTCGACGACGCTCGGCTGGCGGCTGGTCAACCCGCGCATGCCGAAGGAGTGGACGGTCAGCCTCGGCGAGTCCAACGAGCGGCTCCGGGAGCGCTTCGGCATCACCCGTGAACGGCAGGACGAGTTCGCCGCCCGCTCCCACCGACTCGCCCACGCGGCCTGGGAGTCGGGCTTCTACGACGACCTGGTGACGCCGGTCGAGGGCGTCGACCTCACCCGTGACGAGGGCATCCGCGCCGGCTCCACGCCGGAGGTGCTCGCCGGGCTCAAGCCGGCGTTCCGCACACCGGAGCAGGGCGGCACCATCACCGCGGGCAACGCGAGCCCGCTCAACGACGGTGCCTCAGCGGTGCTGCTGGGCAGCGAGGGAGCCGCGGCGGCGATCGGGGCCGACCCGGTCGCCCGGATCGCCGGGCGCGGGGTGATGGCGCTGGAGCCGCAGGACTTCGGCTACGCGCCGGTCGAGGCGGCGAACCGCGCGCTGGCCCGGGCCGGGATCGGCTGGGACCAGGTGGGCGCGGTCGAGATCAACGAGGCGTTCGCCGTGCAGTCCCTCGCCTGCCTCGACGCGTGGAAGGTCGACCCCGCCCTCGTCAACCAGAAGGGCGGCGCCATCGCCATCGGCCACCCCCTCGGCGCCTCGGGCGGCCGGATCCTCGGCACGCTGGCCAAGGTGCTGCGGGAGACGAGGCAGCGCTACGGCGTCGCCGCGATCTGCATCGGTGTCGGCCAGGGCCTGGCCGTCGTCCTGGAGAACTGCGATGTGACGGGGGTGGACGCATGAGCAGGGCGGAGATCCTGCGGAGCGCCGACGAGGCGGTCGCCGGCATCGAGGACGGGTCCACCGTGCTCGTGGGGGGCTTCGGCCTGGCGGGCATGCCGTTCGACCTGATCGACGCGCTCATCCGGCAGGGGGCGAAGGACCTCACCATCGTGTCCAACAACGCCGGCAACGGCGATGTCGGGCTCGCCGCGCTCCTCGCCGCCGGCCGGGTGCGCAAGGTGCTCTGCTCCTTCCCCCGCCAGGTCGACTCCTGGGTCTTCGACGACCTCTACCGAGCCGGGAAGGTCGAACTGGAGGTCGTGCCGCAGGGCAATCTCGCCGAGCGGATGCGCGCGGCCGGTGCCGGCATCGGCGCGTTCTACTGCCCGACCGCGGTCGGCACTCCGCTCGCCGAGGGCAAGGAGGAGCGGGAGATCGACGGCCGGAAGTATCTGCTGGAGTACCCGATCAAGGGCGACTACGCGCTGATCAGCGCCCACCGCGCGGACACCATGGGCAACCTCGTCTACCGGAAGACCGCCCGCAACTTCGGACCGGTCATGGCCACGGCCGCGACGACGACCATCGTCCAGGTCGACCAGGTCGTCGAGGCCGGGCAGCTCGACCCCGAGGCCGTGGCCACCCCGTCCATCTACGTCGACCGGATCGTCCAGGTCGAGGCCCGTCACTACACCGTGCAGGGGGCGCGATGACCACCACACCGACGACCACGCCGGAGGCCGGGCCGGCGAGCCCGGCGAGCGGCGGGGGAGACGCCGCGCCGCCGGTCGGCGCCGACCACCGGCTCTCGATGGACGAGTTGGCCGCCGTCATCGCTCGCGACATCCCGGCGGGCGCCTTCGTCAACCTCGGCATCGGCCAGCCCACCAAGATCGCCGACCATCTGCCGGCCGACTCCGGGGTGGTGCTGCACACCGAGAACGGCATGCTCAACATGGGGCCGAAGGCCGAGGGCGACGCGGTCGACCCCGACCTGACCAACGCCGGCAAGGTCCCGGTGACCGAACTGCCGGGCGCGGCGTACTTCCACCACGCGGACTCCTTCGCGATGATGCGCGGCGGCCACCTCGACGTGTGCGTCCTCGGGGCGTACCAGGTGGCGTTCGACGGTGACCTCGCCAACTGGCACACCGGTGAGCCCGACGCCATCCCCGCCGTCGGCGGTGCCATGGACCTCGCCATCGGCGCCAAGGACGTCTACGTGATGATGACGCTCTTCACGCGCTCCGGTGAGCCGAAGCTCGTGCCCCGCTGCACCTACCCGCTCACCGGCGTCGGCTGCGTCAGCCGCGTCTACACGGACTGCGGCGTCTTCGACGTCGGCCCCGACGGCGTACGGATCCGGCAGACGTACGGCGTCTCCGCCGACGAACTGGCGGAGCGCCTCGGCATCACGCTCCCTTAGGAGGAAATCCCGTCCGTCAGGGAGCGATCCCGCCTGTCAGGGAGCGATCCCGCCTGTCAGGGATGGATCACGCCCGCTCCTCCGTGCCCCGGTGGGCCGCGACGGCGGTACGGAGGGGGAGCGCGAGCAGCGGCGCGACGAGCAGCGCGACCGCGACGAGGAGTCCGCTCGCCCACAGCGGCCCGAGGGCCCCGGCCCGGGTGCCGAGGGCGGTCGCGGCGATGACGGGGCCGGCGGCGGCGCCGATGTTGAGCGCCGCCGTCGCGTACGAGCCGGCCATGGTGGGTGCTCCCGCCGCCTCGTGGAGGACGCGTGCGATCAGGGTGCCGCCCAGCGCGAACGACAGGGCGCCCTGCACGCACACGAGGACCAACAGCGCGACCGGCTCGTCCGCCAGTTGTGCCAGGGCCGGCCAGCCGAGGAGCAGCAACGGTCCGCCGACCGCGAGGACTTCGACCGGGCGCCGGTCGGACAGCCGGCCGGCGACGCTCACGCCCACGAAGCCGCCGGCGCCGAAGAGCATCAGGGCGACGGAGACCCACCACTCGCCCAGCCCGGCGGTGCCGGTCACCACGGGGGCGAGGAAGGTGAGGCCGCCGAACGTCGCCGCGTTCACCAGTGCGCCCAGCAGCATCACCAGGAGCAGCCGTGGCCGGGCGAGTTGGGCGAGTTCGACGGTGAGGGACGGCCTGTCGGTCGCCTCGTCGTTCCCGCGTCCTGCCGGGATCCCCTTCAGGATGCCGAGCGCCGCGGGCAGGCAGAGCGCGGCGACGGCCCAGAACGTGGCCCGCCAGCCGAGCGATGTGCCGAGCACCGACCCGCCGGGGACACCGGCGACCGTGGCCACCGTCGTGCCCGACAGCAGCACGGCCAGCGCGCGTCCCTTCCGTTCGGGCGGGACCAGCGCGGCGGCGGCCGTCAGGGCGACGGCGAGGAACCCGGCGTTCGCGACCGCGGCGACGACCCGGGTGGCGAACAGGACGGCGAAGCTCGTGGTGAGGGCGCCCACGACATGAGCCGCCGCGAAGGCGAGGACGAACCCGAGGAGGCCGGAGCGCGGGGGCCGGTCGCGGGCGAGCGCGGCCACCAGGGGAGCGCCGACGACCATGCCGACCGCGAACGCCGAGGTGAGCGTGCCCGCCGTCCCGACCGTGACGCCGAGATCCGAGGCCATGTCCGGCAGGAGGCCGGCGAGCATGAACTCCGAGGTGCCCATGGCGAAGACCGCCACGGCGAGCAGATACAGGGGGAGAGGCATCGAGTGGCTCCGAGGTGAGGAGAAGCACGAGAAGGTCATCTCGTCACCGCGGCCAGCCCCGAGCGCACCCTCGTCCCGCCGCGGAGGGCGGTACGACGACAGGGCTACGCGTTCAGTGGTTCAGGGGGCTGACGGCGTGACCGAAAGCCCCCGCGTCATCCGACTCAGGACTCGACATGCCCCGCACGCTACCCGACCCGAGCGGACCCCAGCAGCCACGTTTCCGTCGGCCCCGGCCCGTGTGCGACCCGATGATGACCTCCTTCCGCCACTCGGCGGGGGTCGACCCGACGGGTGCCGGATGGGCGTGCGGAGGCGGGGCTTCCAGGCTGGAGGCATGACACACCGTGCGCGGCACGAGGAGCCCGACACCCCCCTCGCGTCAGCGGCCGACGTACCCGGCCGTGATGTCGTCCCCCGCCGGGGCGACTTCCTGGAGTTCCTCGGTCTGATGCTGGCGACGGGCGCCCTCGTCCTGGCCGTCGTCCACCCCGAGGTCCCCGAAGCGCTGGTACGCGCCCTCGCCACGGGAACGGCCGGACTCGTCCGCTGAGCCGGCACATGAGCACGCCCGGTCCGCCACGGACCGCCGAGGAAAGGAACCCGGTGAACACCGCATCCGCTCCGACGACGGAGGAGTCCCCCGAGACGTCCCTGTCCGCCCGGGAGACGGTCAGGGCGCTGTACACGTACGTCCGGCCGCACCGGTGGGCCGTCGTCCTCGGCCTGCTGTGCGCCCTGGTCGGGGCCGCCGGGGCGCTGTTGCAGCCGCTGGCCACGAAGGCGCTGGTGGACCGGATGGCCTCCGGTGGGACGATCACCGGGATCCTGATCGGGCTCACCGTGCTGGTGGTGGTGGGCACGGCGGTCGAGGCGTACGGCGCGTACGTGCTGGAGCGGACGGCGGAGTCGGTGGTCCTGGCCGCTCGACGCACCGTGGTGGGGCGGCTGTTGCGGCTGCGGATCGCGGAGTTCGAGCGGATCCCGCCGGGTGATCTGATGTCCCGCGTCACCTCGGACACGACGCTGCTGCGGGCGGTCAGCACGCAGGCGGTCGTCTCCGCGGCCACGGGCGCGGTCGCGTTCGTCGCGGCGATCGTGATGATGGCGTTCCTCGACGCCGTGCTGCTGGGTGTGACGCTAGGCGTGGTCGTGCTGGTCGGCGGGGCCGTCGCGCTGGTGATGCCGCGGATCGCGCGGGCCACCGAACGGTCGCAGCAGGCCGTCGGGGAGATCTCCGTCGCGCTGGAGCGGGCCTTCGGAGCGTTCCGTACGGTGAAGGCGTCCGGCGCCGAGGGCCGGGAGACCGCCCGCGTGGAGGCGGCGGCGCGGCGGGCCTGGCGGCACGGTGTGAAGAGCGCCAAGTGGGAGTCCGCGGCGGGCTCGGCCGACGAACTCGCCGTACAGCTGGCCTTCCTCGCGGTGCTCGCGGTCGGTGGGGCGCGCGTGGCGTCCGGGGCGATCCCCGTGTCCACGCTCATCGCCTTCCTGCTGTACCTCTTCTATCTGATGGAGCCGGTGTCCCGGCTGGTCGACGCCGTGTCCTCCTATCAGGAGGGGTCGGCGGCCATCTCCCGGATCGCGGCGGTGGAACGTCTGGCGACGGAGCCGGTTATCGGGCGGCAGGACACCCCGCCCCGGCAGGGCGCGGCGGTGCCGGGCCCGGCGTCGGTCCGCTTCGAGGACGTGTCCTTCCGCTATCGCCCGGGCCTGCCGTACGTCCACCACCAGGTGAGCTTCGAGGTGCCGGGCTCGGGGACGACGGCCTTCGTGGGGCCCTCCGGTGCGGGCAAGTCGACGGTGTTCGCGCTCATCGAGCGGTTCCACGAGGTCACCGGCGGCCGGATCCTCGTCGACGGACAGGACGTACGGAACTGGTCGCTGCCCCGGCTGCGGGCCGCGATCGGCTATGTCGAGCAGGACGCCCCGGTGCTGGCCGGCACACTCCGCGAGAACCTGGTCTTCGCCGCGCCCGGCGCGAGCGACGACGACATCCGCGACGTCCTGGCCCGGACCAAGCTCGACACCCTCGTCGAGCGCCTCCCCCACGGCCTGGACACCCCGGTCGGACACCGCGGCTCCAAGCTGTCCGGCGGCGAGCGGCAGCGCATCGCCATCGCCCGCGCCCTGCTGCGCAAACCCCGCCTGCTCCTCCTGGACGAGGCGACCTCACAGCTCGACGCCGTCAACGAACTGGCACTACGGGACGTCCTCACCGAGGTGGCGCGGGAGACCACCGTGCTGGTGGTGGCCCACCGTCTGTCGACGGTGACGGGAGCCGACCGGATCGTCGTCATGGACGCCGGACGGGTCCGCGCCGTCGGCACCCACGAGGAACTGGTGGCCGAGGACGAGCTGTACGCACAACTGGCGGCCACCCAACTCCTGACCCCCACGAACTGAGGCGGACGGCGCTGATCACCCGCCCGCCGAGCGGCTATGACGGTCGTTATAGAAGCGTGTACCCTGACCCTCGTCTATAACGACTGTCATAGGAGCAGGTCATGACGATCATCACCGTCACCACCCCGGTCGGACGGCTGGGCCCGGAGCGGCGCCGCATACTCGCCGAGACGCTGACGGACGCGGTCCTCGTGCCGGAGGTGGGGCAGTTCGCCCCGCTCGCGCGGAGCGGGTTCCAGGTGCACTTCGTGGAGCGTCAGGCGGACATGATGGCGATCGGCGGGCGGCTGCTGTCCGACCTCGGTCCGGACGCCGACGTCATGGTGATCGACGTGGCGGTGATGGACGGGGACTGGCGGCAGGAGGTCAGGGCCGCCGTCATCGAACGCGTCCTCGCCGCACTGGCCGACGCCTGCGGACTCGCGCAGCCGTCGCCGGCCTGGTGGGTGAACTTCCGGGTCATCGACGAGGGCAGCTGGGGCTCCAGCGGCGGCGTGCTGTCCGTCCTCTCCCTCCTCGACAGCGGTGTGTTCACCGAGGAGAAGATCAAGGCCGTCCGTGCCGCGCTCGGCGCGTGACCCCGCGTCACCTCCGTGTGGCGGCGGCGATGAGGGCCTGGAGCTGTTCGGCGGTGCGATCCAGGGGCTGGGTGCTGCGCTTGGCGCGGCACATGGCCACCGTGCCCTCGACGGCCGCCACCACGAGCGTCGCCAACTGTGAGGCCTGCTCGCTCTCGGCGCCGTGCTCCCGCAGGGAGGCGGCGAGCAGGGCCTCCCACTGCTCGAAGACCTCGGCCGCCGCGACCAGCGCGGGCGGCACCCCGTCCGCCGGGGGTTCCTCGATGGCCACCGCCAGGACGGGGCAGCCCGCGTGGAAGTCGCTCTCGACCACGATCCCGCGCCACAGGTCCAGGAAGGCGCTCAGACCCGCCGCCGGCCCCGCCTCCAACTCCTTGCGCAGACTCCGCGCGACCCACTCACCGGTGAACCGGACCGCCTCCGTGGCCAGTTGCTGCTTGCCCTCGGGGAAGTAGTGGTACGTCGAGCCGAGCGGTGCCTCGGCGTGCTTGGCCATCTCCCGGATGCTCGTGGCGCTCAGTCCGCGCCGGCTGATCATGTCCGCGGCCCCGGCCACGATCCGCTCACGCGACGGCTTGCCGCTCCTGGTCACCGCGCCACTCCCTCCGATCCCCGGCGGTCCGTCGCAGTCTCGGCCGCCCCTGGCTATAACGCCCGTCATAGTCTAGCGTGGCCCAGGTCTATAACGATCGTCATAGGAGCTGCCATGCCCATGATCCGGTTGACCGTGCCCACGGGAGCCCTCACCGAGGAGGGCCGCGCCACCGTCCAGCGCGACCTCGCGGCCGTCCTGCTGCGCTGGGAGGGAGCGCCCGACACCGCGTTCTTCCGGGCCCAGGCGTGGAGCTACCTCGTCGAACTGCCCGACGGCGCCCAGACCACCGCCGAGGACGACGCGCCCCGCCTCCTCGTGGAGGTGACGGTGCCGCAAGGCGCCCTGTCGGAACGCCGCAAGGCCGGCCTCGTCCAGGACGCGACGAAGACGGTCCTGGCGGCCGCCGGCCTCGCCCCGGACGACGCGCCGCGCGTGTGGGTGCTCGTGCACGAACAGCCGGACGGAACCTGGGGCGCGGGCGGCTCCGTCATCCGCTACGCCGACCTCGTCGCCCTGGCGCGGGGGAACGCGGAGCAGGCCGATGCGTGAGGTGACGTACGTCGCCCGCCGCACCGTCGAGTGGTGCGAGGCCCCCGACCCCCGGGTGCGGTCGGCCGGCGAGGCCGTCGTCGCGCCGGTCGCAGCGACCTCCTGCGACGTGGACTCGGCGATCCTGGCGGGCCACGGCTTCATCGAACCGCCCTTCGCCCTCGGCCACGAGTGCGTCGCCCGTGTCATCGACATCGGTGACGCCGTGACCGCCGTCGCCCCCGGCGACCTGGTCGTCGTGCCCTGGTCCATCAGCTGCGGCACCTGCGGCCACTGCCGCGACGGGCTCACCGCCCACTGCGCCTCCGTGCCGCACATGGCGATGTACGGCGCGCCGATCGGCGGCAGTTGGGGCGGCCTCTTCTCCGACCTGGTCCGTGTGCCGTACGCGGACGCCATGCTCGTCCCGCTGCCGGCGGGCCTCGACCCGGTCGCCGTGGCCTCCGCGAGCGACAACTGGTCGTTGTCCTGGCGCCTGGTCGCGCCCCACCTCAAGGCCCGCCCCGGCGCGCGGGTGCTGGTCGTCGCCCGGGGCAGCATCGGCCTCTACGTGTGCGACATCGCCCGCGCCCTCGGCGCCTCCGACGTCCTCTACGTCGACCCCGACGCGGAGCACCGCCGGCTCGCCGAGGGCTTCGGCGCCCGCACCGCCGAGACGATCGAACCGGTCCGCCACGGCTTCGACCTCGCCGTGGAGGCGACCGGCCGCGTCGACCAGCTCGCGCTCGCCGTCAACTCCCTCGCCCCCGAAGGTGTCTGCGAGTCGGCGGGCAACCACTTCCGCCCCGGTGAGCTGCCGCTGCTCGACATGTACCTCACCGGGGTCACCCTGCGGATTGCCCGCGACAACGTCCGCGCCCACCTGCCCGACGCCCTCGCGCTCGCCGCCTCCGGCACGGTCGACCCCGCCCGCGTCGTCTCCCACGTCCTCGACTGGGAACAGCTCCCCGAGGCTCTGCCCGAGCGGCACCTCAAGCCGGTGTTCGTCGCCGAGCGGGGCACGACCACACCCTGACCGGGGCCCACTGAGCACGGCACCCCGACGGGGACGCCCCGGCGGTCCGCCGTGCCGCCGCCGGTCAGGCCTGGGAGGGCTCCGCTTCCGTGGGCCGGGGCAGCCGGCCGAGGCCGCGGTCGAAGCGGCGCAGGAGGAGCACGGCGGTGGTGGCGAGGCCGGTGAGGAGGCCGAGCCAGATGCCGAGGGTGTCCAGGCCCAGGGCGAGGCCGAGGAGAGCGGCGGCGGGCAGGCCCACGAGCCAGTAGCCGACGAGGGTGACGCGGAAGCCGCCCTTGGTGTCGTCGAGGCCGCGCAGCAGGCCGACGCCGATGTTCTGCGCGCAGTCGAAGAACTGCAGCACCGCCGCGACCAGCAGCAGTTGGGTGGCGATGTCGACCGCCCTGGCGTCACCGGTGTCGAAGAACGGCGCGAGCACCAGGCCGGGGGCGGTCACGTACACCAGCCCGACCACCGCCATCACGGCCGCCGCGCAGGCCACGGCGGTGGCCTTCAGGCGCTGCGCCGCGGCCAGGTTGTGCAGCGCCAGCTCCCGGCTGACGCCGATGGACGCGGCGTGGGAGAGGCCGACGGCGATCTGGAAGACGATGTAGACGAGCTGGTTGACGGCGGTGTGCGCGGCCAGCGCCGCCGTGCCGAAGCTGCCCGCGAACAGGGCGACGACGAAGAAGAAGCCCGCCTCGGAGCCGTAGGTGGCGGCGATCGGCGCACCGAGCCCGGTCAGCCGGCGCAGTGTCGCGGGGCGGGTCTTCCAGACGCTGAGCGACAGGACGGGCGCCAGCCGGGGGTCGCGCCGGGCGGACAGGTACAGGGCCAGGCAGGACAGGGCGTACACCAGGCTGGTGGCCAGGCCGATGCCGGGCAGGCCCAGCTCCGGGAAGATCCAGGTGCCGTGGATGAAGGCCCAGTTGAGGCCGGCGTTGACGGCGATCGAGACGAGGGTGATCCGCAGCAGGGCCTGCGGGCGGCGCATGCCGACGGTGAACTGGCGTATCGCCTGGAACCACAGACAGGGGATCAGGCCGGGCGCCATCGTGTAGAGGATGGGCTTCGCGGCGTCGACCACCTCCGGGTCCTGGCCCAGCCAGATCACGGCGTGCCCGATGAGCACCATCAGCACGGCGCCCACGACCCCCACGAGGGTCGAGAGGAGCAGGCTCGCCCGGACCAGGTCGCGGACCTCGTCCTCGGCGGCCCCCGGTGCATCGGCCGACTCCGCCCGCGCGTCGGCCGCCGCGACCTGGTTGCCGACGGCGGTGACCATCCCGACGCCCATGGTGCGCAACTGGTTGAAGATCACCATGGCGAGGCCGCCCGCCGCGAGGGCCTCGGTGCCGATCAGGCCCATCATGATGGTGTCGGTGGTGGTGAGGGCGACCTGCGCGAGCTGGGTGAGCGCCAGCGGCACGGCCAGCGTGGCGAGGGCGCGGCTGTCGCCGAGGAGGCGGGCGAGGGCGGGCGGCATCGACTTCCGTTCCTGAGGTGGGGGGACGCTGACGACGGGACGAACTACCCCTGGATGTCCGGCGCGACGCGGCGGAGCTTGGCGAGCAGCTCGTCCACCTCGCGTTCGGTGTCGGGGGAGAGCAGGTCCCGGGCGCCCATCCAGTCGTCGTCGAAGACCGTGTCCAGGTACTTCTCCCCGCCGTCGTTGATCAGGGCGACCATAGTCGTCCCCGGCGCGAGGGACGTCATCCGGGTCAGCGCCTCGTACACCACTCCGCCGGCCGAGCCGCCGAGCATGAGCCCGGTGCGGCGGGCGACCGCGCGGGCGGTGGCGAACGCCTCGACGTCACCGACCTTCGCGCCCTCGTCCAGCAGGCTGTAGTCGACCATGGCGCCGATCGTCGCGCCTTCGGGTGTGCCGGTGCCCGACTGGTGGTAGTCGTGCGCGGGCGGCCCGAAGGCGATGGACCCCTTGGGCTCGACCCCCACGATCCGCACGTCCGGCACGGCTGCGCGCAGCGCGCCCCCGGTGCCGAACAGCCCGCCGCCGGTGCCGACCGCGCCGATCAGGATGTCGATACGGCCGTCCAGCGCGGCGTCCAGCTCCCGGGCCACCGGGTGGTAGCCGACGCCGTTGGCCATGTTGTTGTGCTGCTCGGTGAAGTACGCGTTGTCCGACTCGGCGGCCATCCGCTCCGCCAGCTCCTCGCGCGCCGCCGTGGCGAGGTCCTCGTCGCCCTCTGCGGCCACGTAGACCAGTTCGGCGCCCATGGCCTTCATGGCGCGCAGCTTGTCCTTGGACGCGTGGTGGTCGACGACCGCGGTGAACGTGTAGCCACGCTCGGCGGCGACCACGGCGAGCCCGAGCCCGGTGTTGCCGGAGGTGGACTCGATGATCCGCCCGCCGGGGCGCAGCAGCCCGCGCTCCTCGGCGTCGACGACCATCTGCCGGGCCATGCGTATCTTCGCCGTCCCGGTCGGGTTGAACTGCTCCAGCTTCAGCAGCAGCCGGGCGTCGCTCTCCGTGCGGCACAGCTCGAACAGCGGGGTGGCGCCGATGAGTTCGGAGACCTGGCGGACGACGGGCGGACGGTGCAGGGGGTGGGGGTGACTCATGGCGGGGAACTCCCTACGGG
>NZ_LIRK01000064.1 GCF_001419765.1 Streptomyces torulosus
CGGGCCCCGGGGCCCGGCTCCGGCGTCCACACGTTGAGGTTGAGGCAGTCGTCACCCGCGACGACGGGGTCGGACAGATAGCGGGCGAAGGCCTCCGAGTAGGCCGGTTTCGGCGGGGTCGGCCCGAAGGCGCCCGCGTCGCGGACGCCTTCCCAGGGCTCGGGCGGCACGGGCGGGCGGAAACGGCGGGGGCCGAAGGGTGGGGCCGCGTACGGGATGCCGCGGAAGACCGCGATCCCGTCCTCGTACCCATCCCCGTGGGCGTACCTGCCGCGGACGTCTCCGTACGGTGTGCGGACCACGGGATCCGGCCGGTCTGCCGTCATACGCCCACCAGCTCCTCACACCCGCTCGCTCGTGAACCGCCGTTCACATCAGAGCACCACATCCCCTCGCGGTATTCCGGTCCTGCGGGATCCTTGACGGCTATTTGGCGTACAGGCGGGCAGGCAGCCGAGCTGGTCGGAGCCGCCATCGCCCCGGGTAACCGATTTCAGCAATCTGTCGCGATCGAGCAGTCCTCCAGAACCTGTCCCCGAGAGCAGTGAGGACTCTTTACTGCTCACGCACCACCTCGGCGGGATGATTGACCACTCTCAGCCATGGATCTACCGTAGAAGACGTTTTCTGAACCGAAACCCCTTCCTCCTTCCCCTCGCCCCCTGCCTCACCCCCGGAGAGCCATGCCCAGCGCCCAGTCGCCGCGAGCCGTGTTCGCCATGGACCCGGTGCATCTGCCTCTGCTCTTCCCGCTGCCGCTCATGGACCGGTTGCGGCAGGTGGCCGAGATCGACCCCGGACTCGTCGTGCGGGACTTCACCGATCCGGCCGTGACCCCGGCGCTGGCCGAGGCGGAGGTGCTGATCACCGGTTGGGGCTGCCCGCATCTCGACGCGGACGTCCTCACGGCGGCGCCCCGGCTGCGGACCGTCCTGCACGCGGCCGGCTCGGTCCGGGCGCTGGTCGGTGAAGCCCTGTGGCAGCGGGGGATCCGGGTCTCCAGCGCGGTGGCCGCCAACGCGCTGCCGGTCGCCGAGTACACCCTCGCGATGATCCTGCTGGCCGGCAAGGACGCCTTCGGCCAGCGGGAACGCTACCGCCGGACGCGCTCCCACCCCACCCCCGAGGAGACCGCGGCCCTCGGCAACGTCGGCCGCCGGGTCGGGGTCATCGGTGCCTCCCGCGTCGGCCGTCGGCTGCTGGAACTGCTCCGGCCGTTCGACTTCGCGGTGTCGCTGTACGACCCGTACGTCGACCCGGCCGGGGCCGCGGCTCTGGGCGCCGAGCCGCTGGGGCTGGAGGACCTGCTGCGCACCAGCGACGTCGTCAGCCTGCACGCCCCCGACAGCCTCGAGACGTACCGCATGCTCGACCGCGCCGGGCTCGCCCTGATCCGGGACGGCGGCTGGCTGATCAACACCTCGCGCGGAGCCCTGGTCGACCCGGACGCCCTCACCGACGAGCTGCTCTCCGGCCGGCTGAACGCGGTCCTCGACGTGACCGAACCCGAACCACTGCCGGCCGGCGGCCCCCTCCACCACCTCCCGAACGTCTTCCTCACCCCGCATATCGCAGGCTCCCTCGGCAACGAACTGGAACGCCTCGGCCGCACGGTCGTCGAAGAACTGGAACACCTGGCCGCGGGCCGCCCACCGGCCCACGAGGTACGGCGGACGGATCTGGCGCGGGTCGCCTGAGCGCGGCGGCGTCGCGTAGGCGCGCGTTCGCCGTCCGACCGCGGCCTTCGCCTTCCCTCACGCGGGTGCCGGCTCTCACTCCTCGTGCGAGACACCGAGGTCCCGGCGCATCGCGGTTCTCAGGGCGCGGAGCGTCTCCCAGACCTCGTACTGGGCCTGGGCCGCGGTCTCCATCGTCTCGCCCGGTTCGGGAGCACCCCGTTCGAGGCGCTTGACCTGACCGTAGACCTTGTTCAGGGCCTGGTTGACGGCATTCGCCCGCTTGAGCACTTCTTCGGGGGCGATCATCTGTGCCTCGGAGTATCGATCGCGGTGCGCGGCCTTCGCCTCTTCGAGCGCGTCGATCTCGGCCTGCTCCACGCCACGTTCTCTCAGGACGTGCAGGTGACGATTGAGGGCGGTGGTGAACTGGCGGGCGTCCCGGTTGAGTTCCGCGTAGCAGGTGCGCCGCAGCGAACGGTTCTCGCGGGCCTCCTCGTGGTCCCGAACGAGCTCCATCTCCAGGCGCTTGGCTCGTTCCGGTGCCGCGCTGGGTGAGGAGCGCCCCTCCCAGCGTTCCCGCGACGCCTGCCACAGCGATGATCACTGAGCTGAGATCCACTGACGCACCCCGTGAGACTCCTCGGCCGCGTGCCCGCTGCACATGGCCCGCCCCGCCAAGTCTGCCTCCCGTCCTCGACGTTCTGGCCATGTGCCGAAGCTCGTCAACCGACAAGCGCCCAAGAGACGGCTCGTGAGAGGGTGCGTTCGGTCCAGGGACAGGGGGAAACGTGGGGCTCACCTACAGCTACGACATCTATCTGCGTCCTCGGAATGTCGCCAGGTTGTTGACCGCGATGGCCGAACAGGCGCCAACGGCCCGTGCCGGACGGTCGCTTGAGGTCACCCTGCCCGGTGGTGACCGGCTCGTCCTCCCGTTCACGTCCCACTTCGAAAGCGATCCGGTCGACTGCTCCACCAGCGGCACGCTCGAACTCGACACGTCCCTCCTCTTCGACGTCGACGACGCACTACGTGCGTACGCGCAGACGAGCGGCACTCGACCCGAGGCGGACGGGCGCATCCAGATCGGGTACATCTACGCGACGATCCGGTTCGAGTCACGGCTGCACCCCGGCTACGCGTCGGTGGAGTGCTGGGCGGCGACATCGGACATGAGCCGCCTGTTCGCGCGGTCGGCCAACGTCAGGAAGCTGTTCACCGGCCTCACCGCCGACGCCGGAGGAGTGTGCTGCCTGTTCGACACCGGCGACGGGGCCGCCGAGCACATCTGCTGGCTCAACGGCGAACCCACCCGGGACGCGCTCCCCGGCCCCCGTTTCCCGGACCGCCGAGCACTTGTGACGGCTTGGTCCGACTCCGAGAAGTGAGCATCGGCGCCCTCGCTCCGAGGCTGGGCCCCGCCCAGCAGCCCCGCCGGGTCCGCCAGCCCCACCGGGTCCACCCGACCCGCCGAGTGCGCCCCCTCTCCGGCATCCCGGAACGCCGTTCCGATGCCACCGTGGCATCATTCCCGCATGGATCCTGAGAAGCGGATCTCTCTCCGCCTGCCCGCTGACCTCCACGAACGTCTTGTGGATCGAGCCCGGACCGATCGGCGGTCCCTCAACTCGGAGATCATCCATCTGCTGGAGGTCGCCATCGGCCCGGCGGCGAAGACGCCCGATCGCCTCGACGGCGTTCCGGCTCCCCACCCTGCTCCGCAGGAGCGCACGTCCTCCCCGGCCGAACACCGGGGTGTCCACGGAGGAAACCGGTGAACTTCTGGTCGCTCTATCAGCACGGCTTCGCGCGGGTCGCCGCCTGCACCGGTCACGCGGCGATCGCCGACCCGCCCGCCAACGCGGAGGCGGTACTGCGGCAGGCCCGCCGCTGCGCGGAGGACGGCGTCGCCGTCGCCGTCTTCCCCGAACTGTGCCTGTCGGGCTACTCCATCGAGGACCTCCTGCTCCAGGACGCGCTGCTCGACGACGTCGAGGCGGCGCTGCGGACGGTGGTCGCCGGGTCGGCGGACCTGCTGCCGGTGCTCGTCCTCGGCGCCCCGCTGCGGCACCGGCACCGGATCTACAACTGCGCGGTGGTCGTGCACCGCGGGCGGATCCTCGGCATCGCACCCAAGTCGTACCTGCCGAACTACCGCGAGTTCTACGAGAAGCGCCAGATCGCCGCGGGCGACGACGAGCGCGGCGGCACGATCCGGGTCGCCGGCGCGGAGGTGCCGTTCGGCCCCGACCTGCTGTTCGCGGCCGAGGACATCCCGGGCCTGGTGGTGCACGCCGAGGTGTGCGAGGACATGTGGGTGCCGGTGCCGCCGAGCGCGGAGGCCGCGCTGGCCGGCGCGACCGTCCTGGTCAACCTGTCGGGCAGCCCCATCACGGTCGGCCGGGCCGAGGACCGGCGGCTGCTGTGCCGTTCGGCGTCGGCCCGCTGCCTCGCCGCCTATGTGTACGCGGCGGCCGGGCAGGGCGAGTCGACCACCGACCTGTCCTGGGACGGCCAGACCATGATCTACGAGAGCGGCACCCTGCTGGCCGAGACCGACCGGTTCCCCGCGGGCGACCAGTACGCCGTCGCCGACGTCGACCTCGACCAGCTGCGGCAGTCCCGGCACCGGATGGGCACGTTCGACGACAACCGCCGGGCGCTGTCCGGGCGCACCGGCGCGTTCCGCGAGGTGGTGTTCCGGCTCGACCCGCCGACCACCGACCTCGGGCTGCGGCGCCGGGTCGAGCGGTTCCCGTTCGTGCCGTCGGACCCCGCCCGGCTCGCCCAGGACTGCTACGAGGCCTACAACATCCAGGTCGCGGGCCTCCAGCAGCGCATGGCCTCGATCGGCGGCCCCAAGATCGTGATCGGGGTGTCGGGCGGCCTGGACTCCACGCACGCGCTGATCGTCGCCGCACGGGCGATGGACCGCGCGGGCCGCCCGCGCAGCGACATCCTGGCCTTCACGCTGCCCGGTTTCGCGACCGGTGAGCACACCAAGGGCAACGCGCACAAGCTGATGCGTTCCCTCGGGGTCACCGCGGCGGAGCTGGACATCACGCCCACCGCCCGGCTGATGCTGAAGGAGATGGGCCACCCGTTCTCGTCGGGCGAGCCGATGTACGACATCACCTTCGAGAACGTGCAGGCCGGGCTGCGCACCGACTATCTGTTCCGGCTGGCCAACCAGCGCGGCGGCATCGTCCTCGGCACGGGCGACCTGTCGGAGCTGGCGCTCGGCTGGTGCACGTACGGCGTCGGCGACCAGATGAGCCACTACAACGTCAACTCCGGTGTGCCGAAGACGCTGATCCAGCATCTGATCCGCTGGGTCATCAGCAGCGGCCAGTTCGACGAGGACACCAACGAGACGCTGGCGGCGATCCTGGACACGGAGATCAGCCCGGAGCTGGTGCCCGGCGAGGAACTCCAGTCCACGGAGTCCAAGATCGGCCCGTACGCGCTGCACGACTTCACGCTGTTCCATGTGCTGCGCTACGGCTACCGGCCGTCGAAGATCGGGTTCCTTGCCTGGCACGCCTGGCGCGACGCGGAGGCGGGCGCCTGGCCCCCCGGGTTCCCCGAGGGCGAGCGGGTGGCGTACGACCTGCCGGAGATCTGGCACTGGCTGGAGTACTTCTGCCGGCGTTTCTTCGCGTTCGCCCAGTTCAAGCGCTCGGCCATGCCGAACGGGCCGAAGGTCCTGGCCGGCGGCTCCCTGTCGCCGCGCGGCGACTGGCGGGCACCGTCGGACAGTTCGGCCGCGGCATGGCTGCGTGACCTGGCCCGCTGGGACCTGCCGGAAGCCCGGAAGTAAGCGGCCTACCAGCACCCACGAGTACGCCACATCGCCCCTCGCGCGTCACCGGTATCGCGGCCCCGCGCGGATGGCGGACGAGTCCCGTTCGCTCAGCGCTGTCACCTCCCAAGGCCGTCGCGGGCCGTGATCCCGCGGCGGCCTTCGCGCTGCCCCGGAAGGCTCGGTGCGACGGTCGACGGACTGGGGGCCCGGCCGGGGCGGTCCTCTGATTCCCTCTCCTTCCCGCCGTGTTGAGTTGGCCGTACGGTAGAGAGCGCTTGCTACTCGAATATTTCACCGGCCCTCGGGACGGGGCCTGAGAGGTGGAGTCGCGATGGTGCGTGGCGGGAGCGCGACGGCCGGGCCGACGCTGGCGGTGGTGGCGCGCGAGGCCGGGGTGTCCGTGCCGACGGCCTCGAAAGTGGTCAACGGCCGGGAGGACGTGGCCCCCGAGACCAGGCGCCGGGTCACCGAGGCGCTGGACCGGCTCGGCTATGTCCGCAGGCCCAGGTTCGAGGCGTCGAAGCCTCCGCGCATGGTCGACCTGGTGGTGCACTCGCTGGAGAGTTCCTGGTCGGGGGCGGTGTTGCACGGCGTGGAGCAGGCGGCGCACGACGCGGGCCTCGAGGTGGTGGTCTCGGCGGGCCTCAGCCGGACCCGGGGCGCGCGCCCGGAGCGCGGCTGGTTCGACAAGCTGATCGCCCGGGGCTCGGCGGGGGTCCTGTTCAACCTGGCGGAGCTGTCCCCCGCCCAATACGCCTGGCTCGGCCAGCACCGCGTTCCGTTCGTCCTGATCGACCCGGTGCTCGAACCCCCGCCGGGCGTGGTGTCGGTGGGCGCCGCCAACTGGCAGGGCGGGATGACCGCCACCGAGCATCTGCTGGCCCTGGGGCACGAGCGGGTCGCCGTGATCGCCGGGTACCGGCGCAAGATGTGCAGCAGCGCGCGGGTGGCGGGCTACCGCTCGGCGCTCATGGCCGCGGGCGTCCCGTACCGGCCGGAGTACGTCCGCTACGGCAACTTCATGGAGACCACCGCGCACCACCGCATGCTCCAGCTGCTGGACCTGCCCGAACCGCCGACCGCGGTGTTCGTCTGCTCGGACAGGATGGCGCTCGGGGCCTACCAGGCGCTGGCCGAGCGGGGGTTGCGGATCCCGGACGACATCAGCGTGGTGGGTTTCGACGATCTGCCGGAGGCCCGCTGGGCGACCCCGGCCCTGTCCACCGTGCGCCAGCCGCTGTCCGAGATGGCCTCGACGGCACTGCGGCTGCTCGCCGGGATGATGGAGGGCGACCGACCCGAGGGCACACGCACGGAGTTGTCGACGCGGCTGGTGGAGCGGGCGAGCACGGGGGCGCCGCGCTCGGCCTGACCGCCGGGTGGGATGGTGTCGGAGTTCACGTGGAGGGGTTGCGGACGGCCTGAGCACGAGTGAACGGTGAGCGTCGTCGCACCGTACGCATAGTGATGGGCGTACGGGTGCGAAGGCGGTCCCGCTCCTCGGCTCACTCCGTCCACCAGCACAGAGCTCCAGCATGTTCCACAGGGAAGGACCTTCGGGTTGTCGCACACACGCTCTCCGCAGCTTCCGGGCCCGGCACCCGCACCGGACGACGACACCGCCCCCGAGAACACCGCCGAGGCCGCAGAGCCGAAACCGAAGCCCGAGGAGGGGTCCGCACCCGCGTCGGACACGGATTCCACGCCGGGCGCCGAAACGGAGGCCGGGTCGACGACCGAGGTCGACCCGAAGCCCGAGGCGAAGGGGAAGGCGGAGCCTGAGGCCGAAGCTGAGCCCGAGGCCGGCGCCGATGCGAAGGCGGAGGCCGAGGCCGAGCCGGAGGGCGAGACGGCAACCGAGTCCGCGACCGGGGCCAAGACCGAGCCAGTAGCCGAGCCGGAGCCCGAGACCGAGCCGAAGGGGGAGGCGGAGCCCGAGCCGGAAGCCGAGGCGAAGCCCGAACCGGAAGCCGAGGCGAAGCCCGAACCGGAAGCCGAACCCGGACCTGACGCGAAGCCGGAACCGGATGCGAAGCCCGAACCGGAGCCGCAGACCGAACCGGAGCCGAAGGCCGAGGTGGCGGCCGGGGTCGACGGGGCTTCCGTCCGCCAGGGCTGGCGGGATCGGCACCCCCGGCGGGCTCGTGTGCTCGACTGGGTCGGGACCGGGCTGGCCATCGCGTTCGTCATGTTCGCGTTGCTCGTACCGAACGACGTGACGAAGTTCGAGGTGGGCCGGCTGCTGCGGATCCCCGCGGAGGGCATCCTCGGCGCGGCGCTGCTGCTGGTGCTGCCGCCGAAGGCGCGTCGCACGGCCGTGGTGGTCATCGGCGCGGTGCTCGGCCTGCTGATGATCGTCAAGGTGCTGGACATGGGGTCGTACTGGACCCTCGACCGGCCGTTCGACCTGGTGCTGGACTGGCCCCTGCTGGACAACGCCCGGTCGTTCATGAAGGACTCGCTCGGCAACACGGCGGCGCAGGCCGCGACGATCGGCGTGATCGCGCTGGTGCTCGCCCTGCCGTTCCTGACGACGTTCGCCGTCCGGCGGATCAGCCGGCTGATGGAACGCGACCGGCACACCGCGAGCCGTACGCTCCTCGTCCTCGGCACCGTCTGGATCACCTGCTCCACCCTGACCCTGGAGGTCGCGGACGTACCGCTGGCCTCGCACAGCGCGGCCACGCTCGTCGAGAACCGCATCGAGTCGGTGCGCGACGGGCTGAAGGACGGCGCGGCGTTCGAGAAGCAGGCCGCCGTCGACGCCTTCGCCGACGTGCCGCCGGACCAGTTGCTGACGGGGCTGCGCGGCAAGGACGTACTGATCACGTTCATCGAGAGCTACGGCCGCTCCGCGATCGACAACCCGCAGATGGGTGAGCCGCTGAGTGAGACGCTCGCGCAGAAGACGCAGGAGCTGAAGGACGCCGGGTACGCGTCGCGCAGCGGCTGGCTGCGCTCCCCCATCACGGGCGCCGGCAGCTGGCTCGGCCACTCCACGTTCCTGTCCGGGCTGTGGATCAAGAACCAGTCGCGCTACAACCACCTCGTAGCGGGCGACCGGCTCACCCTCACCGAAGCCTTCCGCCGCACCGGCGCCTGGCGCACCGTCGGGATCGTGCCGGGCACCCAGAAGGCGTGGCCGGAGGGCAAGTTCTTCGGTCTCGACCACATCTACGACTCGGACCAGCTGGGGTACCAGGGGCCGAAGTTCAGCTGGTCGACCATGCCGGACCAGTACACCCTGAAGGCGTTCCAGGAGCTGGAGTACGGCAAGGCGGGCCGCAAGCCGATGATGGCGGAGATCATCCTGACCTCCAGCCACAACCCGTGGGCGCCCATCCCGCGGACCATCCCGGAGGAGGAGATCGGCGACGGGTCGGTCTACCACGGCCTGCAGAAGGCCGAGGGCAAGGACCCCAAGGAGGTCTGGAAGGACCCCCTCGACGTCCGTGACGAGTACCGCAAGACCATCCAGTACTCGGTGAGCAGCATCGTCGACTTCGTCGCCAAGTACGGCTCGAAGGACACGGTCCTGATCTTCCTCGGCGACCACCAGCCCAACAAGACGGTCACCGGCGACAATCCGAGCCACGACGTGCCGGTGTCGGTCGTCGCGCAGGACCCGAAGGTGCTGGAGAAGATCGACGACTGGGGCTGGGCGGACGGCCTCAAGCCGGCCTCCGACACCCCGGTCTGGCGCATGGACAAGTTCCGCGACCAGTTCATGACGGCGTTCGGCCCGCAGCCGGGCGGTACGCCCCAGTAGCGCACGCGTTCGGTCCGTGGACCCGGTCGGCCCGGCGATGCCCCCCCCTGAGGTACGCCGGGAAGGCCGGGTCCTCGTCTGTCTCCACGGCGTGACCGGGGGCGGTGCGGGTCGGCTGCTGCCTGCCGCTCCGCCCTCCCGTCGGTCAGCCTGACGCGCCGACCTCGTTGTCGGGTGCTCCGTCACCGACCGGGGGCAGGTCGCCGCGTTCGACGGGCGTCCCGTCGCGCGGGGGCGGCGTTCCCCCCTCGTGGGGCGCCGAGTGGTGCGGGGGCGGGAGGAGGCAGGCCAGTTCGGCGTCGTCGGGCCGGTGGGCGGCGCGGGCGGCGGCCCGCAGGACGTCACGGTCGACGGCGGCCGTGACCGCGCTGATCCGGACGACGTGGTCCCCGCGCTGGCGGGCGTACTCGTGCTGTCCCGCCGAGGTGCGGTACCAGGCGTCGCCGTCGCGCACGCAGTCGACCGTCGCGCCGGTGCCCTGTCCGAGGGGCTGCTCGGGGCAGTTCTCGGCGGTCATCGCGCCGCGGTCGACGAGGAGCAGAAGCTGGGCGCTGTTCCGTCGGGACCAGTAGGCGGCGGAGAAGCCGTCGTCGCCGTACACGCCGACCGACTGCCGGGCCAGTTCGAACCCCGGGGACTCGGTGACGTAGACGAGCCCCGGAGCGAGACCGAGTGCCTCGGCGCGGGCGTGGAGTCGAGCCCGGTCGGGGCTCGGCGCGAGGGGTTCGCGGGGCACCGCAACGACCTTCTCGCTCCCGCAGCCCGTGAGCAGCAGCGGCAGCAACGCCAGGGGCAGCAGAGTGCGCGCGGTACGGAACATGTCCCCCATCCTGCCGCACAGTTGTTTCACAGGCAGGGCAAAGAGTCCGTTGTCCGAAAGCGCTTGCCCCACTGCGTCCGCGATCAGTCGCCACAGCCTCCCGGCGGGCCTTCACCCCGTGTCCGTTTCCTTCAAGACCGGCCGTGCGCGGCACGCCTACGGTGGCCGTATGACTCCACGACTCGACGCGATCGGGATGGTGGCTTCGGACATGGCCGCCTCCGTCACCTTCTACCGCCGTCTCGGCTTCGACTTCCCCGAGGGCTCGGAGGAGCAGCCGCACACCGAGGCGGCGCTGCCCGGTGGGCTCCGGCTGATGCTCGACACCGAGGAGACCGTGCGGTCCTTCCACCCCGAGTGGCGGCGGGGCAGGGGCGGCGGCGCCGGCCTGGCCCTGCTGTGCGACAGTCCCGCCGAGGTCGACGCGGTGTACGAGGAGTTGGTCGCCGCCGGCCACCAGGGCGAGCTCAAGCCGTGGGACGCGGTGTGGGGCCAGCGGTACGCCGTGGTCCTGGACCCCGACGGCAACGGTGTCGACCTCTTCGCACCGCTGCCGTCGGCCGGGTAGCGGGCGCGGCGGCGGTGTCCCCGGCCGACGGCTGGTGACCGGTGGCCTGCGGGGCGCGCACCCGCGCGGGTCCGTCACCGTCCGCCGAGCAGCTCGCCCAGCGGCAGGCCCGCCAACTCCCTGACGTCCCGCGCCAGATGGGCCTGGTCGGCGTACCCGGTGCGGGCCGCGGTCTCGGCGTACGGCACCCCTGCGCGGGCCAGCGCGAGCGCCCGCTGCAGCCGCAGTACGCGGGCCAGCGTCTTGGGTCCGTATCCGAACGCGGCGAGGGAGCGGCGGTGCAACTGCCGTGCGCCGACGCCGAGTTCGTCGGCGGTGACCGACACCGGCCGTCCGGCCTCCAGTGCGGCGACCACCCGCAGCAGCAGGGGATCGGGCCGCTCGCTCTCGGCCGCCCGTTCCAGGACCACCTCTTCGAGGCCGTACGCGGGATCGCGGGCCGCGTTCACCCGCGCGGTGAGCCCACGGACGAGCGGGGTCGGCCACAGGTCGTCCAACGCCACACGCCGGTCGCGCAGTTCATGCGCGGGCACGCCCAGGAAGGCGGGCGCGGCACCCGGCCGGAACCGGACCCCGGCCCAGCCGCCGGTGGCGCCTTCGACGGTGTGCGCGCGGGTGTCGGGTCCGGCGACGAGCAGCCGTCCGTCGTTCCAGAGGAGATCCATGCAGCCGTCGGGGAGGACCCGCCCCGGGCCGGGATCGTCCGGGCCGCCGGGGCTGTTCGTCCACACGACGGCCCCGCCCAGCCGGGACGCCCGTTCCGCGTACACGGGAAAAGCCTACGTCTGCGACCGGTGGCGGTCCCGCCCTCGCCCCCGGTGCTCCTGCGGGCTCACCCCGTGGACCCTCTTGAACGCGCTCGACAGGGAGAACGCGCTCCCGTGGCCGACCCTCCGGGCGATCGCCTCCGGAGTGTCGTCGGTGTCCCGGAGCCGGTCCGCGGCCAGGGCGAGCCGCCACGCGGTGAGATAGGCCATCGGGGGCTCCCCGACCAGGTCGTGGAAGCGCCGGGCGAGCGCCGCCCTGGACACCCCCGCCTTTCCGGCGAGCGCCGCCACGGTCCACGGGTGCGCCGGATCGTCGTGCAGCAGCCGCGGCGCCCGGCCCACCACCGGGTCCGCCATGGCCCGGTACCAGGCGGGCGCCTCACGGGTCGCGAACCAGGCGCGGAGCGCGGCGATGACCAGCAGGTCGAGGAGCCGGTCGCCCCAGGAACGGACGCCGAGATCCATGGAGCCGTTGAGGGGCCGGCCGTCGGGGTAGGCGCACTCGGCGCCCGGCAGGATCACGGCCTGCGGCGGGGTGGCGGGGTCGTCGGCGCAGAGGTACGGGTCGGGGCCGCGGGCGATGGCGAGGTCGCCGGCCCGGAGCCGTACGCGGTCGCCGTCGCCGGCGTCGGGAACGATGCAGGCGTCGCCGCGGACCATGAGCATGATCGTGAGCGGGGCGCGGTCCGCCACGCGGACGCACCAGGGCGGGTCGAAGCACGCACGGATCATGAAGGCGCCACGGGCCCGCGGGCCCTCCCGCAGGCCGGTGAGTGCGTCCATGCCGGCCGGCGTAGACGCGCGCGCACAGGGATGAGCCATAGCGGCCGGGCCGGGCGGCGGGTGCCCGCGAGCGGTGGCGGGACGCGTGGAGTGGAGGGCCGGGGTGGGTGCCCGGCTTCCCCCGGGGCGCGCCCGCCCGGCCGAGGTCCCTGCTCGTCCGCCCCTACTCGTCGCCCTTCTTCGCGGGTGACCGCAGGCGCGAGGTGACGTCCTCCGGGGGGAGGAAGCGGGACCAGCGCTCCGGGAACTCGGAGGGCATGTCGGGGTCCTCGGGGTCGTGGGAGCGGGCGGCGGCCGCGCGGGCGACGTACTCGGCGGCCTGCTCCTCGCGCAGGCGCTCGTTGGCGGCACGGGCCGCGGCAGTGGCGGCGGCCGGCCAGACCCGGTCGATGGCGGCGTTGACGGCCGCGCCGACCAGGACCGCGAAGGCGCTCACACCGATCCAGAGCAGGACGGCGACGGCGGCCGCGAGGGAGCCGTAGATCGTGGCCCCCTCGACCGTGGCGGCGAGGTAGATGCGCAGCAGGAAGCTGCCGAGGACCCACATGCCGAGGGCGACGAGGGAGCCGGGCACGTCCTCCACCCAGGGGGAGCGCACGGGCACCGACACGTGGTAGAGCGTCGTGAGGAAGACGATCGACAGGACGATCACGACCGGCCAGTAGAGGACCTGGACGACCGTGGTCGACCACGGCACGATCCGGACCACCGCGTCGGGGCCCGCGACCATCAGCGGCAGCGCGACGGAGCCGATGAGCAGGGCCACGATGAACAGCAGGAACGCCATCAGCCGGGTCTTGACGATGCCGCGGACGCCGTCGAGGCCGTACATGACGGTGATGGTGTCGATGAAGACGTTCACCGCGCGGGAGCCGGACCACAGGGCGATCAGGAAGCCGATGGAGATGACGTCGGGGCGGCCGCCCTTCATCACGTCGTCCAGGATGGGCTGGGCGATCTCCCGGACGCCCTTGTCGGACAGGACGGTGCGGGAGGCCTCCAGCAGGTTGAGCTCCAGGCTGGCGATGGTGTCGGCGCCGGTCCAGTCGTCGACGTAGCCGAGGAGGCCGATCATGCTGAGCAGCAGCGGCGGCACGGAGAGCAGGGTGAAGAACGCCGCCTCCGCGGCGAGACCGAGGATGCGGTACTCGATGCAGGAGTTGACGGTGTCCTTGAGGAGCAGCCAGGCGGTCCTGCGCTTGGAGACGTTCCGGTAGAGGGCACGCGCGCGATGGAGACGCCCGTGCGGGCTCTCGGGTCGAGGGGGTGACTGACTTGCTGGCTGCACGCCCTAAAGGTATCCGTCTGGGCGTGCCGACCTCACCTCCCCGTGCCGCGGGCCGCGGCCGGTTCCGCGTGGGCCGCTCGCTTCCCTCCGGCCCCGTCACGGGGCAGATGCCGAAGAGAAACACAGCGGAAACCAAAGGTGATTCCGTATCTCGTTTTCTGTCATGGACGTGCTGGCCGAATTACTGAGGCGACGGAAGTGGAACGCCGGAGCGTGTTTGTACCCGCTTTTTGGAAAGTTCCCCGCTGAAGCCCGCGGCCGGGCGAGGTCCGACAGGTCGGAAGAGATCGGAAAAGGGGCGGGAAAGCGTCAATTACCCGGTCTCCCTTGACCTGTTCGGTAATGTGCCGAAAGAATCCGGATTGCATTCCGCTGGGCCGGCCCGGATCAGGCTGCGGCACAGCACAGTCCGGGGGATTCTCCAGGCTTCGACCAGCCTGTTCCATTCCGCCACTCCCGTCACCGCATTCCGTCCCCTTTCTCACCGTCATTCCGCGCGCCGTCCGTTCACCCCCGGGCGCCCTTCCTCGCAATATCTGTCGCGGAGAATTCAATGACATTGCCAGTACCACGACACGTGGTGGAAGAACCGGATGCGGTCGAGGCGGCCGAGCCGGACGCGGCGGAAAGTCACACCGCCGTCGAGCGACTTCTGGCCGATGTTCTGGCCGACGTCACCCATATCGAACATGTGCCCGTCGACGCTCACTTCTTCGACGATCTCGGCGCCAACTCACTGACGATGGCTCATTTCTGCGCCCGGGTCAGGAAACATCCGCGTCTGCCCCCGGTGTCCATACGGGACGTCTACGGCCACCCCACCGTCCGCTCCCTCGCGGCCGCGCTCGCCGAAGCCCCCCAGCCGCCCGCCGCCGCTCCCGCGCCGCCGCCGGAGACGACCGCGCCGGGCAGCACACCCCGGTACGTGCTGTGCGGGGCGCTCCAACTGCTCGTCTTCGCCGGGTACTGCCTGGCGGCCACCCTCGGCTCCGTACGGGGGTACGCGTGGGTGGCGGACGGCTCGGGAGTCGTCGAGGTCTATCTGCGGTCGACGGTGTTCGGCGGGCTCGGCCTCGTCGCCCTGTGCCTGCTGCCGGTGGTCGCGAAGTGGCTGCTGATCGGGCGGTGGAAACCCGTGGAGTTCCCCGTGTGGGGCCCGGCCTACCTGCGGTTCTGGATCGTCAAGGCCCTGCTGCACACCAGCCCGATGACCCTGCTTGTGGGCAGCCCGCTGTACGTGCTGTACCTGCGGGCCCTGGGCGCCCGGATCGGCCCCCGTGTCACGATCCTCAGCCGTACCGTCCCGGTCTGCACCGATCTGCTCACCATCGGCGCGGGCACCGTGATCCGCAAGGAGTGCCACTTCCTGGGCTACCGGGCCCGCGCCGGGCGGATCCGCACCGGCCCGGTGACCCTCGGCCGGGACGTGTTCGTCGGCGAGCACACCGTGCTCGACATCGACACCGCCATGGGCGACGGCTCCCAGCTCGGCCACTCCTCCGCGCTGCGCGCCGGCGCGACCGTCCCCGCGGGGCAGAGTTTCCACGGCTCCCCCGCCCGCCGGACGGACGTCGACCACATCCGGGTCGGCCCGGCCGCCTGCGGCACCGCGCGACGCGCCGGATACGGGCTCGCCACGCTGCTCCAAGTGTTCCTGCTGTACGTGCCGCTGACCGTCGGCGGCGCCCATCTGCTGCTCGCCGCCGTGCCCTCGCTGGAGGTCCTGCTCGACCCGGCGGCGCCGCACCTCACCTCGGCCCGTTTCTACGCCGAGGCGGTGGCGCTGTCCCTCGCGCTGTTCCTCGGCAGTGTCGTCGCCGGCGCCTTCGCGGTGCTCGTGGTGCCGCGGCTGCTGCGCCCGCTGGTCCGTCCGGACCGGACGTACCCCCTGTACGGCTTCCACTACTCGGTGCACCGCGCGATCGCCGGCCTCACCAACATCAGGTTCTTCGCGTGGCTGTGCGGCGACAGCTCGTACATCGTCCCCTACCTCAAGGCGCTCGGGTACGACCTGTCGCGGGTCGAGCAGACCGGGTCGAACTTCGGCACCGAGATCCGGCACGAGACGCCGTTCCTCACCCGGGTCGGCAGCGGCACCATGGTCGCGGACGGGCTGTCGGTGATGAACGCCGAGTACTCCGCCACGTCGTTCCGGGTCTCCCGGACGTCGATCGGCGGGCACAACTTCCTCGGAAACGCCATCGCCTACCCGGTCGGCGGCCGGACCGGCGAGAACTGTCTGCTGGCGACCAAGGTGCTGGTCCCGCTCGACGGCGAGATCCGCGAAGGGGTCGGGCTGCTCGGCTCTCCGCCCTTCGAGATCCCCCGCTCCGTCGAGCGCGACAGCCGCTTCGACCATCTGCGGCAGGGCGACGAGCTGCGCCGCAGGCTCGCCGCGAAGAACCGCTGCAACCTGCGCTCGATGGCGCTGTTCGTCCTCCTGCGCTGGCTGCACCTGTGCGCGCTCACCGTCCTCGGCTTCGCCGCCTACGACCTGTACGGGCACCACGGCACCGCCGGGCTGCTCGCGCTCGCCGCCGCCCCGCTCGCCGGCCTGGTGTTCACGGTCGCCTACTACGTGCTGGTGGAGCGGTGCCTGACCGGGTTCCGGCCGCTGCGGCCACGGCTGTGCTCCATCTACGACCCGGTCTTCTGGCGGCAGGAGCGGCTGTGGAAGCTCCCGGACAAGCACCTCCAGGTCCTCAACGGCACCCCGTACAAGAGCGTCGTCTGGCGGCTGATGGGGGTACGGATCGGCCGGCGGGTCTTCGACGACGGGGCGTACATCACGGAGCGGACCCTGACCTCCATCGGGGACGACTGCACGCTGGCCGCGAGCACCAAGATCCAGGCCCACTCGCAGGAGGACGGCACGTTCAAGTCGGACCACGTCACGATCGGCGCGCGCTGCACGCTCGAGGTCGGGGCGTTCGTGCACTACGGCGTGGTGCTGGGCGAGGGGGCCGTGCTCGCCCCCGACTCCTTCCTGATGAAGGGCGAGGAGGTGCCGCCGTACGCGCGGTGGGGCGGGAATCCGGCGACGGAGACGGTGCGGTACGCGGCACCGGACACCACGGGGCGCTCCCGGACGGACGCCCCGCGCGAACAGTGAAGTGAATCGGGGGAGACACATGGACCGGTCGAAGACGGCGGGCGACACCGCCCGGACGTTCTGGCAGGGGATGCTGACCGCCGGGGGGCGGACCGCGATCCCGAGGTGGAGCGGCGATCCCGTGAAGGGCACCGCCGCGTACGAAGTGCCGTTGCCCGAGGGCATGCTGGCGGGCCCGGACGGGACGGCGGCGCTGCTCGCCGCCCACGCGAAGGTGCTCGCCGCGCTCTGCGGCGAGCGGGAGGTCACCACCGGCTGGGCGGTGGACGGCCGGGTGCTGCCCTGCCGGATCGGCACCGCGCCAGGTGACACCTGGCGGTCCCTGCTGGGGCACACCCGGCGCGTCCTCGCGGAGCTGTCGGCCCACGCCGGCTTCCCCGTGGACGCCCTGCGCGCCGAACTCGCACTGGAGGAACCGCCGTTCGAGACCGTGCTCGACACCACCGGGGCGGACGGCGACCTCGACGGGGACGTGGTCCTGCGGGTGGCGCCGGTGCGGGGCGCGGACGGGCCCGCGCTGCGGCTGCGGTACCGCACCGACGTCCTGGACGAGGGCGCCGCCGCCCGGATCGCCGGCTACCACGTCACCGCGCTCGCCGGGCTCGCGGTGGAACCGGGCGCCGAACACGCGCGGCAGAGCCTGCTGTCGGACGACGAGGTCCGCCTCCAGCTCGACGGCCTCGCCGGGCCGCACCGCGAACTGCCCGACCGCCGGGCGCACGAGCTGTTCGAGCAGCGGGTCGTGGCGCACCCCGACGCCGTCGCGGCCGTCCACGGCGACCGCCGGTGGACGTACCGGGAGCTCAACTCCCGCGCGAACCAGCTCAGTCGGGCTCTGCTGGTGCGCGGACTGGGTCGTGAGGGGGTGGTCGCGGTGGTCACCGAGCGGAACCTCGACTGGATGGCCGCCGTCCTCGCCGTCCTCAAGGCAGGGGGCGTCTACCTCCCCGTCGAGCCGCACTTCCCCGCCGAGCGCATCGCCCGGACGCTCACCCGGGCCCGCTGCGAGCTGGTGCTCACCGAGCGGGGCAGCACCGCGACCCTCGACGCGGCCCTGGCCGCGCTGCCCGACACGCAGAAACTGCTCGTGGAGGACGCGTACGACGAGGCGCACCCCGACTCCGACCTCGGCATGGAGATCACCCCGGACCGGCTCGCGTACATCTACTTCACCTCCGGTTCCACGGGCGAGCCCAAGGGCGCGATGTGCGAGCACGCCGGGCTGGTGAACCACCTCCACGCCAAGCTCGACGACCTGGGGATCGGCGAGGGCGACGTCGTCGCGCAGACCGCGCCCCAGTGCTTCGACATCTCCCTGTGGCAGCTGCTGGCCGCGCCCCTGGCCGGCGGGCGGACCCTGCTGGTCGAGCAGGACGAGATCCTCGACGTCGAACGGTTCGTCGACCGGATCACGGCCGGCCGGGTGAACGTGCTCCAGGTCGTGCCGTCGTACCTCGAAGCCGTCCTCGCCCATCTGGAGCAGCGCCCGCGCCCGCTGCCCGACCTGCGCCGGGTGTCCGTCACCGGGGAGGCGCTCAAGAAGGAGCTGGCCGAACGCTGGTTCGCCGGCGGGCCCGGGATTCCGCTGGTCAACGCCTACGGGCTCACCGAGACCTCCGACGACACCAACCACGAGGTGATGCACCGGGCACCGGAGGGCGACCGGGTGCCGCTCGGCCGCCCGGTCGGCAACGTCCGCGTGTACGTCGTGGACGAGCACCTCTCCCTCGTACCGCTGGGCGCTCCGGGGGAGATCGTCTTCTCCGGGATCTGCGTGGGGCGGGGGTACGTCAACGATCCCGAGCGCACCCGGCGGGCCTTCACCACCGACCCGTACCGGCCGGGTGAGCGGCTCTACCGCAGCGGCGACCACGGGCGGTGGCGGCCCGACGGCAAGCTGGAGTTCCTCGGCCGCCGGGACACCCAGGTCAAGGTGCGGGGCTTCCGCATCGAGATCGGCGAGGTGGAGAACGCGCTGCTGCGGGTCGACGGGGTACGCGACGGCGCGGTCGTGGTCGCCGGGGGCGCCCGGCTGGTCGCCTTCCACTCCGGCCGGCCGCTGCCGGGCGAGGTGCTGCGGGAGCGGCTGGCGGCCTCGCTGCCGGCGTACATGGTGCCGTCGGTGTTCCACTGGCGGGCGAGCCTGCCGCTGACCGCCAACGGCAAGACCGACCGGCGGGCGCTCACCGAACTGGCCGAGCGCGTCGGCACCACGGACGGCGGGCCCGCGGTGTCGACGGTCACGGCGACCGAGGAGCGGCTGGCCCTCGCGTGGGCCGACGTGCTGGGTGTGCCGAGGGCCCGGATCGGCCGCGACGACGACTTCTTCGACCGGGGCGGCACCTCCCTGTCGGCGGTGAAGCTCGCCGTCGCCCTGGACCGGGCGGTGTCCCTCAAGGACGTGGTCCGCCATCCCGTCCTCGCGGACCTCGCCGCCCTGATCGACACACGGACGGCCGCACGGGCCGCCGCCGACCTCGACGGGAGGGCGTCGTCATGAGCTTTCTGAGCCGCCGCGGCGCCCCGGGCCGCCGCCGCACCGCCCTGGAGGCACCGCCGGTTGCGCAGCCGCTCCCGGAGGTGGACCTCTCCCCCGGCAGGCCCGCGCTGCTGCCGGTCTCCCCCGCCGTGCCCGCGCCCCGCTGGGCGGCCGGGCACCGGGACGCCCTGCGGGCCGTCGTCGCCGAGCACGGCGCGGTCCTGGTGCGGGGCCTCGGGCTGCGGGACGCGGCCGAGGCCGAGGCCGTGTTCCGGCAGCTGGGCGGCGGCACCCTGCTGGGCGAGCGGGAGACCTTCGCACCCCGGCGGACGCACGCGGACGGGGTGTACTCCTCGACCCCCTGGCCGCCGAACCAGCCCATGTGCATGCACCACGAGTCGAGCTACACACGGGAGTTCCCGGGCCTGCTGCTCCTCGCCTGCCTCCGGGCCTCCGACCGGGGCGGGGCGACGGGCCTCGCCGACGCGGAGGCCGTGCTCGCCGCGCTGCCGGCCGGGCTCGCCGAACGGTTCGAGCGGGACGGCTGGCTGCTGACCCGCTCGTACAACGACGAGATCGGCGCGTCCGTCGAGGAGGCCTTCGGCACCGCCGACCGGGATGCCGTCGAGCGCTACTGCCGCGCCAACGGCGTCGACGTCGCCTGGCAGCCCGACGGCTCCCTGCGCACCCGGCAGCGGCGCCCCGCCGTGGTGCGGCATCCGGTCACCGGCCGGCGCTGCTGGTTCAACCAGGTCGCGTTCCTCAACGAATGGACGATGGACCCCGAGGTGCGCGCGTACCTGGTGGACCTCTACGGCCCCGAAGGGCTGCCCTTCAACACCCGCCACGGCGACGGCGAACCGATCGGCGCGGACGTCGTCGAGACGCTCAACGCGGTCTACGAGGCCCACACCGTCCGCACCCCATGGCTCCCCGGTGACCTGCTGCTCGTCGACAACATCCGCTGCGCCCACAGCCGCGAGCCCTACGAGGGGCCGCGCGAGGTGCTCGTGGGGTTCACGGACCCCGTACGGCTTTCCGACCACGACACGAAGGACGAGGTGAGCTTCGTATGACCGGGACTCCGGGCTTCGCCGTGATCTCCGGCGCCCAGGTGCGGGAGGCGCTCCAGGGGCGGGAGCGGGAGATCGTCGACCTGGTCGAGACCGTGTACCGCCTGCACGGCGCCGGGGACACGGGCGACACGGTCAACCCGCCGTCGTACTTCCTGCGCTTCCCGGACCGCCCGTCCTCGCGGATCATCGCGCTGCCCGCCTCGCTGGGGGGAACGTTCCAGGTGGACGGGTTGAAGTGGATCTCCAGTTTCCCGGAGAACACGGCGGCCGGGCTGCCCCGCGCCTCCGCGGTGCTCATCCTCAACGACCACACCACCGGCTATCCGTTCGCCTGCCTGGAGGCCTCGGTCATCAGCGCGACCCGGACGGCCGCGTCGGCGGCGCTCGCGGCCGACCGGCTGAGCGCGGCCCGCGAGGCGCCCCGCCCGGTCCGGGTCGGCTTCGTCGGCACCGGCCTGATCGCCCGCTACATCCACACCTTCCTCGCCGCGACCGGCTGGTCCTTCGAGGAGGTCGGGGTGCACGACCTGTCCGCGGCCAGTGCGGCGGGCTTCCGGGGGTACTTGGAACGGTCCGGCGCGAGCGGACGGGTGGTCACGTACGGCAGCGCCGAGGACGTGATCCGGGCCGCTGATCTGATCGTGTTCGCGACGATCGCGGGCGAGCCGCATGTGCACGAGCCCAAGTGGTTCGCCCACCACCCGCTGGTGCTGCATGTGTCGCTGCGGGACCTGGCGCCCGAGGTACTGCTCGCCTCGGCGAACTTCGTCGACGACGTCGAGCACTGTCTGAAGGCGGACACCTCACCGCATCTCACCGAACAACTCACCGGCGGCCGGGACTTCCTCGATGGAACGCTCCACGACGTGCTCACCGGCCGTGCGTCCGTGCCGGCGGACCGTCCGGTGATCTTCTCGCCCTTCGGCCTCGGGGTCCTCGACCTCGCGGTCGGCGGTCGTGTCCACGCCGAGGTCGCCCGGACGGGCGGCCTGCGGATCGTGGACGACTTCTTCCACGAGCTGCGCCGGCACGGCTGACGGCCGACGCAGCGGTACGACAAGCACCACCAGGGGGGCCGCAGTGCCAGTCATATCCGTTCCCACGGACTTCAACGAGGAGGAGCTGTACGTCGACCTGCGCACGGTGGTCGGCCACAGGCTCTTCCTCAAGTGCGAGGGCTTCAACTTCGCCGGCTCGATCAAGCTCAAGGCCGCGACCGAGATGGTGCGGGCCGCCGAGCGGGACGGACGGCTCGGGCCGGGCTCGACCCTCGTCGAGTCCTCGTCCGGGAACCTGGGCGTCGCGCTCAGCATGATCGCGGCGAGCCGGGGCTACCGGTTCCTGTGCGTGACCGACGCCCGCTGCAACCCGGCGACCAAGGGGCTGATGGAGGCGCTCGGCAGCCGGGTCGACGTCATCACCGAGCCGGACCCGATCGGCGGCTTCCTCGGCGCGCGGATCGCCTACGTCCGCGCGCTGTGCGCCGCCGACGAGCGGTACGTGTGGCTCGACCAGTACACCAACCAGGCGAACTGGCGGGCGCACTACCGCACCACCGCGCCCGCCATCGCCCGGCAGTTCCCGCGGCTCGACGTGCTGTTCGTGGGGGTCGGCACCTCGGGAACGCTGATGGGGTGCGCCCAGTGGTTCTGGGAGCGGCGGCGCCGGGTGCGGATCGTGGCCGTGGACAGCGTGGGCTCGGTCGCGTTCGGCGGGACGCCGGGGCGGCGGCTGATCCCCGGCCTCGGCACGAGCGTGCCGCCGCCGCTGCTCGACCCGTCCTGCGTGGACGACGTCGTCCGGGTGGAGGAGGCCGACACGGTGCGGGCCTGCCACCGCCTGGCGCGGCGCGGCTTCCTCTTCGGGGGCTCCACGGGCACGGTGGTCAGCGGCGCCGTCGACTGGCTGAACCGGGACGGCTCCCCCGACCTCACCGCGGTCGCCATCGCCCCCGACCTCGGCGAACGCTACCTCGACACGATCTACCGCCCGGGCTGGCCCCTGGAGCAGTACGGCGAGTCCTTCCTGGGCACCGACGAACTGGGCACGGGGGAACTGGCGGCGCCGGTGGTCTGAGCCGGGGCCAGCCTCGGGCTGGTGCCGGGGTCGGCCTCGGGCCGGCGGGCCGAGCGGGGCGGGCTCGGGGAGCCTTCCCCCGGATGCGGGTGACCGGGACGCCGTCGGTCGAGGGGTGGTAGCTGCTGCCACAGACTGCGCACGAGGCCGAATTAGCTCGATCGTGTGATCGTCCGCTTGTGAGCTTGCGGCGTCCTGGGCTGATCGGGCTGACGTGGTCGTGCGATCTGCGACACCGGGTACGGCGTCAGCGTGCGGGGCCCCTGCTCCACCAGAGGATGGTTCAGGGCCTCCCCGTCGCCTCTGGCCGTACCTGGTGGGGACCAGCGCGCCCAAGACCGTTCGGGGC
>NZ_LIRK01000640.1 GCF_001419765.1 Streptomyces torulosus
CGCCGCGCTGCCCGCCGCCGGGATGTCGGCGCGGGCGAGGGCCCGCAGAGTCACGCCGGCGGCGGGCAGCGCGGCGACGGTCCTGGGGCCGAGGGCGGTCGGGGTCACGGCGAGGGTCAGCCCGTGCTCGGGCGCGGACGCCATCCGGACCACGTCGGCGCGGGCCGCGTCGAGCCGCAGCAGCAGCGGCCCGGCGTGTTCGAGGAGCCGCTCCCCGGCGGCCGTGGGCCGGACCGGACGCCGGGTCAGCAGGGCGGCGCCGAGGTCCTGTTCCAGCGCGGCGATGTGCTGGGACACCGCGGACTGGGTGTAGCCCAGCTCGCGCGCGGCCTCGGAGAACGAGGCGAGGCGCGCCACGGTGACATAGGTGCGGAGCAGATGCGGATCCATGGCCGCCATGATCCCGCGACGCGCCCGACAGGCACCTGAGCTGCATCAGCGTTGCTTATCAGGGGTACGGAAATCATCGTTGGACGTGAAGGCGGGCCCGCGCCGAGGATGGCGGACATGACGAACAACCCGACGCAGGCCACCTCTTCCGCTTCCCGTTCCGCCCGGCTCGCCCTGGTCGGCGACCGCTCCCCCGACGTGGTGTCCCACATCCGGATCCCGCGGTTCCTCGACTCCCTCGCGGAGCGGGACCGGCTCGTCGTGGACGCCTACTGGATCCACTCCGAGGACGCCGCGGCGGACCCGGCGGCCGTGCGCGGCTTCGACGCGGTGTGGGTGGTGCCGGGCAGCCCCTACCGCAGCGAGGCCGGGGTGCTGTCCGCGATCCGTACGGCCCGCGAGGAGGGCATCCCGTTCCTCGGCACCTGCGGCGGCTTCCAGCACGCGCTGCTGGAGTACGCGCGCACGGTGTGCGGCCTCACCGGGGTCGCGCACGCCGAGAACGACCCGGACGCCGAGGACTTCCTGATCGAGCCGCTCGCCTGCTCCCTGGCCGGACACGAGGCAGCCGTGCGCGTCGAGCCCGGTTCGCTCGCGCAGTCGGTGCTGGGCGCCGAGCGGACCGTCGAGCGGTACTCCTGCCGGTACGGCCCCTCCGCTCACCTCGACACCTTGCGGGCGCACGGGCTGCGCTTCTCCGGGCACGACGAGGACGGCCAGGTCCGGATCGTCGAACTGCCGGGCCACCCCTTCTTCCTGGCCGCCCTCTTCCAGCCCGAGCTCTCGGGCGACGGCAGCCGCCCGCACCCGTTCGTGCGCGGGCTGGCCCGGGCCGCGGTCGACCACGCGACCCGGGCGGCACAGCTGCCGGTGTGAGCCGTGCGGGGCGTCAGCCGACCCGGGCCGGGGCGAACGGCAGGGCCGGCGCCCGGCCGGGGACGAAACCGTGGGCGCGGCGGGCCAGGAAGGCGGACTTGTAGCGGTCGACCTGCCTGTGCCAGTTCAGGATGCCGGCGAGCCAGTTCCGCAGGTCGTCCACATAGCCGTCCATGATGTCGCGCGCCTCCCGCGACAGCTCGAAGTCGTCGTAGACGACGGGGAGTTCATGGGCGACGACATGCTCGAACTGCCGCATGCGCTGGGTCATCAGGTCGTGGACCACGCCGAGCGCGGTCGGGTAGTCGCAGCCGAAGAAGTTCTGCACGACGAGGATCGCGTTGTGGACCTCGCCCTCGTACTCGATCTCCTTCTGGTACGAGAACACGTCGTTGATGAGGCACGCGTAGTCGATGGCCGCGTTCTCCAGGGAGCGGACGGGGCCGCTGCGGTAGACCTCGGGCGGGATCTGCGGGCCGTGGCCCATCCGGCACAGGCTCAGGGTGAGGTCGGAGCCGAAGGTGGCGCGCCGCATCTCCAGGTAGTCGACCGGGTCGGGCACCCGGTTCTGGAGCTGGTTGAACACCTCCCACACCCAGCTCTCGGTCATCTTGTCGACGGACGCCTTCAGGGTGCGCCGCTCGTCGGAGGTCATCTCCGCGGTGGTCCGCGCCCACAGGTCGATCAGGCCCCGTTCCATCCCGTTCACCGGGACGGGGACCGCCTCCCCCTCGACGGGCATGCAGTCGGAGAGCCGGGCGGTCGTGAGGCGCGCGGCGGCCACATCGCGGCGGTGGCCGAAGACCAGGGGGTAGTAGTCGTCGCCGTAGGTGCCCCAGGCCAGCCACTGCGAGCTGAGGTCCAGTTCCTCGGCGGTGGCGTCCGGGTCGAGGCCGGCCGCGCACAGCGGCAGGTCGGCGGCGGCGAGCCGCTCCTCGTCCCAGACGCCCTCGCCGAGGATGCCCATCGCGTGCGACCAGGCGGTGAGGCGGGGGCGGGCGGCGTCCAGGTGCGGGCACAGCTCCACCTGGAACGGCATGTGGAAGTCGGGGATCAGGGACGGTCCGACCTTCTGGTACGGCAGATGCGCGCGGGTGCGCAGCCGTTCGGCGGCGGCGGAGGCGAACAGCGCCCCCACGTCGGCGGCGGACGTGCCGAACCCCGCCCCGGTGACCAGGGCCGGGCCGGAGAGGAGCGCGCCACCGAGGTCGAGCGGGCCGCGCGAGGAGGTCGCCCCGTCGTTCATGTAGCGGCTGGACCGCATGTGCCACTCGTGGCCGCCGGCCTGCCAGTCCTGGAGGCCCTTGGTGTACGCGGCGACGGCGGCGATCTCGGGCGGGGTGAGCCCCTTCTCCAGGGCCAGCGCGGGGACCTCGGTGAGCGCGGTGTCCTCGAACTGGTGCAGCCGTGAGGTGAGGATGTCGTTGACGGTCTCGGCGGCCTGTTGCGTGTCGCAGCCGAAGAACGTCTCAAGCACGAGCACGCCGTTGCTGTTCTCCCCCTCGTCCTCGACCTCCCGCTGGTAGGAGAACAGGTCGTTGCGCAGGTGGACGGCGTCCGAGAACGTCTCCATCAGGACCCGCAGGGGCCTCGACCCGGCGACCGCGGCGGGCACCTCCGCGGTCGCGTACTCGACGAGACCGGCGGACCAGGGGGCGCCGCCGACCTTCCGGCGCATCTCGATGTACTCGACGGGGTTGGCGATCCGCCCCTCGTTGATGTTGGACAGCTCCCACAGCGACTCGTTGAGCAGATGCTCGGTCGCCACGGCGAAGCGGCGGCGCCAGTCCATCGACATCGCCGGGACCGTGCGCGCCCAGAGGTCGGCGAGCCCGGCCTCCACCGGGTTCCGCGGCTCCGGGACGGGGGTGGCCAGGTCCAGCGGCATGAACAGCGGGAGCCGGTCGAGGTGGGCCTTGCCGCCGGGGCGGTCCTGGGAGCGCTTGAAGAGTTCCAGGAAGTGGTCGTCGAAGAAGAACACCCACACGTACCAGTCGGTGATGAGCGAGAGTGCCGGGCCGTCGCAGTCGGGGTGCGTGTACGCGCACAGCAACCCGTAGTCGTGCGCGTCGAGGTCCGCCTGTTCCCAGACGCCGGAGCCCTCCAGCATGCCCATCTCCCGCGCCCACGCGCTGGTGTGGGCACGGGCCTCGTCGAGGTGGGGGTTCAGCCGCGCGGGGTACGGCAGATAGAAGTGCGGGAGTTGGAACGGCTGCGTCATGGCCGGGCCCTACCCGTGGCCCCCGACCGGCATCCGGGCAGCGGAACATGATCACACCATCGCGTGAATCCGGGCGCTTTCGTCGCCGGCGCCCGGACTTCTCAGTTCGTACCGGCGTTCACCTGGATCACCGCGTGGGCTCCGCCGGTGCGCCACCGCTGCCCCTCCGCGGCCACCAGCGCGGCCTCGGTGGAGGCGTCCAGGCCCACGATCACATCGGACTTGAGGGTGCGCAGGGCGGCCACCGGACCGGGGAAGTACGCGGTGACCGAGGCGAAGGACGTGGTCGGCGGCCAGAGCCGGTCGCCCACCAGGCGCCGGTAGTTGAGGTCGCCCTTGAGGAGGGTGAGGTCGGCGGAGGCGAACTCCTCGCGCAGGTCGTCCGGCATGTCCGCGTACGGCAGCGGGGCGCAGGAGAAGGGGTGGGCCCGCAGCACGAGACGGCCGTCGGCGAGGGCGGACCACAGCCGTCGCCCGGCGGCGTTCTTCGCGGCGACGAGGTGGCGTACGGCGTCGAGGGCGTCGGCGGTGGTGGCGTCCGAGACGAAGTACGGGTACGGCTTCAGATGCAGCAGGGCGCGCTCGACGCGGCCCCGGGTGAGGAGGTCGTCGACGAGGAGGAGATCGGGGATCAGTTCGCGGCCCGCGTTGTCGGCGACCAGGCAGAGCGTTCCGCCGCCGGACAGCAGGGACAGCAGTTCCTCGCTGTCGTCCGCGAGCAGCCGGGAGTCCGCCGCGGACTCGGCGGTCTGGATGCGGAAACCGAGGTCGGCCCGGTTGCCCCAGAGCGAGCCGTGCAGCAGGGCGGACAGCCGCTCGTGCGGGGGGCGTTCGGCGAGGGCGTCGGCGGCGGTGAGTTCGGCCGCCGCCTCGGGGGTGTCGAGCTCGGCGAGCTTGAAGGGGCGGAACGGGTCGACGCCCTGCCAGGGGCCGGGGCCGAAGAAGCCGACGGCGTGCAGGAGCCGGCGGTAGAAGCAGCTCTCGGCGACGAGGAACGGCAGGTCGAACCAGGACCGGCCGGCGTGGCCGCGTACGTCCCAGGTGTCCCACCAGGGGTCGTCGTCCGGGGGCGCGAGGACGCCCTCGGTCGCGTCGTGCAGCAGTGTCGCGAGGGCGTGGCGCTGCTCGGGGCCGTAGGGGGTGGCGTCGAGGACCTTGCGGATGAGGGCGGGGTGCCGTTCGGCGAGGACGGCGTGCGCGAAGGAGGCCGGGTCGGTGCCGTGGATCAGGGGGGCGTCAGGCACGGTCGGGGGTCCCTCCGGGGCCGGTGGGCGCCGCGGACGGCAGGGCGACGTCCTTGACCTTCTTGTCGAGCTGCCGGCCGTAACCGGCCTCGGTCCACACGTACTTCTGGAACTGCTCGGGGGTCAGGGCGCCCTGCCACGGGGTGCCCGCCGGGTAGAACACGGCGCCGCAGGCGGAGCAGTGGTGGGCGGGCCGCCAGAGGAGTTCGGCGCGGGGCTCGCCCCGCATGACGGCCTTCCGCTCGCGCAGCTCGCCCCGGACCACGGCGAGGGTGCCGACGAACAGCGCCACCGCGAGCAGGGAACCGGCGATCATGTGGACGGGCTTGTCGCTCTGGATACCGCTGCGGGCGAGATAGGCGCCCATGGCGACGAGGATCATGCCCTCGATGAAGTGCAGGACGGTGTCGAAGCGGGACGGCACCCCCGGGGACCGCGCCAGCCGGTCGGTCAGTCCCCCGGTCCGGGACTCCGGGTCGGCGCAGGTCTCGGCGACCGTGCGCACCGACGGTCCGGATCCGCCGCAGCCGGGGCACACCGCCGCGACCGGTGCCGGGCTCCCGCCGGTTCGCTCCGACCAGGTCCTGTCGAACCTCTGCGACGGGATCCCCTCGGTCTGCTCCGGGTGGGTCCCGTCGGACTTCTCGGTCTTCTTCGTCGACATGCGCCTACGCTAACGGCCCGCTGACGGCACGCCGGAAAAGGGCCGGCGGCCGACCGATGCCCGCTCGCATCGGTCGGCCGCCGGCAGTGGGGGGTGGCGGTCAGTGGGGCTGACGTCAGAAGGTCAGCTTCCAGCTGTTGAGCCGGCCGGTGTCCGCGGACGCCACGTCCTGGACACGCAGCTTCCAGGTGCCGTTGGCGACCTCGCTGGACGCGTTCACCGTGTAGGTGGTGTTCACGTTGTCGGCGGAGTCCGAGGAGCTGGAGGCCTTCAGACGGTAGGTCGAACCGTCCGGGGCCACCAGGTCCAGGACCAGGTCACCGCGGTAGGTGTGGGTGATGTCCACACCGACCTGGAGGGTGGAGGGCGCGTTGCCGCTGCGCCCGGTGACGGAGATCGAGGACTCGATCGCCGAGCCGTTGTCCGGGATGGAGACGGCGGTGGTGTTGGTGAAGGTGGTGCCCCCCGTGGAGCCCCCGCCGGAGCCGCCGGACACCGCCTGCACCGTCTTGGCCGCGTCGGCCAGACCCGCGCCGCAGCCGCCGGAGCAGGAGCCGGGCAGAGCGCGGGCGTTGGCCTTGATCGCGGACTCGATCTCGGCCGGGGTCAGCGAGGAGTTCGCCGACTTCAGCAGCGCGGCGAGGCCCGCGATGTGCGGGGTGGCCATGCTGGTGCCCTGGTAGTAGGCGTACGACTCCGAGGTGGGCGTCTTCGTGCCCGCGTTCAGCGTGGACAGGATGCCGTTGGCGGTGCCGGTGCTGGTCTGGCCGCCGGGCGCCGAGATGTCCACGAGGGAGCCGTAGTTGGAGTACGAGGCCTTGGCGCCCGAGCGGTTGGTCGCCGCGACCGAGATGACGTTGTTGCAGTTGCCGGGCGAGTGGTTCGCCACGTTGTCGTTCTCGTTGCCGGCGGCCACGACGACGGTCGTACCGCGGTTCACGGCGGCGGTGATGGCGCTCTGGGTCGCCGTGGTGCAGGCGCCGTCGCCACCGAGGCTCATGTTGATGACCTTGGCGACGTTGGTGTTGGCCGGGACGCCGGAGACGGTGCCGCCGGAGGCCCAGGTGATGGCGTCGATGATGTCCGAGTCGTAGCCACCGCACTTGCCGAGGACGCGGATCGGGGAGATCTTCGCGCCGTGGGCGATACCGGCGATGCCCTTGCCGTTGTTGGTGGCGGCGGCGATGGTGCCCGCGA
>NZ_LIRK01000641.1 GCF_001419765.1 Streptomyces torulosus
CGCACGCCTGGCTTCGCGCACGCCTGGCTTCGCGCACGCTTGACTTCGCGCGCGCTCCAACCTGAAGACTCCCTCCCGAGGCCCGACGAACGGGCCGAACGGGCTGAACGGGAGGTATCGGTATGAAATACCGCACGATCGGCAGCGACCCGAAGACCCGTCGTGAGGTGAGCGTGCTGTCGCTCGGCGCGATGCTGTTCGGTTCACGGACGGACGAGAAGACGTCGTTCGCCGTGCTCGACCGCTATGTCGAGGCCGGCGGCAACTTCATCGACACGTCCGACAACTACGCCTTCTGGATCGACGGCGGCCAGGGCGGCCAGAGTGAGGAGCTGCTCGGACGGTGGCGCCGCAGCCGGGGGACAGGCGCCGAGATCGTCATCGCCACCAAGCTCGGCGCCCGGCCCCTCGCCCCCGGCACCAGCTACGTCGACAACGCCGAGGGTCTGTCGGCGAAGGTGATCCGGGAGTCGGCGGAACGCAGCCGGGAGCGCCTCGGGGTGGAGCGGCTCGATCTGCTCTACGCGCACATCGAGGACCGTACGGTCCCGCCGGGGGAGACCGTCGAGGCGTTCGGGGAACTCGTGGCCGAGGGCACGGTCGGGCTGCTCGGCGTGAGCAACCACGCCATGTGGCGCGTGGAGCGGGCCCGCGCCCTCGCCGCCGCGGCGGGACTGCCGGGTTACGAGGTGCTTCAGTACCACCACAGCTATCTGCGGCCGCGGACCGACGTCCCCAACGCCCTCTGGGCGCACGGCACGCTCGGCGTGGCCACCGCCGAACTGCTGAGCTACCTGGAGGCCGAGCCGGACCTCACCCTCGTCGCCTACTCGCCGCTGCTCACCGGCGGCTATGTACGCCCCGAGAAGCTTCAACGCGAGTACGACCACCCGGGCACGCCGACCCGGATGAAGGTGCTGCGGGAGGTGGCGCGGGAGACCGGGGCGACCGTCAACCAGGTCGTGCTGGCCTGGCAGTTGGGCGGCCCGCTCCCGATCGTGCCGCTCGCGGGGGTCTCCTCGGTGGCGCAGCTGGAGGAGAACCTCGCCGCCGTGGACCTGGAGCTGACCGCCGAACAACGGCACCGGCTCGACGCGGCGCACTGAACCGGCGCGCCGGCCGCTGACCTGGCGCACTGGCCCGTGCACGGAACCAGCGCGCCGGGACGCGCATGGAACCGGCGCGCCTGTACGCGCACTGAACCGGCGCGACGGGGGCGAGCGCTGAACCGGCGCGCCGGGACGCGCATGGACCGGGCGCGCCGGGATCCCCGGGGCCGGGCCCCGCTCAGCCCTGGCTGACGTTCGCGGTGAGCAGGCGCAGCAGTTGCTGGGTGAGGGTGTGCTGCTCGGGGGTCAGGCCCATCGCGGCGCCGATGTCCACCGGTACGGTCCGGGCCCGCTCCTCCAGCCGGGCCCCGGCCTCGGTGAGGCGGATGGCGACGGACCGCTCGTCGTCCGGGCGGCGTTCGCGGCGGAGCAGGCCGCCGGCCTCCAGGCGCTTCAGGAGCGGTGAGAGCGTGCTGGACTCCAGCTGGAGCGCGGCGCCCAGGTCGCGCACGGATATCGAGTCCTGCTCCCAGAGGACCAGCATGACCAGGTACTGCGGATAGGTCAGGCCCAGTTCCTCCAGCAGGGGCCGGTAGCGGGCCGTGACGGCGCGCGAGGCGGCGTACAGCGCGAAACAGAGCTGGTCGTCCAGGAGCAGGGTGTGCCCCTGCGCCGGTTCCGCTCCGGCGGTGCCCACGAGTTCGCCGACTGTGCTCACGGTGTCGCTCCTCCGTCCCGTGCTCTCCCTGACGATCTCCCACCCTACCGGCAGTCACGCAGTCGTATCGTGCCCTAAGGAATCGTGAGGTAGGGAATCGCCTACTAATTAGTTGTGTGCAACTTAATCGCGCGCTATCTTTCTGGTGTACCGCCGCCCCCGGCGAACCGTGCGGGCGGACCTGCCCGCGGCACCCCACCCGAGGAGATCGCCATGTCCGAGAGCGCCGCCCCCCGTCCCGTCCTCGAACCCGCCGCCGCGGCCTTCGCCGAGGCCACCGCGAACCCGCCGTACCTCTTCGACCTCGGCCCGGTCGAGGGGCGCAAGGTCGTCGACGAGGTGCAGTCGGGCGACATCGCGAAGCGGGACGTCGACGACGAGTGGGTGACCGTCCCGGGCGGCCCCACCGGCGAGGTCAGGGCCAGGATCGTCCGGCCCGCGGGGGCCGAGGGGGTGCTGCCGGTGATCCTGTACATCCACGGCGCCGGGTGGGTCTTCGGCAACGCCCATACCCATGACCGGCTGGTGCGGGAGCTGGCGGTGGGTGCGCGGGCCGCGGTCGTCTTCCCCGAGTACGACCTGTCGCCCGAGGCCCGCTACCCGGTCGCCGTCGAGCAGAACTACGCGGTGGCCCGCTGGATCGTCGCGGAGGGCGCCCAGCACCGCCTCGATGCGGCCCGTATCGCGGTGGCCGGGGATTCCGTCGGCGGCAACATGAGCGCCGCGCTGACCCTGATGGCGAAGGAACGCGGCGACGTCCCGCTGGTCCAGCAGGTCCTCTTCTACCCGGTCACCGACGCCGCCTTCGACACCGGCTCCTACCGGCAGTTCGCCGAGGGCTACTTCCTGCGGCGCGACGCGATGCGGTGGTTCTGGGACCAGTACACGACGAGTGAGCGGGAGCGCGCGCAGATCACGGCGTCACCGCTGCGCGCCTCCGTCGACCAGCTGGCGGGGCTGCCGCCGGCGCTCGTCATCACCGCCGAGGCCGATGTGCTGCGAGACGAGGGCGAGGCGTACGCGAACAAGCTGCGCGAGGCCGGTGTCCCGGTGACCGCCGTGCGCTACCAGGGAGTCATCCACGACTTCGTGATGTTGAACGCCCTGCGGGAGACGCGGGCCGCCGAGGCCGCGATCACCCAGGCGATCGTCACCCTGCGCACGGCCCTCGGCACCGCCTGAAGGCACCGCCTGACGGCACTGCCTCGGTCGCCCTCACGAACGCGCAGCCCCCGACCGGCACGCGCAGCCCCCGACCGGCACGCGCGGCACCGACGGCACGCGCGGCACCGACGGCACTCGGCACCGGCAGTACCGGCCCCGCGAGGCCCCCGACAGGACGGGCCCCCGACAGCACGCCGCCCCAGCCGGGAAGGAACCCGGCCGGGGCGGCGGTGTGTGGCCTCACGGGAGTGGCCGACCTGGGGACCACGGGCGAGCCGCGGTGCCGTCAGGTCGGCCGGACCGCGCGGAGCGTCAGGCGAAGTTCGCCAGCGCCTCGTTCCACGTGGCCGACGGGCGCATGACCGCGGCGGCCTTGGCCGGGTCGGGCTGGTAGTAGCCGCCGATCTCGGCCTCCTTGCCCTGGACGGCGATCAGCTCGTCGACGATCTTCTGCTCGTTCGCGGAGAGCGTCTCGGCGAGCGGGGCGAACGCCTTCGCCAGGTCGGCGTCGTCGGTCTGCGCGGCCAGCTCCTGCGCCCAGTACAGGGACAGGAAGAAGTGGCTGCCGCGGTTGTCGATGCCGCCGAGACGACGTGAGGGGGACTTGTCCTCGTTGAGGAAGGTCGCCGTCGCGCGGTCCAGGGTGTCGGCCAGCACCTTGGCGCGGGTGTTGCCGGTGGCCTCGGCGTACTGCTCCAGCGACGGGACCAGGGCGAAGAACTCGCCGAGGGAGTCCCAGCGCAGGTAGTTCTCCTTGACCAGCTGCTGGACGTGCTTCGGGGCGGAGCCGCCGGCGCCCGTCTCGAACAGACCGCCGCCCGCCATCAGCGGGACGACCGACAGCATCTTGGCGCTGGTGCCCAGCTCCAGGATCGGGAACAGGTCGGTGAGGTAGTCACGCAGGACGTTGCCGGTGACGGAGATGGTGTTCTCGCCGCGGCGGATGCGCTCCACCGACAGCTTGGTCGCCTCGACCGGGGCGAGGATCCGGATGTCCAGGCCCTCGGTGTCGTGGTCCGCCAGGTACGTGTTGACCTTGGCGATCAGGTTGGCGTCGTGGGCGCGGGTCTCGTCCAGCCAGAACACCGCCGGGTCACCGGTGGCGCGGGCTCGGGTGACGGCCAGCTTCACCCAGTCCTTGATCGGGGCGTCCTTGGTCTGGCAGGCGCGGAAGATGTCACCGGCGGAGACGGTCTGCTCGATGACGGCGACGCCGTTGCCGTCGACCAGACGGACCGTGCCCGTGGTCGCGATCTCGAAGGTCTTGTCGTGGGAGCCGTACTCCTCGGCCTTCTGTGCCATCAGACCGACGTTCGGGACCGAGCCCATCGTCGACGGGTCGTACGCGCCGTGGGCACGGCAGTCGTCGATCACGGCCTGGTAGACACCGGCGTACGAGGAGTCCGGGAGCACCGCGAGGGTGTCGGCCTCCTGGCCGTCCGGGCCCCACATGTGGCCGGAGGTGCGGATCATGGCCGGCATCGAGGCGTCGACGATGACGTCGGACGGCACGTGCAGGTTGGTGATGCCCTTGTCGGAGTCGACCATCGCCAGCTCCGGGCCCTCGGCGAGCTCGGCGTCGAAGGAGGCCTTGATCTCGGCGCCCTCCGGCAGAGCCTCCAGGCCCTTGTAGATGCCGCCCAGACCGTCGTTCGGGGACAGACCGGCGGCGGCGAGCGTCGCACCGTACTGCGCGAACGTCTTCGGGAAGAAGGCGCGCACCACGTGACCGAAGACGATCGGGTCGGAGACCTTCATCATCGTGGCCTTCAGGTGCACGGAGAACAGCACGCCCTCCGCCTTGGCCTTGGCGACCTGGGCGGTGAGGAACTCGCGCAGCGCGGCGACACGCATCACGGAGGCGTCGACGACCTCGCCCGCGAGGACCGGTACGGACTCGCGCAGCACGGTGGTGGTGCCGTCGTCGCCGACCAGCTCGATCCTCAGCGCGCCGTCCTCGGCGATCACCACGGACTTCTCGGTGGAGCGGAAGTCGTTCTCGCCCATCGTCGCCACGTTGGTCTTGGACTCGGAGGTCCAGGCGCCCATGCGGTGCGGGTGGGTCTTGGCGTAGTTCTTGACGGAGGCGGGGGCGCGGCGGTCGGAGTTGCCCTCACGCAGGACCGGGTTCACGGCGGAACCCTTGATCTTGTCGTAGCGGGCGCGGATCTCGCGCTCCTCGTCGGTCTTCGGGTCGTCCGGGTAGTCCGGCAGCGCGTAGCCCTGGCTCTGCAGCTCGGCGACGGCGGCCTTCAGCTGCGGGATCGACGCCGAGATGTTCGGCAGCTTGATGATGTTCGCCGCGGGGGTCTTGGCCAGCTCGCCCAGCTCGGAGAGGGCGTCCGGGATGCGCTGACCCTCCTGGAGGTACTCCGGGAAGACGGCGATGATGCGCCCGGCCAGCGAGATGTCACGGGTCTCGACGGAGACACCGGCCTGCGAGGCGTACGCCTTGATCACCGGCAGGAACGAATACGTCGCCAGGGCCGGGGCCTCGTCAGTGTGTGTGTAGATGATGGTCGAGTCAGTCACCGGGTGCTCCGCTCCACGTCTGCAACATTGCTCGACATCAAGATATCTCGTGCGGGGGCCGTGCGGCGCAGGGGGCCGGGCGCCTAGACGAGTCATTCCGATGT
>NZ_LIRK01000642.1 GCF_001419765.1 Streptomyces torulosus
GGAACGCGCGCAGCAGCCGCTCCGCCTCCGCCGCGCCGAGCCGCTGGTCGGGGTCGCGCTCCAGCAGTCCGCGGATGACGGGAAGCAGCGGGGCGGCCTGGGCCGGTGGCCGGATCTCGTCGAAGACGACGGCGTGCAGGATGCCGCCCAACGAGTCGCGGCGGAACGGCGATTCCCCGCTGAGCACGGTGCACAGCAGCGCGCCCAGCGACCACAGGTCGGATTCCGGCCCGGTGCGGACCCCGGACATCCGTTCCGGCGCGGTGTACTCGGGCGAGCCGACGAAGGACCCGTTCTCGGTGAGCGTCGTGGCGCCCGCGACCTGGGCGATGCCGAAGTCGGTGAGGACGACCCGGTCGGTGCCCTTCTCCAGCAGGACGTTCGCGGGTTTGAGGTCGCGGTGCAGGACACCCGCGTCGTGCGCCCGCCGCAGCGCGGCCAGCAGGGCGAGCCCGATCCGGGCCGCCTCCCGCGCGTCGACCGGCCCGTCGGCCGCGACCCGCTCCGCGAGCGAGCCGCCGTCGATGAACTCCATGACGATGTACGGGCGTTCGTCCTGCTCGACGACGTCGTGGACGACGATGATGTGCGGGTGGCCGAGCCGGGCCACCGCCCGGGCCTCCCGCAGGGTGCGTTCACGCAGCTGCCGGGACGTCTCCTCCGGGAGCGAGGGGTCGAGGGCCAGCTCCTTGACCGCGACACGCCGGCCGAGGAGTTCGTCGGTGGCACGCCACACGATGCCCATACCGCCGCGGCCGACCCTGGCCTCCAGCCGGTACCGGCCCGCTATGACGCGGACGTTCTCCCCCTCGGTCCCCATGCGCCCCATCATGCCGCACCGGACCGAAACCCTCCGGTGCCGCGGGACAGGGCTGGCCGACAAGCGACGTACGCGCGCCGCGCGAGCGCCGCGTACGCGCCACGCGGCCGCCCCGGCCCCGAGGCGGGCCGACGCCCTCTTCACTCACGTTCGCCATCGCGCCTGAGGGGCCGCCCCCTTGGCCCTACGGGACCACCGAGGTCGGCCTGAGCCGACGTCCCTCGGGTCACTTGCGTGCCTCACGCCAGCTGCGCAGCACCGTGTCGAACTGTTGGCGCGCGGTGTCCCAGTCGGCGGCGGGCGAGGACATGTAGATCGTGTACTCGACGCCGTCGCGGGCGAGATACGTCTGCTCGATCGCCCGGCGCGGGCCGGGGAAGTCGGTGTCCTGGGCCGCGTTCCAGGTGAAGTCCCAGAGCGCGCCCGGACGGTCGCGGTAGAGGTTCTTCTCCAGGCCCACCCGCCGGTACGCGGGGAGCCGGTCCTTCACCTGTTCCTCCAGGTCGAGCTGGTGGTGGTACGGGCTGTCGAAGTCCGGGGAGTCGTCGACGGCCACCCGGAGGAAGTGCTCGCCGCCGTCCGGTGTGTAGTCGATCTGCACGCCCTCCACCTGGCGCTTCCACCCCTTGGGCAGGGCGAGACTGAACCCCTCCGGGTCCTCCACGCGAACCCATCCCTCGGGGACACCGTCCGTCGCCGGTTGGCCCTGGCCCGTGGTCGTACCGCCGGTCCCGGCCGTCGTACCGGCCGTGGCCGAGGTGTTCTCCGTCCGCCACTCGTCCGCGTAGTGCATCGCGACGGCGCCACCGCCGCCGATGAGCGCGGCCAGCAGGGCGACGAGCGCGACGGTACGGCCGCGTCCGCGCCGCGTGGCGCCACCGGGCGCGGGGGCGTGGCCGGGGGCGTGACCGGCCATCTGGGCGCCGGGAGGGAAGCCGGTCGCGGGCGTGGCGGAGTGCACGAAGCCGCCGGGCGGCACGGCACCCCCACCGGGACGCCCCGCCCCGTACGCCTCGCCACCGGGATTCCCGCCGGGCCCGCCGCCGTGGGGCCCGTGGGGCCCGCCGTACGCAGGGGCGGAGTGGGCGCCACTGGCATCCCCCTCGCGCACCCCATAGGGACCGGCACCTTCTCCCGAACCCCCATGCGCCCCGCGAACGCCGCCTCCGGATCCCCCATCGGCTCCGCGAGAGCCACTGGCGGCCCAACCGTCCGCCCCATGCGAACCACTGCCGGACCAGCGGTCCGCCCCACGCGAACCGCCCGCGGCCCGACCATCAGCCCCGTGCGAACCACTGCCGGCCCAACCATCAGCCCCACGCGAACCGCTGCCGGACCAGCGGTCCGCCCCACGCGAACCGCCCGCGGCCCGACCATCAGCCCCGTGCGAACCACTGCCGGCCCAGCCGTCCGCCCCGCGAGAGCCGCTCGCGGACCCGGAGTCCGTGTCAGGCGCTCCGTCCGCCTCGCTCACCGCGTCCCGGCCACGCCGACCGGAATCCGTACCGGCCGCCCCACGGACGGACGGCCGGTGCTCGCTCTCCGTCGCGGGCGCCGCCGCCGCGCACCTCGCCCCGGAACCGCACCAACCGCACGCCGCATCCACCGCCCCGGCGCCGTACGGCCCGCCCGTCGCCCCTGCCCCGGCACCGCGAGGCAGCGGGCGGTGCCCGCAATCCGTCGGACCGGGAATCGCCGGACGTCACCGGAGACCGCTGGGTCGCGCTGCTGAGCCAGACCCGTCCGCCCCTCGCCGAGGGGCG
>NZ_LIRK01000643.1:0-265 GCF_001419765.1 Streptomyces torulosus
CCCCCTTAGGAGCCCCTCATGTCCCCAGTGATCGAATCCGAAGAACACCAAGCCCTACGAGCCGCCGTAGCCGCCCTGGGCAAACGCCACGGCCGAGACTTCACCCCGGAGTCCCTCTGGGACGAGGCCGCCAAGCTCGGCTACCTGGGCGTCAACCTGCCGGAGGCATACGGCGGGGGCGGCGGCGGAATCGCCGAACTCTCCATCGTCCTGGAGGAACTCGGCGCCGCAGGCTGCCCCCTGCTCATGATGGTCGTGTCGCCCG
>NZ_LIRK01000643.1:307-3166 GCF_001419765.1 Streptomyces torulosus
GCCCGCCGCGACGGCGCCGACTGGCTGCTCACCGGCCGCAAGGTCTTCATCTCCGGCGTCGACAAGGCCGACGCCACCCTCATAGTCGGCCGCACCGAGGACGCCCGCACCGGCAACCTCAAGCCCTGCCTGTTCATCGTCCCCAGGGACACCCCCGGCTTCGACCGCCGACCCATCGACATGGAACTCCGCGCCTCCGAGCGGCAGTTCGAGCTGACCTTCGACGACATGAGGCTCCCCGCCGAGGCTCTCGTCGGCGACGAGAACGCCGGACTGCTCCAGCTGTTCGCCGGCCTCAACCCCGAACGCATCATGACCGCCGCGTTCGCCATCGGCATGGCCCGCTACGCCCTCGCCAGGGCCGTCGAGTACGCCCGCGAGCGCACCGTGTGGCGTCAGCCCATCGGCGCCCACCAGGCCATCGCCCACCCCCTCGCCCAGTCCCACATCGAACTCGAACTGGCCCGCCTGATGATGCAGAAGGCGGCTTACCTCTACGACAGCGGAGACGACGCGGCCGCCGGCGAGGCCGCCAACATGGCGAAGTACGCCGCCGGCGAGGCGTGTGTGAAGGCCGTCGACCAGTCCGTGCACACCCTCGGCGGCAACGGCCTCACCCGCGAGTTCGGCCTCGCCTCACTGATCACCGCCGCACGCGTGTCCCGGATCGCCCCCGTCAGCCGGGAGATGATCCTCAACTACGTCTCCCACCAGACCCTCGGCCTGCCCAAGTCCTACTGAGCCGCCGACCCGCCCGCCCCACGCTCCGAGCCCTCGACGCCCCGGAGGCGGGAACGGCGGCCACCGGACCCGAGCCGCGCACGCCGCAGCCCACACCAGCCGTACTGCCAGGAGGAACCATGTTCCGCAGCGAGTACGCAGACATCCAGCCCGTCGACCTGCCCATCCACGACGCCGTCCTCGGCCACGCCGCCGACCACGGCGACACCCCCGCGCTGATCGACGGCGCCGACGGCACCACCCTCACCTACGAGCAGCTCGACCTCTTCCACCGGCGGCTCGCCGCCGCCCTCACCGAGGCCGGCCTCCGCAAGGGCGACGTCCTCGCCCTGCACAGCCCCAACACCATCGCCTACCCGACCGCCTTCTACGCCGCCACCCGCGCCGGGGCCACCGTCACCACCGCGCACCCCCTCGCCACCGCCGACGAACTCGCCAAGCAGCTCACCGACTCCGGCGCCCACTGGATCATCACGGTCTCGCCCCTCCTCGACACCGTCCGCGCCGCCGCCGAACGCGCCGGCGGCATCCGGGAGATCCTCGTCTGCGACAGCGCCCCCGGCCACCGCTCCCTGATCGACCTGCTCACCACCACCGCCCCCGAGCCGGTCGTCGACATCGACCCGGTGAGCGACCTCGCGGTGCTGCCGTACTCCTCCGGCACGACCGGCGTCCCCAAGGGCGTCATGCTCACCCACCGGTCCATCGCCACCAACCTCGCCCAGCTCGAACCCGTCATGCCCGCCGCCCCCGGCGACCGCGTCCTCGCCGTCCTGCCCTTCTTCCACATCTACGGCCTCACCGCCCTGATGAACGCCCCGCTCCGCCGCGGCGCCACCGTCGTCGTCCTGCCCCGCTTCGACCTGGAGGTCTACCTGGCCGCCATCGAGAAGCACCGCATCACCCACCTCTACGTGGCGCCGCCCATCGTCCTCGCCCTGGCCAAGCACCCCGCCGCCGAGCGGTACGACCTCTCCTCGGTCCGGCACGTCCTGTCCGCCGCCGCGCCCCTCGACGCCCGGCTCGCCGCCGCGTGCTCCGCCCGCCTCGGCCTGCCTCCCGTCGTCCAGGGCTACGGCATGACGGAACTCTCCCCCTGCTCCCACCTGGTCCCCCTCGACCAGGCCGCCGCCGCGCCCCCCGGCACCGTCGGCAAGCTCATCGCCGGCACCGAGATGCGGATCGTCTCCCTCGACGACCCCGCCCAGGACGTCCCCGTCGGCGAACCCGGCGAGGTCCTCATCCGCGGCCCCCAGGTCATGAAGGGCTACCTCGGCCGCCCCGACGCCACCGCCGCCATGATCGACGCCGACGGCTGGCTCGCCACCGGCGACATCGCCCACTGCGACGCCGACGGCTGGCTGTACGTCGTCGACCGCGTCAAGGAACTCATCAAGTACAAGGGCTTCCAGGTCGCCCCCGCCGAACTCGAAGCCCTCCTCATCACCCACCCCGGCATCGCCGACGCCGCCGTCATCGGCCACTACGACGCCGACGGCAACGAGGTCCCGCACGCCTTCGTCGTCCCCCACCCCACCGCCACCGGACTCACCGAGGGCGAGGTCATGATGTACGTCGCCGAACGCGTCGCCCCCTACAAACGCGTCCGCCACGTCACCTTCATCGACGGCGTCCCCCGCGCGGCCTCCGGGAAGATCCTCCGCCGAGAACTCAGGGAGCGCCTGTGACGGACACCCCCGCACCCCTCGTACGCACCGCCCACCACCGCGGCATCACTACCCTCACGCTCGACTCCCCGGCCAACCGCAACGCCCTCTCCGCCGACCTCGTACGGGACCTGTCCGAGGCCCTCGCCCACTGCGCCAAGGACGACGCCACCCGCGCCGTCCTCCTCACCCACACCGGCACCACCTTCTGCGCGGGCGCCGACCTGCGCCGGCCGCCCCGCCCCGAAGCCGTCGTCGGACTGCTCCGGGGGATCCTCGACCTCCCCAAGCCGGTCGTCGCCCGCGTCACCGGACACGTCCGCGCCGGCGGCCTCGGCCTCCTCGGCGCCTGCGACATCACCGCCGCCGGACCCGACGCCACCTTCGCCTTCACCGAGGTCCGCATCGGCGTCGCCCCCGCCGTCATCTCCCTCACCCTCCGCCCCCGCAC
>NZ_LIRK01000644.1:0-705 GCF_001419765.1 Streptomyces torulosus
CCCGCGCGCAGTCGTACGAGCTGGTCGGGCCGCTCGCGGACGGGGTGCTCGGGCAGATCACCCTGGATGTGGCGGTGCTCGGCGTGGTCGCGTTCGACGTCGTGCACGGCGCGGCGGCGCACGACGAGGCGGAGGCCGCGGTCAACCGGCTGCTNNCGCGGCCGACTCCAGCAAGCTGGGGCGGCGGGCGTTCGCGTGGATCTGCGCGGCCGACTCGGTGGACACCCTGGTCACGGACGCGGCGGCCGAGCCGGAGACCGTACGACGGTTCGAGGAGGCGGGGGTACGGGTCGTGGTGGTCTGAGGCCGCGGACGCGCGGTCAGTCCCGTAGCCACGGGGCGAGCATGCCGCCGCGTTTCAGGGTGGTGAGGACCAGGGAGACGTCCACGGACTGCACGTCGCGCAGCCAGGGGGAGCGGGTGACGAAGTGGTGGAGGGCGGACTCGTCGGGGAACGCGGTCAGCAGGAGGAACTGGCGTTCCCCCGTGACGAAGCTGGCGTAGCGGACGTGCGCGGACTCCGCGAGGGCGGTGCTCACGGCCTCCGCCCGTGACGGCGGGGTCCGCACCCAGAGGACCGCCTCCACCGGCAGTCCGAGCACGGCCGGTTCGAGCACGGCGCGGATCCGGACCCGGCCCGCCCGCCGCAGGGCGCTCAGCCGGCGTCGCGCGGTCGCTTCCGAGACTCCCGCGAAGCGCGCGAGT
>NZ_LIRK01000644.1:774-1402 GCF_001419765.1 Streptomyces torulosus
CGATCTCGGCGGTGGTGAGCAGGCCGGCGTGCCACTCGCGGATGGTGCGGACATGGCGCAGGACGGGAAGGGTGAAGGTCTCCTCCATGCCCGGCAGGCCGGGGAGTTCGTCCATCACCAGGCCGGCGAGGCGTTCGCGGGGGCAGAGCACCTCCGCGACGCAGTGCGGGGTGCCCGTCAGGACGTGGGCGAAGACGCAGTCGGGCCGGCGGGCCAGGGCCGTCGCGGCGAGGCGCTCCCTGCCGGGTGCGCAGCGCACCCCGACGACCGTGCTGCGGCCGCGTACCGCCATGGCTCCGATCCGTACCAGGCCGGACTCCAGGAGACGGGTGCCCCGGCGGACAACGGTGCGTTCGGGCTCGCCGAGGGCCGCCGCGATGCGGTGCCAGGAGGCCCTGCCGTCGATCTGGAGGGCGCTGATGATGCGGCGGTCCAGCGAATCCGTCACGGGGCCGGTCGGCGGTGAGTCCATCGGACCCACACTATGGCCGATTCCGTCATTGCCGCTGGAGTTGTTGTTCCCTTCCGTCACCATGGCCCAGCCTGCCGTGAAGCGGAACCGCACGGACCGCATGACCCCGCCGTCGTACGACGCCCCTCCCCAGGACGTACGGACGTCCCTCTACCC
>NZ_LIRK01000645.1 GCF_001419765.1 Streptomyces torulosus
TAAACGACTTCCCAATCAGGAAGTCAAGCGGCGATCGTGACTGGTGGTGCAGCTTGATAGCAGGCTCCGTCGCGGATCATGGCCCACAAGACATTGGCTCTGCGGCGGGCGAGCGAAAGCACGGCCTGCTTGTGCCCTTTCCCCTCGGCGCGCTTGCGTTCGTAGTACGCCCGTGACGCGGGGCACGAGCGCAGGCTGGCCATGGAGGAGAGGTAGAAGGCCCGCAGGAGTCCGCGGTGGTAGCGGCGTGGTCGGCGCATGTTGCCGCTCACGCGGCCCGAGTCGCGAGGCACCGGTGACAGGCCGGCGAACGCCGCCAGACGGTCGGCAGTGCCGAAGGCTTCCATGTCGCCGCCGGTTGCGGCGATGAAGGTGGCTCCGAGCATGGCGCCCATGCCGGGCAGGCTGCGGATCACCCTGGCGTGCGGGTGATCATGGAACCGGGCCTCGATGAGTGCGTCCAGCTCGGCGATCTCTTCTTCGAGGGCCATCACCCCCTTCGCAAGACGGGCCACCATTGACGCGGCCAGCGTCTCGCCAGGCAGCGAAGTGTGCTGGGCCTGGGCCGCCTCGACGACGGCCTGGGCGAGCGTGGTGGCACCTTTGACCTTGCGGTTCTTCAGCCAGGTTTCTATGCGCCTGACGCCGCTGCGACGGATGGCTGCCGGCGTCTGGTAGCCGGTCAACAGCAGGACGGGCCCTTTGTTCGTCAGGCTGAGGGCCCGCTCCAAAGCCGGGCAGATCTCCAGGAGTTGCTCTCGGAGCCGGTTGATGTGGCGAGTGCGGTCGTTGACGAGGTCCGTGCGGCGGCGGACCAGAATCTTGAGGTCGACGGCTATCTCGTCGCCTGGCCGGAGCACGCCGAGGTCATTGCGCATGCGGGCTTGGTCGGCAATGACGAAGGCGTCCTTGGCGTCCGTCTTGCTCTGGCCGCGGTAAGCAGTTGATGCCTGGTGAACAGCGAGGCCGGTGAGGTAGACCATCGGCTGGTCGTGGCCCAGCAGCAGGCCGATGAGAAGTGCGGCACCGCCGTGGTTGATGTCCACCGCCCACAACGCGTCCTCGGAAAGCGCGAGGACGTCGCCGATCAGCTCCAGGAGCGCGGACTCATCGTTCAGCACCCGCCGCGACAGCAGGCGCTCACCTTGCGCGTCGATCACCACGCAGTGGTGATGTTCCTTGCCGATGTCCACGCCGGCCCAGATCTCGGGCACGGTCACCTCCGCCAGCTCGTCGTCGCAACAGTCCCGCAGACGACCTCGCCGACGTTGTCCTACACAGCGATCGAGTCGCGTATCCCAATTAGCGGTCGGGTCGTCGCGGGGCCCCGGGCGGCCAAGTCATTTGAGCCATCCAACGGCGACAAGCTCACAGCCATACCCGGAACCCCCGGGCCCGACGATCTTATGAATGACCGCCTCAGACCCACGCTTGGAAGGTAGGACAAGCTCATGCCCCACGAAGAAGATCGAACCTCGGGCCGAAGCTGCCCACACGCTTGACGAAGAACAGAGAGGCACCCCGTCTCCAGCACGGCTCGCTGCGTTCCGCCTCACGCTACCGCTGTGCGACGGGGGCGCCGAAAGGATGGATGACGTTGCCGTCCGCGTATGGAATTCCAGGGCGGCGTCGGCGGGGCGGGGTTTCCTTGAGGGCCTGGCCGTCGGTGAACAACTCGTCCAGGTGGAAGGCCAGGGCGTGCAGGGGGCCGCTTGTGCCGTCGGCGGGCTCGGGCCAGACCAGCGGCAGGCGCACCCGCCAGACGCGGGCCCGGTAGGACATGAGCAGGTCGGCCGTGTCGTGGGCGGGAGAGGTCTCGCAGCCCAGGAGTACGGGCAGGTCGCCCTGGGCGCCGGCGAAGCGGCACGTCTGTTTCAGGGACCAGGCGAGGTGCACGTGCGCGGGTGCGGCGGCGGGCGGCGGGCACGCGGCGTCATACCAGCCACCGGCGGGTGGGGCGGAC
>NZ_LIRK01000646.1 GCF_001419765.1 Streptomyces torulosus
TCCAGCGTCGTGGCACTCGTCGGCGCCGTGGTGGGACCCGTCGCCGCGCGGCATTTCGGGCGCCTGCGGTCGATGGCCGTCTTCTTCACGGCGCAGGCCCTCGCGATGGCGGTCCTGATCATCACCGACGACCCCGTGGTCTTCACCGTCGCGGCTCTCCTGTGGCAGACCTGCCAACTGGCCGTTCTGGTGCAGATGCTCGCCGCCGCCGCGCTCATCGACCCGACCGGCCGCCTGGTCACCTCCCTCAGCGGCGCGGGCGCGCTGGGCACCGGCATCGGGCCCCTGGCCGTCGGCGCCATCCTCGACGGCGCCGGGGCCGGCGTACTGAATCTCGTTCTGGCCATCGGCACCTTTCGTCGCCTCGCTGCCCCTGCTGAGGATGACGGTGGCCAGTGGGAAGGCCACCGGCGAACCACAGCCCGAACGCGTGCCGACGCTCTGAAGACGCCGTCCCGACCTCGCCGAACAGCCGCTGCCCCTGTCCGATGTCAGAGGCAGCGGCTGTCTGTGCGTCGAGGACCGGTTGCCTTGGCGGCGTCATCTCCTTCCTGGGGCGCAGACGTTGCCTCGGGAAGGAGATGACGCTGCTGGAACCCGGAGGTCTACGACCGGGCAGGACCGGTACACCAGCGGTTCCAGCCGGCGGCGGGCCCGGGACAAGGGCCGCCCCGGTCAGTGCGGGCAGGTGTCCATCCAGCGCGTGACCAGGGATGCGTCGTTCTTGTCGGCGTCACGTACGGGACCGCACAGGAACGGGCTGAAACGGGTGTCGGCACGCAGCCAGCGGCTGAGGAACGACACGGTCCACTTGCCCTGTTTGGCCTTGTTGCCGTAGCCCGTCATCGGACACAGATGGTCGCCCGGAACCTCGATGTAGAGCTTCTCGGCCTGGGACATGGAGTTGTACCAGGGCACAGCGTAGGTGTTGCCGTGGGCGACGGGGTCGCGTTGACAGGTCAGGAAGAACGTGGGCTCGGTGACTGCGGAGAAGTTCGCGTTCGGGTGGTAAGGGGCCGTCGGCACGCCCGCCCGGAAGCGCGGGTCGTCCCGGAGCGCCGCCATGACGCCACCGCCGCCCATGGAGTGACCGACCGCGCCGAGCGTGCCGTTGAGCTTCCCGGACAGCGGGTTGCCGGCTGCGTTGCCGAGCGCGAGCAACTGGGTGCCGGCGGCGGTGATCTGGCGGCCACGCGATTCTGGATCGTCGGTGAGTGTGTTGGTGCCGACGTTGATGACGACGAACCCCCAGGAGGCGAGGCGGGGCGCGAGCCACTGCAGATTCTGCTGTGTGCCCTGATAGCCGGGCATCAGGACGACGCCCGGATACGAGCCACTGTTCGTGGGGTACGTGACCGTGCCGGAGCCGTACCCGGTCGGGTTGGGAACGGTGTAGCTGGCGGTGGTCAGCGGCCCGTCGGTGGCCTCCAGGGAGGCAGTCGTCGGGTCCGGGATCTCGTTGCCCGGAGGGGTGCCGCCACCGGAGCCGTACACCTGAAACTCCCACAGCGAGTAGCCGTAGGCGGTGCCGCGCTGGGTGCCGTGGAAGCGGACGTACCGGCCGTTGCCGTTCACGTCGAGGGTCTGCACGCCGCCGGTGCCGGACGTCGTCGAGTAGATGGTGGTCCAGGTGGTGCCGTTGTCGGAGGTCTGGATCTGGAACGCGCGGGCGTACGCGGCCTCCCAGCGCAGCACGACTCGGCTGATGGTGGCGGTGGCGCCCAGATCGACTCCGAGCCACTGCGGATCACCGAACGTGCTCGACCAGCGCGTCCCGGTGTTGCCGTCCACCGCCGCCGACGCGGGAGTGGAAGCGTTCTCGCTGGACGAGGAGGTCGCGGGTTTGCCCTGGGACAGCAGGTCGGCCGCGGCGGCCAGCGGGGCGGCGGCGGCCAGCAGGGTCAGCGCCAAGCCGAGGGTGGTTGCCAGGGAGATCAGTGCCGTGATGGCCCGAGGTCGGGTCCGTAACGGCGCGATCGCAGGAGTGGAACGACTGTACGAACGCATTGCTTTACCTCCGGATAGCGGTGAGAGCGCGGTAACCGGACAGGAAGGGGCGCCGCGTGCGGCGGCTACCGGGACTGTTCGAAGAGCCAGTCGATGACCACGTCGTTCTCGTACGTCTGGGCCCATGAGAGGTGTGGGTTCACGGGTGTCGTTCCGGCCGCGTAGCTCGTGAACAGTACGTGACTGCGCGTGGCCCGGGCCTGTCGTAGGAGCGCCCGGGACCGGGCCTCGAACTGCTCCTTGGGCAGATCGTTGGCCCACTCCCCCCGGCTGACCCGGGCACCGGCGGCCTCCAGCGCGTTCATCAGTGTCCAGGTGCCGGGCTTGCCGAACCTGCCCTCCCGGTAGGGGACGACCGGGTCGTCGACGGAGTGGTCGGCCCAGATCGGGATGTGCGTGATCCTGTCCATGGAGGCCGTCTCGCCCCAGCCGGCCGTGGGCAGGGCGGCCGCGAACATGTCGGGTCGCTTCGCCAGCAGGCTGTAGATACCGCGCCCACCGGAGGACAGGCCGACGAGGTAGAGCCGGGCTGTGTCCACGGTGCGGGAGTGCTCGCTCACGAAGGTGTCGATGAGTTCGATCAGAGCGGCCTGGACCTTGGCGTCGGTCCAGTCCGTGCCATCGGGTCCGTCCATGGGACGGGGCAGGGGGATCTGCGGAGAGAGGACGAACGCGGGGTTACGGCGCTGTCGTTCCGGTTTGGCGAACGTGACCGCGATCCGGTTGGACGTGAGCTGGGTCATGTTGTTGTCCGCGACTTCGCCACCGCCGTGCAGCGTGACGACGAGCGGATACCGCGTACGCGTCTGCGGGTTCCGTACGAATCCCTCGGGTCGGTACAGCCGGAAGTCCAGTTCGAAACCTGCGGAGTCGGTGAAGGAACCGGCTGCGAAGTCGTCGACCACGGGAGTGATGACGTCGTCGTTCCGGCACGCGAACGGACCGGCCCTGAGCAGGGTTTCGCCATCCGGGGTGTGCACGTCCGCCACCTGTGTGACGGAGTACGCGCGGTCGAGCGGAAAGGGGTCGGTGCCCGCGGCCCGCGCGTTGGAGTCGTTCGGGTCGAGTTCGATGATCAGGCGGTCCCCCGGGCGTCCGGAGCGAGACCGGTCGTCCACTTCGGCGGTGGTGCTGGAGTAGACCCGGGTCACCGTGCGAGCCGCCGTTTGTCCGCCCACCGTGGCCTTCACCTGGAAGGCCGAGGGCGGGATCACCCCGCCGCGTAGGTCGATGCGATACGCGTACTGGAGGGCGATGGCTGTCACCAGCCAGTTGTTCCTCGGCGTGACCCGCGTGACGAGGTCCGTTCGCAGGACCGGGTTGCGCTCGGAGGTCGCTTGTCGTCTTTCGGATGTGGCTGTCGTGGTGTCGGCGGCCGTGGCGGTTGCCGTGCTCACGGCCGGCGCCGCGAGCGCACCTGCTGTCACTGCGAGCGCCGTACGTCTGGTGATCCGTCTCATGCGTCCTCGTCTCGCTCTTGTGGGGGCACCCGGACCGGGTGTCTGGTGTGCATGGATCCGTTCGCGCTGGTCGAACGCCCGCAACCGGACGGCAGGTTGGAGGTTGAGCGGCATGTGCGGTGGCTGCCGGGAGCCCGCGGCCGGCGGGGACTCCGCTCAGACCCGGGCCACCGTTCACAGGGGGAACGCACCGGTCAGCAGGGCACCGGCGGTCATGACCAGGGTGGTGGCGAAGGCCCAGCGGAAGATGAAGCGCTGGTGTTCGCCGAGCGACACACCGCTCATGCCGACCAGGATGAACGTGGACGCGGTGAGCGGACTGAGCGGGAAACCCGTGGTCATCTGGCCGAGAACGGCGGCCCTGGCGACCTCGGCCGGGTCCGTGCCGAAGCCCTGCGCCGTCTCGGCGAGTACGGGCAGTACGCCGAAGTAGTAGGCGTCCGGAGTGAAGACCAGGCTCAGCGGCATGCCGGTGACGGCCACCGCGAGGGGCAGGTGCGAGCCGAAGGAGTCGGGGACGACGGAGACGAGCGTCTCGGCCATCTCGTCGATCATCCTGGTGCCGGTGAGGATCCCGGTGAGGACGCCGGCCGCGAAGATCATCGTGGTGACCAGGACCACGCTCTTGGCGTGCTTGTCGAGCAGCGCCTGTTGCTGTTCCCAGGTGGGGTGGTTGACCAGCAGCGCGATCGCGAACCCGAGGACGAACAGCACCGGAAGCGGCATCACTTCCTGGATCAGGCAGACCACGAGCGCGACGGTGAGCAGGAGATTGAAGACGGTCAGCCAGGTCCGCGGCAGCGGCGGGACCCGGACGGTGCCGGGCCCGTCCCCGGGAGCCCGGAGGGCCTGACGCTCCCCGTCAGCCGTCGCCGTAGTGGCGTGCCGGCGCGACTCGGGTTCCGTGGTCGCCGTGACCGTCGTCGAAGCGGCGGGTTCACGGTCGCCCCACCCGTCCTCGCCCTCGCGCACGTCCGCGGCCGGACCCTGCGGGGGAAGCGCGGCAAGACGCTTGCGTTCCCCACGGCCGAGCAGGTAGGAGGCCACCAGCACCCAGGCGACGCCGAAACCCATCGCGGGCAGCACGGGGTTGAAGACCTCGGAACTGTCCAGCTTCAGTGCCGCCATGGCTCGTACCGTCGGGCCACCCCAGGGGACCATGTTCATCACGCCCGCGCCCAGGCAGACCACTCCGGACAGCACCAGGGGGTTCATACCGAGCTTCTTGTAGACCGGCAGCAGTGCCGAGACGGTGATGAGGAAGGTGGAGGCGCCGTCTCCGTCCAGGGCCACGCACAGCGTGAGGACGGCCGTGGCGACGGTGATCCGCAACGGATCACCACGCGCCACGCGCAACAGTCCGCGGATCAGAGGGTCGAAGAGCCCGGCGTCCACCATCAGGCTGAAGTACAGGACCGCGAAGGCGATCATGATGCCGGTGGGGGCCACCTTGGACAGCCCACCGAGAATCAACTCGCCCAGATCACCCGCGAAGCCGCCGATGAGCGCCGCCAGCACCGGAAGCAGGATCAGAGCGACCAGTACCGAGGCGCGTTTGGTCATGGTGAGCAGCAGGAGGACGAGGATCGTGGCGAAGCCCAGGGCTGCCAGCATGACGGCGCTCGCTTTCTCGGGGACGGCCCTCGGCGGCGGCGGGCCGGAGCCGGGCGGGGGCAGGCCGAGGTGTTACGCGAGAGTTTCGGAGCACTACCGGATCGGTGTCCAGCATCAAACCGAGATCTGTCCATGCGATAAGCGCATCAATCCGGGCGGGTGAGCCTATGCTCGTCGGCCATGGAGGCCACCACCCTGCGTCAACTGGCGGCATACGCGGCCGTCGCACGGGCCGCGAGCTTCACCGCGGCCGCCGCGGAGATGCATGTGTCCCAGTCCTCGCTCAGCCGCGCGGTCGCGGATCTCGAGCGACAACTGGGCGTTCAGCTCCTGGAACGGGACACCCGTCACGTGCAGTTGACCGCGGCGGGCGTCGAGGCCCTGCGGGTCGCCGAGCAGATCGTCACCGCTCACCGGGCGGGCATGAAGGAGCTCAGGCGATACCTGCTCGGCGAGTCGGGAACGGTCGCCGTGGCCACTCTTCCCTCCGTCGCGGCGGTGCTCCTGCCGCAGGTGATCTCCGACTTCCGCGAGCGGCGGCCCCGGGTGGCGGTACGACTCCTCGACGGCCTGGAGCGGTCGGTACTGGACCGGGTCCTGTCCGGCGACGCCGACTTCGCGATCACCACCGTCGGTAACCCGCCGGAGCAGTTGGAGCACCGCCCCCTGGTCAGGGACCGCTTCGTCGCGGTGCTGCCGGAAGGCCACCCGCTCGCCGACCGCCACGAGATCGCCTGGGACGACCTGGCTCGTCAGCCGTTCCTGGCCGTCGGGCGCGACTCGAGCGTGCGCCGGCTCACCGACGCGGCATTCGCCCAGATCGACGCGCACGCGGCGCCGGCGGCCGAGGCGGGCAGTATCGCGACCGTGGGGGGACTGGTGACCGCCGGCCTCGGGGTGTCGGCGATGCCGGCCCTCGTGCTTCCGCTGATGGGTGCCGGACCCGTCGTCTGCCGTCCTCTGGTGGACCCCGTGGTGGACCGGCGCCTGGACATCGCGCTGCGCGCCCGACGAACGCTCCCCACCGTGACGGAGCGGTTCCTGGAGACGCTCGAGGAGTTCCGCCTCCGCGGGCGTCCACTTCCGCCCGGTGTTTCGTGGGCCTGAAGCCGCGTACGGGTACCGGCTCCCCCGATTCATGCGTTCTTCGCATTGATTGATGGCCTTCTGTTGCTCGACAGGCATTTCTCCGCTCCGGCAGTCTGAGGACACGGCGACGGCCGTGCCGCATCCACGCGGACGACGCTGTCGGGGACCCACGCGGAACAGCAGGGCAAGGGAGCTCAGCGGTGTCGGACGACGAGCGGAACACCACCGGAAGCGGGCAGTTGCACGGGCTGAAGGTGGTCGAGTTCGCCCATGTGGTGGCCGGTCCGCTGGCCGGCTCGATGCTCGCCGACCAAGGGGCCGACGTCGTACACGTAGAGCCACCCGGCGCCGGCGACGCGGCCCGCGCCATGGGGCCCCAACGTGACGGTGTTCCCCTGTGGTTCAAGGTCGCCGGCCGCAACAAACGCTCGGTCACCCTCGATCTGCACCACGAGGCCGGCCGGCTCGTCGCCCACCGGCTCGTCGCCTGGGCGGACGTCGTCATCGTCACCCTGCGCGCGGGACGCCTGCGCAGCTGGGGACTCGACTGGGACTCCGTGCACCGGATCAACCCCCGGGCCGTGCTGCTGCAGATCTCCGGCTTCGGCGCGACCTCGTCACAGGCGGACGCTCCCGGCTTCGGCAAGGTGGGTGAGGCGCGCAGCGGGGTCGTCCACCTGACCGGCTTTCCCGACGGCCCGCCCGTGCACACCGGCTTCTCGCACGGCGACGCCGTGACCGGCCTGATGGGCGCCTACGCCGTCCTCGCCGCACTTCACCGCCGCGACCACGACCCCGGGTTCGACGGCGAGTGGATCGACCTCGCTCTCTTCGAGTCCCTGTTCCGTCTGGTCGAGTGGCAGGTCATCGTCCACGACCAGTTGGGACGAGTACCCGAACGCTCCGGCAACCAGCTGGCGGTCGCCCCGGGGGCCGTGATCAACACCTACCGCTCCCGCGACGGCGAGTGGATCACGGTGACCTCCGCGACGCTGCGATCGGTCCGCAACATCGCCCGCCTGCTGGGACTCCCCGAGGAGGAGTTCACCACGGCCCAGCAACAGTACGACCGACGCGAAGAGTTGGACGAGAACCTGCGGAACTGGGTGGCAGAGCGCGTCACCCGCGAGTGCCTGGAGGAGTTCGCTCGCGCCGAAGTCGTGGCCTCACGGGTGTTCGACGCCGCGGACATCGCCGCCGACCCCGTGTACGCCGAACGCGAGGACATCGTCACCGTCCATGACCCCGATCTCGGTCCGGTACGTATGCAGGCTGTGATCCCGCACTTCCGGCAGCTCCCCGGGCGGGTCTGGCGGACAGGGCCCGCCCTCGGGCAGGACAACCACCTGGTCTACGGGCAGTGGCTCGGACTCAGCGCGGAAGAACTGGCCGACCTGGAGAAGAGCGATGTCATCTAGGGGGTCCTCGAAGAGCTCTGCCGAGCTGGACGAGGGAATGGTGGACCGGCCCCCGCTGCGCTCCCTGCTCTTCGTCCCCGGCACCAGAACCGACTGGCTGCCCAAGGCCCGGGCGGCGGGCGCCGACGCGGCCATCCTCGACCTGGAGGACGCGGTGCCCGCCGCGGGCAGGCTCGCCGCCCGCGCACAGGTGGCCGACGCCGTCGCACAGGCCGCCGCCACGCCGGCCGGGCAGGCGGGACGGATGGCGCTGTTCGTCCGTGTCAACCCGCTGGACGACTGGACGGGGGCCGAGGAACTACGCGCGGTCGTACGGCCCGGGCTCGCCGGTGTCGTCCTTCCCAAGGTCCGCTCCGCTCAGGACGTGAGGCTTGCCGACCGGCTGCTGGGCTGGTGCGAACAGGAACAGGGCCTGCCACGGGGAGAGGTCGCCCTGGTGCCCCTGCTGGAGACGGCGCGCGGCCTGCGCGAGGCCTACCACATCGCCCGAGCCGTCTCACGAATCGCCTACTTGGGCGCTCTCACCGCCCCCGGCGGCGATGTGGAACGCGCCGTCGGCTACCGCTGGAGCCCTGAGGGAACCGAAACGGTGGACTTGCGCTCCCGTGTTCTGCTGGACGCCAGAGCAGCCGGAGTGCCGTGCCCAGTCGGCGGACTGTGGACGCGCATCGGCGACCTGCCGGGATTGCGTGCCTTCGCCGAACAGAACCGCTCTCTCGGCTACGAGGGCATGATGGCGATCCATCCCTCCCATGTCCCCGTGATCAACGAGGTGTTCTCCCCCGGCCCCGACGAACTCGCCCGCTGCGCAGAGCTGATCGCGGCGGTCGAGGCGGCACAGCGAGAAGGCACAGGCGCCGTGACCTTCGAAGGTGAGATGGTCGACGAGGCCATGGCCCGTACGGCCCGCCTTGTTCTGGCACGACACGGTGCGGAAGCTCGCGTGGCGCGTACGAGTTCCGCGTCGAGGCCGCAGGCCCGCGACGTTCAGCGCCCCCCGAGGAACACTCACCCTCGCTCGGTCTGACCGCCGGCCGTCGGGTCTCGCCGGGGCCGACGCCTTCGCCCGGCATCAGCCTGCCACTCCAGTGCATGCTGGGCTATATGCGGGGGAATCCTGCCGCGATGCACAGGCCGGTGATCTGGTCGTGCAATTGCGGGCCGACCGCGCGGGGAAGCAGCACGAAGGGTGAGTCTGCCAACTGTGCAAGCTGCACGGTCTGTTGGGCGGCTAGTGCTGTGACCGGAAAGGTTTGCCGGAAAACTCGCGGCGTCCGGTGCGGTGCCTCGCAAGGCGGAGCATGACCCGTGTACTGGATGTACTCGGGTCATGCGACAACGCCGCG
>NZ_LIRK01000647.1 GCF_001419765.1 Streptomyces torulosus
ATGTGTATAAGCGCGCACACCCGGCCCGTGGCGGGTCGCCGTCCCGCCGCGCGAGCAGCTCGGCGAACTGGACGACGGCTGGGCGGAGGCGTACGAGGCGGCGGTGACGCGACTGGGCGACGCGGGCGTGGAGATCCGCGCCCTGGACCTCACCCCGTTCACCGAGGCGGCCGCGATGCTGTACCAGGGCGCGTTCGTGGCGGAGCGGTACACGGCGGTGGGCGCCTTCGTCGACAAGGCGCTCGCCGACGGTGTGGACTGTCTCGACCCCACCGTGGCCGGCATCATCAGCCGCGCCCGCGAGCTCCCGGCCCATCAACTGTTCGCCGACCAGGACCGGCTGGCCGCCTTGCGCGCCCACGCCCTCGCCGAACTGGCCGACGCGGACGCCCTGCTGCTGCCGACGGCCCCCGGGCACCCGACCCTCGCCGACGTGGCCGCCGACCCGCTGGGCGCCAATGCCCGCCTGGGCCGCTTCACCAACTCGACGAACCTGTTCGACCTGGCGGCCGTCGCCGCCCCGGCGGGCGAGGTGAACGGCCTGCCCTTCGGTGTGATGCTGATCGGCCCGGCGTTCACGGACGGGCGGCTGGCCCGGATCGCCGCGCTCCTCACGCCGGAGACCCGGCTGGCCGTGGTCGGCGCCCACCTTTCGGGCCAGCCTCTGAACCCCCAGCTCCTCGCCCTGGGCGCCCGCCTGGAGCGCACGACGACGACCGCGCCGGTCTATCGCCTCCATGCCCTGCGGACGTCACCGCCGAAGCCGGGCCTGGTCCACGTCGGCGAGGGCGGCGCCGCGATCGAGACGGAGATCTGGCGCCTCCCGGCGGAGGGCCTGGGCCGCCTCCTGACGGCACTCCCCCACCCGATGACCCTGGGCAGTGTGCGGCTGGCCGACGGCACGAGAACCCCCGGCTTCCTCTGCGAACCGGCAGCCTTGCGGGACGCCGAGGACATCACCCGGTACGGCGGCTGGAGATCCTTCCTGACGCACGGGGAACCCGAGGGAACCCCATGACCCCGGACCAGTCAGGGACGCGGGGAACTGCGCAACCAGCCACACAGCCCCCGCACCCGCACCCGCCGAACAACCCGCACGCCACCCCGCTGGGCGTCCCCGCCGTCCCCTCCCGTAGGTGTCACCCCACCGAGGAGTAGGCCACAACCCCCCGCAACAGCTCGTCGACCGCCTTGCGCGCACTCTTGCCCACGGTCGACCCCGAAGGGGCCGCCGCCGAGATCTGGCCCAGCACGTCGATCACCTGCTTGCACCACCGCACGAAGTCACCGGCCGGCATGTCCGCCTCACGCAGCACCTCGTCGAGTCCCTTCCCGGAGGCCCACATGTACGCGGCCCAGGCGAAGCCGAGGTCGGGCTCGCGCTGTCCGACCCCTTCGCTCTGGGTGATCCGGAACTCCTCCTCCAGCGCGTCCAGCCGCCCCCAGATCCGCACCATCTCGCCGAGCGCGGCCTTCGCGGCGCCCGACGGCAGCTTCGGTGCCATCGCGTCGTCGCCGACCCGGGCCTCGTAGACGAGCGCGGAGACACAGGCGGCGAGTTCCGCGGGGCCGAGGCCCTCCCAGACGCCGGCGCGCAGGCATTCACTGGCCAGCAGGTCCAGCTCGCCGTAGAGGCGGGCGAGCCGCTTGCCGTGCTCGGTGACCTCGTTGCCCCGCAGATAGTCCAGCTCGGTCAGGAGCGCGACGATCCGGTCGAAGGTGCGGGCGATCGTGTTGGTGCGGCCCTCGATGCGCCGCTCCAGCTGCGTAGTGTCCCGCTTGAGCCGGTAGTAGCGCTCCGCCCAGCGGGCGTGGTCCTCGCGGTCGCTGCACCCGTGGCAGGGGTGGGCCCGCAGATCGGCGCGCAGCCGTGCGATCTCACGGTCGTCGGCGGCGGCGGAGCGCCGCTTGCGGTGCCGGTCGGGCACCAGGTGGCCGGCCTTCGTGCGCAGCGCGGACGCCAGATCGCGGCGGGACTGCGGCGAGCGGGGGTTGAAGGACTTCGGGATCCGCATCCGCTCCAGCGCCTCGACGGGCACCGGGAAGTCCATCGACGCCAGCCGCTTGACCTGCCGCTCGGCGGTGAGCACCAGCGGGCGCGGCCCGTCGTGGTACTCGAAGCCGCGGTGGCCGTTGGACCGCCCGGCGGGCAGCCCGGGGTCCAGCACCAGGGCGAGCCCCGCGTACTTGCCGGTCGGGACGTGGATGACGTCGCCCGGCTTGAGCTTCTCCAGGGCCACGGCGGCCTCGGCGCGCCGCTGGGCCGCGCCCTGCTTGGCCAGTTCGGTCTCCCGGTCCTTCAGGTCACGCCGGAGGCGGGCGTACTCCTCGAAGTCCCCGAGGTGGCAGGTCATGGACTCCTTGTAGCCCTCGAGCCCCTCCTCGTTGCGCTGGACCTGGCGGGAGATGCCGACGACGGACTTGTCGGCCTGGAACTGCGCGAAGGACGTCTCCAGCAACTCCCGCGAGCGGTGCCGGCCGAACTGTTCGACCAGGTTGACCGCCATGTTGTACGACGGCTTGAAGCTGGAGCGCAGCGGATAGGTGCGGGTGCCCGCGAGTCCGGCGAGGTGATCGGGGTTCATGCCGCGCTGCCACAGCACGACGGCGTGGCCCTCGACGTCGATGCCGCGGCGGCCGGCGCGGCCGGTCAACTGGGTGTACTCGCCGGGGGTGATGTCGGCGTGCTGCTCGCCGTTCCACTTGACGAGCTTCTCCAGCACCACCGAGCGGGCGGGCATGTTGATGCCGAGGGCGAGGGTCTCGGTGGCGAACACGGCCTTGACCAGGCCGCGTACGAACAGTTCCTCGACGACCTCCTTGAACGTCGGCAGCATGCCCGCGTGATGGGCTGCTATCCCGCGCTCCAGGCCTTCCAGCCACTCGAAGTAGCCGAGGACGTGGAGGTCCTCGGAGGGGATGGACGCCGTGCGCTCCTCGACGAGGGCGCGCACCCTGAGGCGTGCGTCGTCGTCGTTGAGGCGCAGGCCCGCGTGCAGGCACTGCTGGACGGCGGCCTCGCAGGCGGCACGGCTGAAGATGAAGGTGATGGCCGGCAACAGGCCTTCGGAGTCGAGCCGTTCGATGACTTCCGGCCGGCTCGGGATCCAGATGCGGGAGCGCTGGCGGCGCTCGCGCTCACGGTCGGCCTCGCGCATGGCGCGGCCCCGTCTGCGGTCCTGGTAGGAGGGGCGGCTGGCCTCCATGCGGGCCATGCGCGTGAGGTCGGGGTTGACGGCCTTGCGGTGGCCCTCGCCCTCCTCGAAGAGGTCGTACATCCGCCGGCCGGCGAGCACGTGCTGGAACAGCGGCACGGGCCGGTGCTCGGAGACGATCACCTCGGTGTCGCCGCGCACGGTGTCCAGCCAGTCGCCGAACTCCTCGGCGTTCGACACGGTCGCCGAGAGGGAGACGAGGGTGACCGACTCGGGGAGGTGGATGATCACCTCTTCCCAGACGGCGCCGCGGAAGCGGTCGGAGAGGTAGTGCACCTCGTCCATGACCACGTAGCCGAGGCCGCGGAGGGTCTGGGAGCCCGCGTACAGCATGTTCCGCAGGACCTCGGTGGTCATCACGACCACCGGGGCGTCGGAGTTGACGCTGTTGTCGCCGGTGAGGAGTCCGACCTGGTCTGCGCCGTAACGGCGGCACAGGTCGGCGTACTTCTGGTTCGACAGGGCCTTGATGGGTGTCGTGTAGAAGCACTTCTTGCCCTGTTTCAGGGCGAGGTGGACGGCGAACTCGCCGACGATCGTCTTGCCCGAGCCGGTGGGGGCGGCCACCAGGACGCCCTTGCCCGCCTCGAGCGCCTGGCAGGCCTCGATCTGGAAGGGGTCGAGGCCGAAGTCGTACATCTCGCGGAAGGACGCGAGCGCGGTGGCCTGCTCGGCAGCGCGCCTACGTGCTGCCGCATACCGCTCGGCCGGTGAGAGATCCTCTGTCATCGTGCTTTCGAGCGTACCGGGCCCCACTGACAACGGGACGATCATTATCCGGATCGGTCAGCCCCAGCCTCCGGGAACGACCTCACCCCGCCCCACAAGCGCTTTCACCCGGCCTGCCAGAGTCGCGGCGTCGAATGAACCTTCGCATAAAGATCAACCCGGGCGCGGCTCTTCATGCACATGCCCATGCCCGACTTGATCCGCTGGAACGAGGGGAATCATGGAACGCAAGATCGCGCGCCTGACCAGCGCTGCGGCAGCCGTTGGAATGGCCGCACTGGGGACCGTCGTGATGACGCCCGGATCGGCCGTGGCCGCTGCGGCGTGTCCACCGAAGCGCCGACAATGACTACAACGTGTGTGCCGACATCTCATGGAAGGACGGCGGCGGCGTGAGCACCCGGATGGAGCAGCTCACGCTGAATCTCCGGCTGGAGAGGAACAACACGGCCCAGAGGAACCAGAACTTCGGGCTTCTCGCTGTCATCTCGACGATTCCGGCGCCACGCGGGCCACCGGTGCCAAGTTCCACAGCAGCACGACCGGCGGCTGGACTGCTGACGGTCACGTCAAGTGGGACATCCAGAACGATGGTGCGGACGGTGGCACCTGGTCCTTGGGCGGTTCGCCCAGCATCTGACGTCGCACGCACCGGACGCAAACCACGAGGAGCGGCCCACACTGCGGTGGGCCGCTCCTTCCTTCGTGCTCAAAGCGCTCTTGTGCTCAGGTGACGTCGTCGTAGCCGTTGATCCGGTCGCGTTCCGTCTCAGGTGACGGGGACGGGGACGGCAGCGCCTTGCTGACCGACACGGTCTCGACCTCGCCGATGTCCTCGGGGGTGAGGTCCAGCTCGGATGCCTCGTCGTCGCCCGGCTTCATGGCCTCGACGCGGGCCCGACGCTTGTCGTTGACCAGTGCGATGGCCGACGCGGCGAAGTACAGGATCCAGATGGGACCGGCCAGCGCCAGCATGGAAATGGGGTCGGTGCTGGGAGTGGCGATCGCCGCGAACAGGGTGATGCCGAGGATCATGCCCCGCCACCAGCCGGCCATCTTCTTACCTGAGAGCACCCCACCGAAGTTCAGCATCACCAGCAGCAGCGGCAGCTCGAAGGAGAGGCCGAAGACGACGATCATTCGCATGATCAGGTTCAGCAGATCGTCGAGGGGGAGCTGGTTGTCGCTGCCGATGATGGAGAACTCCAACATCACCGACGCCATCTTGGGCAGCGACCAGTACGCGAAGTAGGCACCCATGACGAACAGCGGGAAGCCCGCCGCCACGAACCCGAGGCCGTACTTCTTCTCGTTCCGGTGCAGACCCGGAGCGACGAACGCCCAGAGCTGGTACAGCCACACCGGGGCGGCGAGCACCACGCCCGATGACAGGGAAACCGTCAGGGCGAGGGTGAACGGGCTCAGCAGACCGTTCTGCACGATGCGCGCGCACGCCGTCTCATTGGTGTTCTTCGCCAGCTCGGCGAAGGAGTATTCGCATCCCACCGCGCGGAGGATGGGATCGGTGAAGAACTGGATGATGTCCTTGTAGAAGAGGGCTGCGATGACGGTCGCCACGACGATCGCCAGCAGGCTCTTCACCAGACGGTTTCGCAGCTCGCGCAAGTGCTCCGCGAGGGGCATCCGCCCCTCGGGATCCTTCTCCGTCTTGCGGGCAGACTTGAGCAACCCACGTCCTCATCTCGTGCGGCGGGCCGGATGTCTCGTCCGGCCCTGCGTCAGCGCTTGGTCGTGTCCGTCGGCTCCGCGACCGGGCGGGAGCTGGTCACGTCACCGGGCGCGGCCTGGATGGTGCGCTGAGCCGGGGTGTCGCCGGCGTGCGGAGGCGCGGCGGAGGTGGTGGTGTCCTCCTGGCCGTCGCTCTTCATGGCCTTCGCCTCGCTCTTGAGGATGCGGGCGGACTTGCCGAGCGAGCGCGCCATGTCCGGGAGCTTCTTCGCACCGAACAGCAGAATGACGACGACGAGGATCAGAATGATCTCGGTGGGGCCGAGCCTACCCATAGCTGTCTACCTTCTTCACCGAGGCGGCGGGTGGGGGCTGTCCGACCGGTCGGACAAGTGTCCGAACGATCGTACTGGCAGCGATCGTAACGCTCAGGGGTGAATCAGAGGCAATCCCTGTGCGTACTCCCGATTCGCGCGACCCTGGCCTCGTTCACCGGGCCGCGTCAGGCAGCGTACCTGCCGAAGGTAGGAAGGTGACAGGGCGAAGTGGCGCAAACCGCACAGGCCCACCGACTCACAGCAGGCACGCCCGCACCTCACAGCAGCCACGCTCTTACCTCACGGCGTGTCCACAGAGCGGGTCGACCGCGCACAGCACGGCCACGGAGCAGGCCAGCGGCTCACATCGCGTCCACGGAGCAGGCCGGCCGCTCCCGCCGCGTCTGCGGAGAAGCCGGCCGCTCCCGCCGTGTTCACGGAGCAGTCCGGCCGCTCACAGCGCGTCCGCGGAGCGGGCCGCGCTCGCCGTCGCCCGCTCCAGGTCCTCCGCCGCCCTGTTGATCCGCCGCGCCGACTCGGTGACCTGCCGGCCCAGCCGCTGGGCCTCGACGAAGACCCGGACGGCGAGCACCCCCAGCACGGTGAGCCCCAGAAAACCCATAGCGACAGCGAACATCGGCCAGAACATGCGACGACCCTAGCCCGGCGAATGGAGCCGCAGCGTCCGCACGCCGCCCCCGGTCAGCAGCTCGACGATGCGCTCCCCGGCCGGTTTACGGACGGCGACACCGCACTCGGGGCAGGTGAAGGAGTAGAACGTGGTCTTGCTGGTGGCACCGATGGCCAGCCGCAGCGCGCTCGCGCCGAGTTCGACGTTGGCCCGGCAGTCGGGGCATCCGGCCCTGAACACCACGTCGACCACCCGCTTCATCCCCGCGAACGCGACCGCCGCCGACATCTCCGGCACGCCCTGTAAACCCTGCAGCCCCTGAACCCCGGACACAGCCGACCCGCCGTTCACAGCCCTCGCTCCTGTCTGTCGTACTGCCGCTCCTGCACTCCACCGGCCGCATGGGACGCACCGAGCCGGGCGTCGAGCCCGTCGTACGCCGTTACGACCTCGTCGTAGGCCGCCAGGGCCTCACGGGCCGCCCGGCGGGCGCTGTCGGCCAGGTCCTGGGGCGAGACGATCCGCCCGTCCGGCCCGAGCCGCAGTGCGAGCCGTCGCAGCGAGGCGGGGTCGGGGGTGCGCAGGGTGATGCGCAGCCCGCCGTCGGGGAGCTCCTCGGCGCTGTCGTGCGGGTAGTACTCGGCGACCCACCGCCCGCCGGGCCCGACCTCGACGACGACCTCCGGGTCCTCGGCGGCCGGCTGCACCAGCGCCTCCGACAGATCCCGCAGTTCGATCTCGGGCGGCGCGGACGGCTCGTCGAGGATCTTGATCTCGGCGACCCGGTCGAGGCGGAAGGTCCGGCGCGCCTCCGAGCGGCGGCACCATGCCTCGACATAGGTGTGACCCACGCTGACCAGGCGAATCGGGTCGATCTCCCGTTCGGTGACCTCGTCGCGGGCCGGCGAGTAGTACCGGATCCACAGGCGTCGGCGCTCCGAGATGGCCCGGTCGACGTCGGCGAAGACACCGCCCTCCGACTCGAAGGTCACCGACAGCCGGGAGCTGGCCCCGGCCGCCTCGCCCGCGGCAGCCTCCACCTTGGCGGTGGCCCGCAGCAGCGCCTGCCGGTCGCTCTCGCGCAGCCCGGGCAGCGTGGCGACCGCACGGGCGGCCACGAGCAGGGCGGTGGCCTCGTCGGCGGCCAGCCTCAGCGGCTCGGCGGCCTCCGCCCCGAGCGCGGCCGGGTTGTGCCACCAGATCCGCTCGCCGTCGGTGTCGATGTCGAGCAGGTCACCGCCGCGGAAGCTGGTCCCGCACATGGGCAGCACATCGAGGTCCGACACCAGCTCGTCCTCGGTGATCCCGAAGGCGCGGGCCACGTCCTCGATACGGGCGCCGGGGCGCTCGCGCAGATACGTGACCAGGGAGAGCATCCGCCGGGTCTGGTCGATGGCGTTCGCCGGCCGGGCCGGTTTTCCCACCACTTTCTTACGTCCCCTCAACCCTTGGCCACGGCACGCAGCCGGTCCACCACGTCGGCCCGCAGTTCGGCGGGGTCCAGGACGACCACGTCGGGCCCGAACTCGACCAGCCAGGCGTCCAGACCGTGCCCGTACGGAATCTCCAACTCGTCCCAGCCGTCGCCGAGTTCCCGCACGGCGGTGGCCCTGGCCCGCAGCGGGTAGCCGGCGCCCGAGCGGAGCCGGATCAGCGCGGAGCGGTCGGCGGTCTCCCCCGCCCAGCTCGCGACGGTCTCCCGCACCGTGACGACGTCCGGGACCTCGGCGGTGAAGGCGCCGCCCCGGCTGCGCACCTTGCCGGTGATCCGCGACAGCCGGAAGACCCGCTCGGCGCCCCGGTCCCGGTCGAAACCGGCGAGGTACCAGTGGCCGCGCCAGCACTCCAGCGCCCACGGCTCCACATGGCGGGGCTCGGGGCGGGCGGCGGTGGCCTTGCGGTACTCGAACACCACTGGGCGGCGGTCCCGGCAGGCCAGCATCAGCGGCTCGAAGGCGGTCTCGTGCACCGGGATGCGCGGCTCCAGCGCCCCGTGGGCCTCGTACGGGTCGACGTCCTCGGGGAGGCCGGCCGCGCGCAGCTTCTGCAGGGCGCCGCTCGCGGCACCGGCGAGGCGGGCCTGCTGCCACACCTTGGCGGCGAGCCCGAGGGCGGCGGCCTCCTCGGCGTCGAGGGTGATGGGCGGGAGGCTGTTGCTGTCGCGGCGGGCCTGGTAGCCGACCTCGCCGTCGAGGTTCTCCACCGTCTCGATGACCAGGCCGAGTTCGCGCAGATCATCCTTGTCGCGCTCGAACATACGGTTGAACGAGTCGTCGGACCCGGCTTCCAGATAGGCCTCGATGGACTCCCGCAGCTCGCGCTTGCTGAGCGGCCGGCGCGTCCCCAGCAGACACAGCGCCAGGTTCATCAACCGCTCGGCCTTGGCAATGGCCATCGACGCCCTTCCCTATGGGTGCTTCTGCGGCACGACCGTACCGCTACCGAGCGTCGCGGCAAAAGCCGAGGGCCCATGCCCGGGCAGGCATGGACCCCAGGTGGTCGGCTCCGGTCACAGGACCGGGCCGCTCCGGTCGTACGGTGATCAGACCCCGAGCAGGTCGACCACGAAGATCAGCGTCTCGCCCGGCTTGATCGCCGGGGTCGGGCTCTGGTTGCCGTAGGCGAGGTGCGCCGGGATGGTCAGCTGGCGGCGGCCGCCGACCTTCATGCCCTGCACGCCCTGGTCCCAGCCCTTGATGACACGGCCACCACCGAGCGGGAAGCGGAACGGCGTACCACGGTTCCAGCTGGCGTCGAACTCTTCGCCGGTGCTGAAGGACACGCCCACGTAGTGCACGGTGACGGTCTGGCCCGCCTGCGCGACCTCGCCCTCGCCCTCCCAGATGTCCTTGATCTCAAGGTCCTTCGGGGGCTCGCCACCGGGGAAGTCGATCTCGGGCTTCTCAATGCTCACGTCTTCAGGCTCCTGCTCTTGTACGAAAAGACAACGCGGGACAGTCTCGCATCCCGCGTCTCACATCTTCGCGAGGATGTCCACGGTGAAGACCATCGTGGAGTCCTTCTTGATGTCGCTGCCACTCGGCGGCGTGTCGCCGTAACCCAGCTTCGGCGGAATCACGATCAGCAGGCGGCTGCCCACCTTCTTGCCCGCCATGCCCTGCTGCCAGCCCTTGACGACCTGCTGCATCCCGAACGAGCTCAGCGCGTCCCGGCTGTACGAGGAGTCGAACTCCTTGCCGGTGTCCCAGATGACGCCCTTGTACTGCACCAGCAGGCTGTCGTCGGCGGCGACCTCCGGGCCGTCGCCCTCGATGATGTACGTCGCGGCCAGGTCGGTCGGCGGGTCCACCTTCGGGATGTCGACGGTGGGGGCCTTGCCGTCGGTGTTCGTGCTCACCTTCGGCAGCTTCGCGTCGTTCTGCGGGACGTTCTTGCCCTTGGCGGAGCTCTTGGCGTTGAACGTGTTCTGGATGTCCACGACGAAGACCAGCGTATCGTCGCCCTTGATGCCCGCCTGGGCGTTCCCCTGCTTGCCGTAGCCCCAGGTCGGCGGCACGGCCATCTGGACCCGGCTGCCGGCCTTCTTGCCGGTCAGCGCATAGCGCCAGCCGTCGATGATGCCCTGCGGGGTCAGCTGGATGACCAGCGGCGTCTTGCGGTCGTAGGAGTTGTCGAAGACCTTGGCCGTCTTCCAGATCTGCCCCAGGTAGTTCGCCTGGATGTAGTCGCCCTCGGCGACGGTCCTCCCGGTGCCCGCGATGACCGTCTTCACGGCCAGGTTCTTCGACGGGTCCCCACTGCCCTTCGCGACGGTCGGCTTCTCGTCGAACTTCACCCCGGCCGTGATCGCGGGCAGCGGACCGTCCACGATCTTCGGCGGCTTCGCCGCGCTCGCCGACGCGGACGGGCTGCTGCTGGCCTTGGCCGAGTCGGACTTGTCGTCACCACAGGCGGCGAGCGTGACCAGTCCAGCGGGGACAGCGATGAGGAGTGAGCGTCGGCGCACGGTGAGGGCCTCGTATCGGTCGATCTTGTCGGATGCGTGCGCGCAACTCTACGGCGTGAGAAGGGCGCCGTACGGCAAACGTACGGCGCCCCGCGTTGCGTTCCGACTCAGAGGCCTCCCGCCCGGGTGAATTTCGAGGGCGGGAGACACACCCGGAACATTCCGGCTCACATTCCGGCGATCAGCTTCTCCACCCGGTCGTCCACCGAACGGAACGGGTCCTTGCACAACACCGTGCGCTGCGCCTGGTCGTTGAGCTTCAGATGCACCCAGTCGACCGTGAAATCCCGGCGCTGTTCCTGCGCCCGCCGGATGAAGTCACCACGCAGCCGCGCCCGAGTCGTCTGCGGCGGAACCGACTTGCCCTCGAAGATCTTCAAGTCATTGCAGATCCGGGCGGCTTGACCTTTCCTCTCCAGGAGGTAGTACAACCCACGACGACGGTGAATGTCGTGATACGCGAGGTCTATCTGCGCGACCCGCGGATGCGACATGGTCATGTTGTGCTTGGCCCGGTACCGCTCGATGAGCTTGTACTTCATCACCCAGTCGATTTCGGTACCGATCCGGTCCAGGTCCTCGGCCTCGATCGCGTCCAGCGTGCGACCCCACAGCTCCAGGACCTGCTCCACGGTGCCCGTACGGATACCGCGCCGCTCGCAGAAGTCCACGGCCTTCTCGAAGTACTCGCGCTGCACCTCCAGCGCCGACGCCTCCCGGCCGCTGGCCAGCCGCACCTTGCGCCGGCCCGTGATGTCATGGCTGACCTCACGGATCGCCCGGATCGGGTTCTCCAGCGTCAGGTCCCGCATCACCGTGCCCGCCTCGATCATGCGCAGCACCAGATCGGTGGCACCGACCTTCAGCAGCATGGTCGTCTCGGACATGTTCGAGTCGCCCACGATCACATGGAGCCGGCGGTACCGCTCCGCGTCCGCGTGCGGCTCGTCACGCGTGTTGATGATCGGCCGGGAACGCGTCGTCGCGGAGCTGACGCCCTCCCAGATGTGCTCCGCACGCTGACTCACGCAGTACACCGCACCACGCGGCGTCTGCAGCACCTTGCCCGCGCCACACAGCAACTGCCGCGTGACCAGGAACGGAATGAGGATGTCCGCGAGCCGGGAGAACTCCCCGTGCCGCGCCACCAGATAGTTCTCATGGCAACCGTATGAGTTGCCCGCCGAGTCCGTGTTGTTCTTGAAGAGGTAGACGTCGCCCGCGATTCCCTCCTCGTGCAGGCGGCGTTCGGCGTCGACCAGCAGTCCTTCCAGAATGCGCTCGCCGGCCTTGTCGTGAGTGACCAGCTCGGTCACGTTGTCACATTCGGGTGTCGCGTATTCCGGATGTGAGCCCACGTCGAGATAGAGGCGGGCCCCGTTCCGCAGAAACACATTGCTGCTGCGGCCCCATGACACGACACGGCGGAAGAGGTACCGCGCCACCTCGTCAGGAGACAGACGGCGCTGTCCCCTGAACGTGCACGTGACGCCGTACTCGTTCTCCAGCCCGAAAATGCGGCGGTCCATGACTGAACATTACGCCCGATCCACCGACCTGAAACGGGGTTCGACAGCACGGTTTGGATCATTTTCCGATGAGACCGCAACCACCGCACCCCCCGAGGGAACAGCCAGAACCCGTCCCGTCGCCAGCAGAACCAGCAGCGACACGGCCCCCGCGGCACCCGGCACCACGAAGCCCCACAGCGTCCCGCCCCACTCCACGACCGGCCCCGCCACCGCCGTACCCACCGACTGGCCCACAGTGAACGTCGTCACGATCCACGAGAACGCCTCCGTCACCGTCCCCCGCGGCGCGTGCCGGTCCACCAGCACGAACCCGCACGCGATCGCCGGCGCCAGGAACACCCCCGCGAGCGTCGTCAGCCCTGTCATCCCGACCGGACCCGGCATCAGCGTCAACGGCACGTAGCAGACCGCCAGCAGCCCCACCAGGACCTGCAACCGCCGCTCGGGCGCCCCGCTCCACCGCCGCGCCCCGTACGCCGTGCCGCCGACGAGCGCGCCCAGGCCCACGCCCGCCATCAGCCAGCCGTAGACCGCGTCCCCGCCATGGCCGTCCGCGTACGACACCGCGGCGACGGTGATCGACCCCAGCGCGATCCCCACGAACAGGAAGGCGCCGAGCAGCGCCAGCATCCCCGGCGAGCGCAGCGCGCCCAGCCAGTGCGCCTCGCGCGGCGCCGACCGCCAGGCCCGGGACGGCGGCGAGACCACCACCCACAGCGCGCCGAGCACCCCGATGACGTTGAGCACGACCAGCGCCGCCGCCGCGGACCAGAGCGCCACGCACAGCGTCACCAGCAGCGGCCCCACGGTGAACATGATCTCCTGGGCCACCGCGTCCATCGCGTACGCCGTGTGCACCTGCTCCTCCCGGCGCAGGACCGACGACCACAGGGCCCGCAGCCCGCCCTCCAGCGGGGGCGTGAACAGCCCCGCGACCGCCATCGAGAGATACGCGACCGGCAGCGGATCCAGCCCCGAGAGCGCGAAGACGGTCATGCCGAGCGCCGACACCAGCGCCGCGGGCAGCTGCACCCGCGGCTGCCCGCGCAGATCCACCAGACGGCCCAGCAGCGGCTGCCCCACCGCGTTCGCCACGCCGTACACGGCGGCCAGCGCCCCCGCCAGGCTGTACGTGCCGCCCTCCGCGCGCACGAACAGCACGATCGCGATGGCGGCCGTCGCGTTCGGCAACCGCCCCACCAGGGTGCCCGCCAGCAGACGCGCGGCGTGCCGCGCCCTGAGGATCTCCAGGTATCCGGCTGCCATGTTCCGCCCCTCGGACGACTCTCGTCGGCTCGTCGGCTCCCGCCGGTCCAGAGGGAGCCGACGGAGGAAGTGTTACGTATAACGTCCGTAGTCATACGTACCATGAGCGCTGACCACGCGTCCATACGCACGAGGCCCACGAAGGAGCACGCCCACCGTGGCACGAGGTAGTACACGGCCCACGAGCCGTGACGTCGCCCAGGCCGCCGGCGTCTCCCAGGCCGCCGTCTCCCTCGTCCTCGGCGACAAATGGCGCGGGCGCGTCTCCGAGACCACCGCCGAACGCGTCCGCGAAGCCGCCCGCGACCTCGGCTACCGGCCCAACCTCGCCGCACGCAACCTCCGCCTCGGCCGCACCCGCACCGTCCTCCTCGTCGTCCCCGCCCTCACCACCGAGTTCTTCGGCGGCGTCTACACCGGAGCCGCCCGCGTCGCCGCCCGGCACGGCTTCGGCGTCGTCCTCTACCCCTCCCCCGAAGGCGTCGGCG